>DASZIA010000651.1:0-14313 GCA_035949535.1 Planctomycetaceae bacterium | reverse complement strand
CAAATCACGGGTGAAGAGCCAAAATTCGTATGGGAAGAAATTTCGAGAATCGCAAGCAATCGATCTTCAAGACGGCTGCTTCGAAATCCAAGCTCTACGCCAGGTACGGCAAGCAATTGTACATGGCGGCCAAGAACGGCGTGCCAGACCCGAACGCCAATCCAGCCCTGCGCAGCATTGTCGAAAAAGCCAAGCGTGAAAACGTCCCCAGCCATGTGATCGAAAAGGCAATCCAGAAGGCAAGTGGCACGGGGGGTGAGGACTTCCAGCTCGCGCGTTACGAAGGATTTGGTCCCGGCGGCGCCTTAGTCATCGTCGATTGTTTGACGGACAACAATCAACGGACGATCTCTGAAGTCCGCAGTTGTTTTACCAAGACCGGCGCCAAGCTGGCAGGCCATGGCACCGCCGCGATGTCGTTCGACCACGTGGCCGTGCTTTCCTTCAAGGGAGACAACGAAAACCAGGTACTTGAGGCCATGTTCGCCGCGGACGTCGCCGTCGAAGACGTCGAAAGCAAAGAGGGCTACATCACGATCTTCGCCCCTCCTGCCGAGTTCTACAAAGCCAAGACGGCCCTTCTCGATGCATTCCCAGACGTCGAGCTGGAAAACCAGGAGATCACTTTTCTCCCGCAGGCCAGCAAAACGCTCAGCGCGGAAGACCTGCCGCTGTTCGAAAAGCTCCTCGAAATGCTGAATGACTGCGACGACGTGCAAGAGATCTACCACAACGTGACGCTTCCGACCTAGCTGGTCTTTGACGTCGTTAAGACGCCGACCGACCACGCCGACCGACCACGCCGATGACTGCGAACGCACGGCAACACCCCGCCACCGAACCGATTAATCTGCGACAAGCAAGACACTGACGGGCCAAAGCACTCAGCCGCTTCGGTGCGATCAGACTCCTTGCCTGCTCGCAGCGGCTGGCACGTCTACCGATTTGCGTCGACGAAACGAAGGGGCGCATCCTTCCAGTCGCGCGCGTAGTCGATGCCGATCCGTTTTGTCGATTGCACGACCGGTTGATACCCAGGATTGTCCAGCAAGTAGAGCTGCGTTCCCGTCAGATCAAGGCCGTTTTGCAGCCGGGTAATCTCCATCGCGCGTGTGAGCCGGCCGGGCCCCGAGAGATCCGCCTTCCAGTCATCGAGCGGAAGAGCCGCTCGGATCAGCACCGCCTGGCCTTGGCCCGCGGCGCCTGCGACCACGTTTAGCATCTCGTACAGGCCGTAAATCAAGTACACGTAGGCGCGCCCCGGGGCTCCGAAGAGGACTTCAGTTCGCCGCGTTCGTCCCTTCGATGCGTGTGACGCGAGATCGTCGGGGCCTAGGTAGGCCTCTGTCTCGATGAGACGGGCCCGGAACAGCTTTCCATGCAAGCGCCGCACCAATATTTTTCCGATCAGTGCCTGGGCAACGTCTTCCGCCGGTCGCTGGAAAAACGACCGAGTGAGTTTCTTAACGCGCGAACTTGAGCTCCTTCTGGTGGACTTCATTCAAAGGCGACCGCCTGCCGAGCTTGTTTGCACGGCTCCACGCTGCTCAACAACGATTCTGATGATACTGTCTCGAAATCCGGCGCAACAAACCGTCACTTTCCGACATAGCCTAAGCGTCGCCCGACTCACATACCGGTCACGGCCATGCGGTCGTGATATGGTGCGCGTCGCTCGATGCACCATAGCCCAACGCAGTCGCTAACATCTTTACCGCGCGACGCTCAACAGCGGCTCGAGATTCCAGCACGACCATGGCCGCTCCTTCGTCAAGGACCAATCCGTTGCGTTTTGCATCGAATGGACGCGACGCCCTTTGTGGTTCACTGTGTCGAGCCATGACACGCATGTTGGTCCACCTCGTGAAGATGGCTTGTGTGAGCGTCAGATGATCATCGACAGAAGAATACTTGACTGCCCCAGCGTCGCGCGTTGGGTAAATTGCCGGGTGCAGCGCGAGTACGTCCTCGATCGAGTCAATGCGGCTCTGTCTCGCGCTGATTCCGTTCCAAAGTGGACCGACGCCAATGCCGAATGGGGAAACCGCTCCCATTCCCGTCACAACGACTTCTCGGCGGTTCCAGTTCGCCGTGTGGTTCCAAATCAGGCGCGCTGCTCTTGGTATTCAACGGCGTTCTCGCCCATAATTCAACGAGCGTCCTCTTAGCTGGTGGCTTTCGCTTCTCCTACGGCCTTCGATGCCGTTTAACTCATTCACGTTCATTCTTTTCTTTGGGGCCGTGCTTGTCATCCACTCGCTGCCGCTACCGTGGATCCTTCGCAAATGCAACCTGCTGGCGGCGAGCTATCTCTTCTACGCAGCTTGGGATCCCCGCTACGTCACGCTCTTGCTGTTCTCGACGGCGATCAACTGTGTCGCGGCCGAGCTGATCGCCCATTGGGACGGTCGGCCCAGAATCCGTCGCGTCGTCCTGTGGGCAAGCGTGGTTCTCAATTTGGGATTGCTCGCGGCCTTGAAATACGGAAACGAGGTTCTCGGACTGTGGCAGACGGCGTCGGACCGCTTTGGCTTTCCCTATACGCCACCAAAGATGACCATCCTCTTGCCGATCGGCTTGTCGTTCTTCACGTTTCAGGCGATGTCCTACACGATCGACGTGTATCGGCGGACGATTAAGCCGGCATCCATTCTCGACTTGGCCCTGTTTATTTCATTTTTTCCTGTATTGCTGGCTGGACCGATCCTCCGCGCTGGCCAGTTCGTCCCGCAATGCGCCAGCAGTCGCAGGGCCACGGGAAGCGAATTCTCATGGGGCCTGTCGCTGCTGACGCTCGGCCTGTTCATGAAAGTCACGCTGGCCGACCATCTCCTTTCACCCGTTGTGCGCCAAGTGTACGACGTCGCCGTCCATCCCGACACTCTCAGCGCGTGGACGGGCACGATGGCCTTTGCCGCTCAGGACTATTGCGACTTCGCGGGCTACTCGACCTGTGCGATGGGCATCGCGTTTTGCCTGGGTTTTGTCATCCCAGCCAACTTCCGAGCGCCCTTCGCCTCAATCGGCTTTCGCGATGTCTGGCAACGCTGGCATATCACGCTCGTGGCCTGGATGCGCGACTACGTTTTCAATCCGCTCGGTGGCGTTTACAAGGGCTACACACGCGCCGCCGTCAACGTGATGATCGTCATGCTTCTCATCGGACTGTGGCACGGGGCGACGGTGCCGTTTTTGATATTCGGATTCCTGCACGGCATGTTCTTGATTGGCGAAACGCTCGCGCAGAGGACACGCCTGCGCAGGATGCAGCTTTGGCGCGGGCCTCTCGGCAAGTTCTTTCTCTGGGTTGTCACGATGACTTTGTGCCTGATTGCATTTGTCTTCTACCGCGCCGCGAGCCTGGAACAGGCGCGGTGGATACTCGCATCGATGTTCGGAGCGGTCGGCAATTCGTCGAGTTTTCGTCTGCCCGACGAGAATTTACTAATCGCCCTGGTTGTTGCGGAGTGCCTGGTGATTGCACATTGGCTGTGCCGCAATGCGCCTCTTGAAACCGTCGCAGTGCGCGTTCCCTGGTGGACCATCTCAGTCGCGCTGGCTTTCATGCTCGTGGCGATTACGCTCAGTTCCAGCGAGTCGCAAAACTTTCTGTACTTTCAGTATTGAGCCTCCCATAACTTAAACATCTGTTTAGGTGTGGCTGGCGATTTTGTTTGCACCTTTCCGACGTTTTTTCCAGCGCGCCTCTTGCATTTTCCTAGGTGCAGTCATAGGCTGACCCGTATCCATCTCAGCGAGGCTGCCTCGCTTCGGCAGCAGTTTGCGATGGCTCCGTCTATCGCGATCCCCCAGCTTGGGAGGCGATGCCCGTGCTTGACCCCAACGCTTTGGGTCGCGCCCTGCGCAACATTTTACTGACTATCGAGGAGCGGTTATGTTTGCCACTAGCCGACTGTTTGCTTTTTCGGCGATTGCTGGCTCTGCGTTGTTCGGGATTGCGCTCGGGCCCAGAGTAGCCGCAGACCGCGATCTGGTTCGAGGGGCAGCTGAATGCTGTTGCTGCGGGATAGTCGACGCGCCGTGTACCATCTTTTGCTGCTGCGGCGGTTTTTGTGTGGCCAGCGAGTGTGTCCATGTAGACCAAGACCAGGAATGTGTAGTTCTTCAACGGAATTTCTGGTGTTCGGCCAAGAATTGCACCGGCCACCCCAATTTAGTGCTCCCCAGCAGCTCCTGCGATTGAGCGGCGTGCGGTCATGGTGTGCCATGGTATCGGGTTACGGCCTCTTTTCTGCCTGGTCCTGCCGTTAAGCCTTTCCATTTATCAGCAAACGGCTTTTGGCCAGAATTCTAGGGCGATTCCTGCGGGCGCGGCGGCGCTTTCAACGCAGGAACTGGTTGCTCGCTATGAACAGCAATTGCTTGAAGTTCGGGGCCTCGAGTTTTCATGGTCTGGAGAACTCGCCCTGATCGATGCTGGGCCGGGCGTACCGACGGCTGATCCCGACAGACATGACGGTTTTGTGGCGTTCGACCGCGTCGGGCGGCGGCTGCGCACTGCCACAAGGACTTTTCTCCCGGGGAAAGACGTCAAGGATGCTCCGACAGGCCCGACTCAATCCGAACTGATCGCGTGCGACGACAAGTACCTGGATCTGCAATCGCGGCTGGATCATCGTGTCCTGTCGACTAAACTCGCACCGTCCGCTGGGGACTACGACCGGCAGCTGTCGTCCTTGCCCCATGCCATCCTTTTTGGCTACGTCCCGGTACCTGGCTACCAGGGCTATATTCCCGCCCTTTTGCGGAGGATGACTTTGGAGCGCCAGGGTGGAAAGGTTGATGACACATCGGTAGTCGTGCTGCGTGGTAAGTCTGAGGGAATCGACGTGGAAATAGCGCTCGATCCCCAAAGACATTTTGCAGCCCGTCGTGTTGTCGTCCGACGTGACAAAGAGATTCTTCAGGGTGGAGATTCTCTCAAAGACATCTACACTCTTCACGATTTGCGTCGGCTTGGGAACGTGGATATTCCGTCGAGGTATGAGATTGAGTTGACGTGGTTAGCAGGTGAAAGGCACATCCCCACGCTAGCAGGAGTGCGCGTGCCGGCGGTTGTCAGCGTTCCGGCAAAACACCTATTGCGAAGAGTGAGCATCCGTGACATCGTACTCAATCCAGCATTTGCGCCAGATGCGTTTGCCCTTCATTCGCAACTTCCAGACGGAACTCGAGTCTGGGCGTTGGACGCGCCTCAGGTCAAATATGTGTCGCGCGGCGGGCAGATAGAAGCTGACGTCAACCGATCGGTAGCGGGGATTGCTCGCAGTGCGCGATTCGCAGACCGTGGCGCAGGTCGTACTGTTCGCTTGCTGCTTGTTGTGAACGCATTAGTATTGATTTGCGCTGTCGGTTTAATGATTCGTCGACGATGGAAACGCTAACGAGCACGATTGTCGAACACGCAGATCATGATACGAAGCATATTGACGTTATCCGTTGCGTGCGCGCTCACGTTAGGGACCCGCTCGAGCGTTGGCGTGGCAATCGCTGAGCCTCCGCCAATCGCTTGCTCGCAAACTCCACTTCCCCCACCGCACAGCAGACCGTCAGAAGCGCCTCGGAAGTTCCGGTCGCCCGACCCGGGCGGGCCCTACTGCGGCGTTTTCTGCATGTCAGCTTGCTTGGCGAGCCTCGGTGCCGACATCGACGTTCGCAGCCTGATCGCTCCCAAGTTCATCACCTCAACCGCGGGCAGCACCGCCATTGACTTAAGGCATGCCGCGGAGAGCCGCGGCGCAACCTCTAAATCCTTCGTCAACCTCGATGAACGAGCGCTCGTCGCATCGCGCACTCCGTTAATTCTGCACATGCGGGGTTCGTCCAACAAATCCGATTACAACCACTGGGTCGCATTTCTTGGCATGGAAGGCCAGCGCGCACGACTTTTTGATCCGCCCCATCCGATTGCCACGTGGTCATTGGCTGAAGTCCTGGCCAACTGGGACGGTTTTGCGATTGCAGTCTCGATGGCCCCCATAAGTGACGAACCGATTTATGATGCGCAGCGCGACTTGCTCCTGGCCATTCTAGGCGTCGCCGCCATCTCCTATATCTTGCGCGCTTTCGCATCGTCGATGGACGCCGTGCGACAACGGGCAACCGCGGCTATGCCCGGGAAACAACGGGCCGTTCGTATCGCCGTGCAAATCAGCATCTTGCTTGGGTCTGCCACCGCCTTCGCAGCGCTATACCACACATCGTCAGTTGTCGGCTTTCTGAAGAATCCAACCGCCGTCGCCGAGGTGAGTCGGCGGTTTTTCTCCCCGGATATCGACGAGGTGTCACTCGCAGATGTAAAACTGGCAACTCAGGACCGGGACTCACTCATTATCGATGCCCGGCATGATGATGCCTATAGGGGGGGCACGATTCCACGCGCTGTTAACGTTCCAATCTCGAGCAGTGTGGTGGAGCGACAGCATGCGCTTCGTGCGACGCAGCGAGCGACGAAGATTATAGTCTTTTGTCAGAGCGAACAATGTCGATACGCAGACGAGATCGCAAGGTTCCTAAAGTTTAACGGGTACAACGACGTTTCCATCTATCGAGGCGGCTTTCAAGAGTGGACCGATCATGGGTTGGAGACAGTTGTCGCGTCCTCGAGCGAACAGAGGAAATAGTGGGTTACTTATCCCTAAGGACGGAGCGGCGTCGAGTCGCGGCGGTTGCAGAGGCACTCGTGTCGTGGGTGTTAGGACTCGCTTTGATAGCGAGCGCAATAGCACATTGTGGCCATCCCTATGCGTTCCTTGGCGCAGTTTACGGGTACGGTCTCCTCGGATCGGAGACGGGCTTGTACGTGGCAATGGTGTTGCCGATGTTGCAGTTGTTGGTCGCAACCTGTTTGCTTAGCGGGCTCTGGGAAGATGCAGCGCATGGGATCGCTTTAGCGATGCTGTCCTGTTTCGCGGTCGCTCAGACCGTGGCCTGGATGAGGAGGCTGGATATCTCGTGTGGTTGCTTCGATGCTGGAGTCGAAAGCAAAATTGGGCCAATGTCTCTGGGGATCGTTTACAGTTTATGGTTATTGAGTGTGAGTCGACATGTGTTGCGATTGAACGCGGTTCGCCACAGCGGTCGGTCTCCCAAGGTGTGAGACAGCACAAACTGGGAGTTGCAGGACGAGACGGGCAACGATTTCTGGAAAGAGGAGTTTGTGGCTGCGCGAGTTCTTGTTGGACAAGGCCATGCCATTGCCTAAGAGATCGCGGTTCGGATGGCGCTCGCTTCTTATTGTTTGTCTTCTAGCATTTGTTTCGTGCGCTTTGGGGTCGTATGCCTTTGTTCGCGTGTCGCGGTCCAGGTCGATTCGATCGACCGTCGCTAGCCTCGACGCGGGTTTAAATGAACCGCTGTTCGAAGGGACCGGCTCATACAGTTGGAAAATCACAACGACTTCACCGCGCGCGCAGAGTTATTGTGACCAGGGACTGGCCTTTCTCCACGCATTCAATTACGAGGGCGCAAGTCGGTCGTTTCAAGCAGCTGCGCTCAGTGATGCCGAGTGCGCCATGGCGTTCTGGGGCGTTGCGATGGCGTGCGGTCCGCACATCAATGACACACACGTCGATTTTGCGCGTGCAATGAGGGGTTGGGTGTTCGCAAGGAAAGCCCTTGTGCTCGCGGGGAAGTGCACTCCGCTGGAACGCGCGTTGATCGAGGCTGTTGGCTGTCGATACGCCGACCCGCCGCCGGAGAATCGACGCCCGTTAGACGAAGCGTACGCCGCGGCGATGGTCCGCATTTGCAATGATTTCCCGGACGACGCAGAAGTCGGTGCGTTGGCTGCCGACTCACTATTGGACCTCCGGCCTTGGGACCAGTGGACGCTTGACGGCAAGGCTCAGCCAGGTACGGAGCAAGTGATCCATCTACTTACGGCGGCGATGCGCAAATGCCCCGCTCACCCACTGGCGTTCCATCTCTTTATCCATGCTGTGGAAGCATCTCCTCACCCCGAAATGGCGGACTCAGCGGCCGATCGTCTGCGCGATCTGACACCGGCGCTAGGGCATCTGCTCCATATGCCATCACATATCGACATGCGCCGCGGACGTTGGAGCCTGGCCGAGATCGCCAACGAAAAAGCAATCCAAGCGGACGCACGCTTTCGAGTGCTGTTTCCCGACCAACGGTACTATGGTATTTCGATTATGCACGAGTATCATTCGCTTGCGTACGCGGCGATGATGCAGGGCAAGAATCGGAAGGCGACAGACGCCATTCAGAATCTGGTGTCGACAATCCCCAAGCCGATGCACGAACACCCCGCCGAATACATCGATGGCTATCTCTCGATGCCATACGAAGCGCATCTGCGCTTTGGCCGTTGGAGCGAAATGCTGGCCGAACCAAAGCCAGGTTCCTGGTTTCCATACGCTACAGCCATGTGGCATTACGGGCGCGGGATCGCGCTCGCTGCACAGTCGCAAGTCCGTGGTGCAAGGGTCGAACAACACGCATTCCTAGAGGCCCAGAAAGCGGTGCCTCAGCGCCGGTTTCGCAGCATTGGTACCGCGAGCCTTCTGAGCAGCGCAGAGAGGATGTTAGCCGGTGAAATTGATTATCGTGACGGGAAGCTCGAAGAAGCAGTAGTAGCTTTGCGGGAGGCGACGCAACTCCAGGACGGGGTCCGATACACCGAACCTCCGATTTGGTTTATTCCTGCGCGGCATGCACTGGGAGCTGTGCTGCTAAGAGCCGGCCGCGCTGCGGAAGCGGAAGCCGTCTACCGCGATGATCTTTCACACTACCCTGAAAACGGTTGGGCGCTCTATGGACTTGCACGCAGTCTGGCAATGCAGGGAAAGAAAGCACAAGCAAGGACAGTTTCGGCGCGCTTTGAAAAGGCGTGGAAAGACGCGGATTTTAGAATCTCGTCGTCCTGCTGTTGTTTGCCATTGCACGACCAGTCGACACTAAATGGGCCTTGACCCCCGTGACGGATGGGCGCGGAGTGGGGCCGCATCTAAGCGTAAGGCAGGACACGGCACAGAATAGGGAGCGGTGTCGTTTTGGATTTTCGGATTTCTGCGCGGCATGAGGGCTCATGGCGGCAACAGGACCTGAATCTTCTCACTGCGAATTGCCGAGCAGAGCACCTCAGCTCTCGTGGGGTTGCATTTTTCTCGTTGCATTTGCGCTATTTGTCGCCTCGGGGAGCGGACTCGAGGCGTATTGGCGTGCGCGAGGTGTTCGACCCAACGTGCCTGACTCAGTTGAACTTTGGAGTTTCTGGCGCGGGCGAGTTTACGGACCATCCAGGAAGGTATTGGTGTTTCTTGGAACCTCGCGAGTCCGATCAGATGTGAGCCTGGAGAACTTGTCGCGCGCTTTGCCCGGGATTCGGTCTGTCCAGCTCGGGATCAGCGGTGATCGAAGCCCGCTAGGAACCCTGCAATCTCTGGCCTTGGACGCAGACTTTCGCGGGACTGTCGTGTGTGAGTTGGCTGCCCCATTCGTCGCACGATCTCGCTGGGACGATCAGCGAGAGTATTTCCTTCAATTACGGAACAGTGGCACTTTCGAGTATCTATTCAGCGCTTATGTTCGAGACAAGGCCGCCCTTCTCAACAGCCGCGTCACGATTTCCTCGTTGGTCCGCGACTTCGCAGGCGTCTATCCGTCGCCTCGGCTTCGCCGATTCCGGTCTTGTTTCGATCGCTCTCTCCGTTATGAGGATGAGGTAACCGGCGTCCCCGTCCCCGGCGAGGCTGAACGAAACCAGCAAAAGCTCGTCGACGCGCGCACGGTAATTGAAAGTCTGGGCGCAGTTCGTAAACTGGTTGATCAGATTCGGGCCAGGGGCGGATCGGTGGTCTTCGTCGGGCTTCCCGCCTCGGAAGCCACCAATGAATCCAAGAGCGGATTCTCCGGTAGCGTCACATGGGCAAGGGTTGCAGAACTGACAGGGGCAGTTTGCATTTCTCTTGAAAGCGGGGACTCCCAGGGCCGCTTTCATTGCCGGGACGGTTTCCACCTTGACCAGCAGCAGGCGAAACGGCTCACGCAGTGTCTGATTAACGAGTTGTACCGCAACCGAGTGCTCGAATGATGTGCCGCAGCGCCCGAATGAACCGCTCGCAATCGGCTCGCCGGTGTTGGCGACAAGCGAGAAGTCGGGCTGCAAGAGCGGAGATTGGACTGAGCTCGACTGCCGCCTTCTCGATGATCGAGCTGATCGTCGTGATCGCCATCATCGGCCTGCTGGCGGCGCTGTTATTGCCGGCCGTCCAAGCGGCACGGGAGGCGGCGCGGGCGACGCAGTGTTTCAACAATCTCCGACAGCTCGGCGTCGCACTTCACAACTATCACGACGCGCATTCCTGCCTGCCACCGGCTGTGATTTGGAACGGTGGGCCGGGGGAGCCGTTGGGAGGTGGGATTTACTCGGTGGGGCCGATTGATCGGGTCGCGATCGGGTATTCTCCCGCCAAGGGACCCGATCGCGTGCTGGCCAACTGGGCCATCATGCTGCTCGCGCAGCTCGATCAGCAGAACGCGTACGCGAAGCTCGACATGAGCAAGCCGATTGATGATGCCGCAAATGCCCAGGTTCGCTCGACGTTTCTGTCGGTCATGCTTTGCCCGAGTGACCCGTACAATAACAAGCCGTACGAGCGAGCCGCGTTGTCGGGCATTATGACCGGGCACACCTATGCGCGCGGGAATTATGCCTTTAACGGCGGTCCTGATCGGCAGTGTTACATGTCCGTTTCGGGGTGCAAAAACGGCTACAACGTGGCCGACCCCGATTTGCTCAACAAGAACATGGTCGTGTGGGGGACGGGCCTGGGAGGCATTAATAAATCGTTCCGTCTGCGAGATTTTCCCGGCGGAACCAGCCGGATGACCGCGATCGACGAAATTCGTGCCGGCATCGATCCCATTGATCCGCGCGGCGTCTGGGCTCTCGGCATGGTTGGCTCGAGCACCACCTGCTGTCACGGGATCTACAATCTGGGCAACACGGGTCCGCCGAACAACCTGTCTCCGAACGCCGACGACATCGTCGGCTGCTCAGCGTTGATTGCCAAATTCGGAATCGCAAAGCTGACTGAAATGGGTATGCCTTGCCAGGTGAACAAAGCAAGCGGGGTCGAGGTCTCGAACCAGGCGACCTCCCGCAGTATGCATCCCATGGGCGTCCATATCTTGATGCTCGACGGCTCGGCACATTACATCGGCGAAAACGTCGACCCGCAGGTCTGGCAGGACTTGCACTCCAACCTGACCAGCGGAGACTCGACGCTGCCATTCGATTAGAATATTGGCGCGACTTGATGCCAGAGCTTGGAGTCTGTTGTGCGCCGGCAATTCCTACTGTTAATCGCCGGATGGCTGGTGCTCGCCGCCGTGCAGTCGGCTCAGGGTGGAGCACGCGGCACGGCAGCGATCGGCGACGTCGTCAAAGACCTGGCGGCGAAGGACGTCGTGGGGGCGACTTTTTCGTTGACTCAGGTCGGTCGTGACAAGTTGATCGTGTTTGCTTTTCTGGGTGTCGACTGCCCCCTTGCGAAGCTTTATTCGCCGCGACTCGTCGAACTCGCCGGCAAATACAAATCGAGAGGCGTCGTCTTCATTGCCGTCGACTCGAATCGACAAGATTCGATGACCGAAATCATCGCTTTTGCACGGCGGCATGAGATCACATTCCAGATTCTCAAAGACTTGCGGCAGACAATTGCCGACCGACTCGGAGCGACGAGAACCCCGCAGATCGTTGTCCTGGATCGCCAGCACAGAATCCGCTATCGGGGACGCATTGACGACCAGTTTGGGTTCGTGCCAACGAATCGGAGGGCCAGCTATCACAAACCCAACCCGGAGCGGAATGATCTTCAATGTGCAATCGACGAGTTGCTGGCAGGCAAGCCTGTTTCCGTCACGGAAACCGAGTCCGCTGGATGCCTGATCGGTCGGGATCGCGAACCGGCGGCGCACCCTTTGGTCACCTATGCGAAAGACGTCGCGCCAATCCTCGATAAGCACTGCGTCGCCTGCCATCGTCCGCAGCAAATTGGGCCCTTCGCTTTGACATCCTATGACGAGGTCGCCGGCTGGGCCGACATGATCGCCGAGGTGACCCAATTGAACCGCATGCCGCCCTGGCATGCTGATCCCAAGTTCGGATCGTTCCGCAACGACGCCCGCCTCAGCGGAGAGGAAAAACATGTTCTTGCCGAATGGGCTGCTGCCGGGGCGCCACAGGGAGATCCGAAGGGTTTGCCGGAGCCGTCAAATTTTGCGGACGAGTGGATGATTCCCGACCCGGATGAAATCATCTATATGTCACGTGAGCCATTCAACGTCCCGGCAACCGGCATCGTTCCGTATCAAGTTTTCGTGGTCGCCCCCGGTTGGAAGGAGGACCGTTGGATTTCGGCGGTCGAACCGCGGCCGGGCAATCGGTCGGTCGTACATCACATTTTAGTCTTCGCACTGCCGGCGGGTGCAAACACATTCGATCCGTTGCGTGCGGACGAAAGCTACTTCGCAGGCTATGTTCCAGGCATGAAGCCGGAGCAGCTGTCTCCGGGCTTCGCCCACCCTTTTCCGGCGGGTTCGAAGCTCCTCTTTAACATACACTACACTCCTAACGGTTCGCCACAGCAGGACCGCAGCTATCTGGGCGTTAAGTTCGCCGATCCGCGGTCGGTCGCCCGGGAAGTGACCGTTTCGTGCGCCTTTAACAAGACCTTTCAAATTCCACCCGGCGCTTTCAACCAAGAAGTACGGTCTCGGTATGTCTTCCAGCGTGACTCCCTGCTGCTGTCAATGATCCCTCACATGCATCTGCGCGGCAAGGATTTTTGTTACGAAGCCACCTACCCCGATGGCCACCGGGAAATGTTGTTGTCAGTGCCCCACTACGACTTCGGCTGGCAAACAACTTATCGCCTCCGAGAGCCAAAGATAATGCCGCGCGGGACCGTCATTAACTGCGTCGCACATTACGATAATTCCGAGGCAAACCTCAATAACCCAGACCCAAAGGCGATGGTCGCGTGGGGAGAGCAGACATTCGACGAGATGATGACCGGCTTTTTCGAGATTACTCCAGCAGCCGAAGGGTTGGTTCACCGAACTCGGTGGTGGACCCCACTCGTGAGCCAGTTTTCTGCGGAAGCGCTCGCCGCAATAATCTTAACGACGGTCAATCTTGTTCTGATCGGCGGGATCGTCCTTGCTGCGATGCGGTCCAGGAGGCCATCAAGGTCCCAGCGCGCGTCGATACCGACTTCGACCGTTTCGGAACTTCCGAACGTTGTTTCTTGAGAATTCCGTTCGCGTCGGGTTCAAGTGCCGGGATCGTGGACGCAACAGCTCGTCGTCGAGCGGATCTGCCGACGTGTTTGGAGCGCGCTTTGCTTCATTCAGGTCCCGCCGGTCGCTCCCTCTCGTTCCTTACCTTCAGCCCCGCCACTTTTGATCCACAGCGTCGGCTAGCTGAATCCCAATTGCTCTCATGGCAGCATTCACTGAACTCGATTGGGCAAGATTCGACGTTCACGCCATTGTGGCTGACAGAGGGGTTGCCACCATTGAGGAGCGACGACGAATCAAGTGTCTGGATTGGCTACGTCGGAACGGGTACGGGATCGAGTCTCTCGATTGCAGCCAAGGGTTGGTACATGCCATCCCTGAACTCGGAAGGATGCTGAGGTGGCAGCAGCAGTTTGGCTACGACCTTGAACCAGACAAGCGAAACCTCAACGCCCTATGGGATGGCTTTGAGTTCGATGTCCCACTGGACGGGGGGAAAGTTTTTGAACTCTGGCGGGCTGACGTGGCATGGCAGGAGGACGCCCAATGGCTCCTTGGCCTACTGGCGATCGCTGAGGAGCGAAGCCTGCATGAACTCGCTCTGGGGAGGAGGTTTTTTACTCTGCTCGTACTTCCTGAAAGGTCACCCCTTGTTGGGCGGACCATCGATACAGCCAAAGTGCCGGTGCCATTCTGGAACCCGTGCAAAGAGGTCCACGAGTTCGACGTATAGAGTCAGCTCGCTCCCGTTGTCTCTTTCTGGATTAGGCGGTCGCCGTTGGTCTGAAAAATAGGGATCGTGACACTCGTACTGCGATGCAGGGCTTGTCGCAACTCCAAATGAAAAACGCCATTTGTGACAGCCGTCACAGATGGCGTGATTGGAGGCGGCGGGAATCGAACCCGCGTCCTGTGATCCCTGAGTGACGGCCTCTACGTGCGTATTTCGTCGATTAAATCTCACCCGGCCAAGGCTCAAGCGAACAAGGCCCCGGCCAGGCCAGCCACGACAAATCTCGCGCC
>DASZIA010000650.1:0-125143 GCA_035949535.1 Planctomycetaceae bacterium | reverse complement strand
GGAAACTTGACATGGTCCCGTTAGGGTCTGGGCGTATGAAGCAGAAGATCCTGCTCATCGAGGATGAGCGGCCGATCGTCGAAGTCCTGACCTATAACTTGACCAAAGAGGGCTTCGAGGTTTTCGCCGCCTCCGACGGTCGTGACGGACTTGCGCGCGCTCGCTCAATCCTGCCCGACCTCGTGATTCTTGATTTGATGCTGCCCATCTTTGACGGTCTGCAAGTTTGTCGCGAGCTGCGCAGCGATCCCAAGACGCAGGGCATCCGCGTCTTGATGCTCACGGCCCGCAGCGAAGAGGTCGATGAAATCGTCGGCTTCAACATGGGGGCCGACGACTACGTCACCAAGCCGTTCAAGCTCAAGCCGCTGATCCACCGCATCAAAGCGTTACTGCGGCGTGCGCAAACGCCCGGCGCGGCCAACGAGCGAATCTCCGCGTCAGGGATCGAAATCGACCGGGTCAATCACCTGGTCAAAGTGGACGGTTCCGAAGTCGGCCTGACTCCCACGGAATTTCGCATCCTGTGGGTCCTGGCCCGCCAGCCGGGACGTCCGTTCACGCGGAACGAACTCTTGGACAACTGCCGAGGCGAGGACGCCAACGCACTCGCCCGCACGATCGACGTTCACATCCGCTCGCTGCGTCAAAAGCTGCACAAGCGGGCGCAAAACGTCGAAACCGTTCGCGGCATCGGCTATCGCTTCCGCGGCGCCTGACTGGTACGGAACCGCAATCAAGCGGACTCTTAAAGGGGCACTTAGCCTTCTCGCAAGGCTTCTACGGGGGCCAGCCGGGAAAATCGCAGTGCCGGGTAGGCAGCGCCCACGATCGCCATCACGACTGCCATCGCGATGCCTTCAAAGACGGCTTGCAGGGGAAGATCTCCCTGCACGAGTCCCGACGTGACGTGCCAATGCGCGAGCGCGAAGATGGCGAAGAAACCGCCCGCGACCCCGACAACCGAGCCGGCCCCCGCCAAGAGCAGCGACTCTTCGACAATCAGCACGACAACGCGCCAGGTGCGCCAGCCCATCGCGCGGAAGGCGCCGATCTCGCAGCGTCGCTCGAACACGCTCATGGCCATCGTGTTCAAAATCCCGAACGCGCCCATCAGGCAAGCCACCGCCGAGATGACCCACGACATCACGCGCGTCACGCGCATTTGATTGAGCGAACCGACGAACTCTGCGCAGGGCGTGGCGGCAATCTCGGGATCGAGCGCCTCGATTCGCGACTGCAGCGCACGAATTGCCCGAGGGTCGCCGGGCGGATCAGCTTGCACGATGTACCCCGTCACCTGCCCGGCCCGGTCCATTTGCCGCTGCAGATCGTCCAGCAGCATGAACACGGCCCCGTTCTCGTAGACACTGAAACTCTCGAAGACGCCGACAACGCGAAACGGCTGGGCATAGACTTCGACCGTGTCGCCCGCTTTCTTGCCGAGATTGGCCGCGAGAATCCTCCCGAGCATGACGCAGTTTTTGTCGCCCGCCTGGAGCCGGCGTCCGTCTTTGATTTTGACCCGATCGAGCACCGGGCACTCGGGCTGCCAACCGTTGACGATGACCATAAACAGGTCGTGGTCCTCGAAAGCGACCATATCCATCAGCCCGCCGATGACCGGCCCCGCGCCGGGCAGCGCCCGAATCTGTTGGCCTAATTTCAGCGAGACCCCCTTCGACAGTTGCACGGCCCCGCCGCGTCGCTGCACCACAAGGTCGGCCCCGCGCTGGGTATAAAGCGACAGGAATGAACTCTCGAACGACTCCGCGACGCCCACCAGCGAAACGATGGCGGCGACGGCCACGGCCAGTCCCGCAGCAGTCAGCAGCGAGCGCACCGGGCGCCGCCGAAGGTTTTTCGCAGCGATCGTCAGACAGCGCATCGCGTGACGGCTCCTCCGGCCACTTGCAAGAGGTCGACATTCCCGTCGCGGATCCAGATTGTGCGCTCGGCCCGCGCAGCGACCTCGGCACCGTGCGTGATAACGATCAGAGTCACTCCCCGTTCCCGGTGCAGCTGATCAAACAAGTCGAGCACGCCGGCCCCGGCGCGCGAGTCGAGGTTGCCGGTCGGCTCGTCCGCCAACAGAATCGACGGGTCGTTGGCCAAGGCCCGGGCGATCGCCACGCGCTGACGTTCGCCGACCGAGAGTTTTTGCGGAACGTGTTTCAGTCGATGCGAGAGCCCCACGAGGCAGAGCAACTCCTCGGCCTTGCGAACTCGGGCCCGCCGGTCGAGTGGCCCCTCGAACATCGGGATCTGGACGTTTTCGATTGCGGTCAGCGTTGGCAACAGATGAAAGGACTGGAAGACGAAGCCGATCGTCCGCGCGCGGAATCGGTCGAGATCGTGCATCCTCGCGAGCGATTGCCCCTCGAAACAGATCTCGCCCCGACAGGGATGATCGAGGGCGCCGAGGAGATTGAGCAGCGTCGACTTGCCGCTGCCGCTGGGCCCCATGATGGCCACGTACTCGCTCCGGTTGACCGTGAACGAGACGTCTTTGAGGGCGCGAACCGTGCCGTCGTCGTAGGTGCGACAAACCGATCGGACGTCGAGGAGAGGCGCCAGCCGCGGACCGGCGTCAGATTCGCTACGAGTCATCCTATTGTCCTTGTTCGGTGACGTCCCGATTTCAGAACTGCCAAGCCTCGAAGACCGCTTCGTTCGTGTGAGGCCTTTACTCGTCATTCAAAGTGCAGGGCCGAGAGGGGTACGCACGTCGCGCCTCGATAGGCGGGGTACAGCGAACCGGCCACCCCCGCAAACAACGTCAGTGCGACGCCAAGCAGCATGGCTTGAAGTGAAAGGCTCGGCTGAACGAAGTTACGCGTGTACGACCAGGTGCCCAATGCCCGAACCAGAAGGCCCGCACCAGCCGTTCCCGCGAGGGCCGCGAACAGCCCGATCACCAACGATTCCCCGAGGACCATGCGAATCACGCGGCCGCGCGTCCAACCGATGGCGCGCAGCAGGCCAAATTCCTTCGTTCGTTCGAGGACCGACATCAACATTGTGTTGAGCATGGCCACGAGCGAGAGGCCGATGGCCACGACCGACGTCCCCCAGGCCATGGCCCAAGTCAATCGCGTTTCGGTGTCTGTGTCGACGAACTGCCGCGTGGGCAGGGCTTTGAAGCCGAGCGATCGGCCGGCCGGATTGCGCAGCGCTTCAATCTCTCGACAGAGCTGGGCGATACCCGCCTCGTTTGCAGCCGCGGGCGCCGCGCGGATCTGAAATTCCGAGACCTGTCCCTGCCGCCCCATCAGCTCTTCGACGTCGGCAATCGGCGCGACGATCGTGTTGGCCTCGATCGCATCGGCCGTTTGGAAAACGCCGGCCACTTGAAACGGCGTCCGCTCGATCTCGACTGTTTCTCCGGGCTGTTTATTGAGGCCGTCGGCGAGCGCCTTGCCGAGCAAGACGGTTCGGCGGTCTTCAGCGGTCAGCGTTCGACCGCGAACCATGTCGAGCTTTTGAGCCGTCAAGCCGGTCGGATCTACCCCGTGCATGGGAATGCCGATCAGCGCCCGCTCGCCAAGGGAGACCATTTCGGTCAGGCTGCCTTCTGCAGCGGCGACATCGGGCAACTCGCGGAGCCGGCCGACGGATGAGGCGCTCAGGCTGCTGGTGATCCGTTCGGACACGCCGGCCCGAACGACCACGATGTCGATGGCGCGTGACGAGTAATAAGCATGTGAGGAGGCGGCAAAGGACCAGGCACTGCTCAAAAGCGCGGTGCTCGTCGCCACGGCAGCGGCCAGTCCGGCGACGGTCAAGAGGGTCCGCAACTTGCGGCGGAGCAAGTTCTTCCCGATGACTTCCACAAACCTCATGCGGATTCGCCCAAACGGAATGGAGGCAGGCTCAGAATCATCCTGATTCGAAAACTCGCCTTCCAGCAGACTGCGGCGCGCAAGGAGATCGACCCGTCGCGGTGCGATCATCCTTTTTCAAACGGGATGTGTCCACCCCGAGTTGGGGCGAAGGCGTAGGGGCTTTCGTGGGCGTGAGTTTCGCCCAAAACCCAAAGGCGGAAGCGGTCGAGATACAGGTAAACGACGGGCGTGGTGTAGAGGGTCAGGGCCTGGCTGACGATCAGGCCGCCGACGATGGCGATTCCCAGGGGCCGCCTGAGTTCTGAGCCAGTTCCCGTTCCAATCGCCAGCGGCAAACCGCCAAACAGGGCGGCCAAGGTCGTCATAATAATCGGCCGGAATCGCAGCACGCAGGCAGTGTAAATCGCCTCCACAGGCGACGTGTTCTCATGCCGCTCGGTGGCGATTGCAAAGTCGATCATCATGATGGCGTTCTTTTTGACGATGCCGATCAAGAGCAAGATGCCGATCAGCCCCATCACGTTGAGTTCGTTGCCCGTCAACAAAAGGGCCAAGAGCGCCCCCACTCCTGCCGACGGGAGAGTCGAAAGAATGGTGATCGGATGGATGTAACTTTCGTACAAAATACCGAGCACGATATAGACGGCGGCCAGCGCAGCTGCGATCAGCACCGGCTCGTTGGCGAGCGACTCCTGAAAAGCCTGGGCCGTCCCCTGAAACTTGCCGTGCAGGGTCCCGGGAGCGCCCAGCTCATGCATGGCATCGTTGATTTTTTCGACGGCATCGCCCAACGCCCCGCCGGGCGGAAGATTGAATGACACGGTGACCGAAGGAAACTGGCCGGAGTGGTTCACCGCCAAGGGACCGGTCGTATTGACGATCTTGGCAAAAGTCGCCAGGGGAACGCGAGCGTTGTTGTTGCCGTGGACGTAAATGTAGTTGAGCGCGCTCGGATCCTCCCAGAACTTGAGAGGCACGGTCATCACGATGTGGTATTGGTTGAGTTCGGTATAGGTGGTGGAAACGAACCGCTGACCGAATGCGTCGTAAAGCGCGTTGTCGATCGTCTGCATCGAGATCCCATACTGGGCAGCCGCACTGCGATCGACCGTCAAGGTCGTCTGAAGCCCCGAATTTTGCTGATCGGAAACGACGTCCACCATGACGTCGGTCAGGGTGCGCAGCTTGGCCACGACCTTGGGGGCCCATTCGTTGAGTTCGTTCAGATCGTCGTCCTGCAGGGTGTACTGATACTGCGTGCTGCTGGAGCGCGCACCGATCCGCAAATCCTGGTAGGCCTGCAAATAGAGTGTCGCGCCCGGGATTGGAGACAGCTTGACGCGGAGCCGGCCAATGATTTCGTCCGCGCTAGAACGGCGTGTGGGTAAGAAAATGTCGTGGAGCCAGGCGAAATAGTCAGCCGCCGCAGGGTGGTCCATTTTGAATGGGTTTCCGGCGGCGGGGACATGCGTCCGCTTTTCCACCGGCTTGAGCGACACGAACATCGAACCCTGATTGACGGTGCGGCCGCCCCCCCCGCCCCCTCCCCCGGTAAAGGAGATCATGTTTTCGACGTCGGGATCTTTGCTGACTTCGGTCGTGAACGTGGTCACCAGCTTGTTCATCTGCTGGAACGAGGTGTCCTGATCCGCGAGGATGGTGCCGCTGAGCCGGCTCGTGTCCTGCTGCGGGAAAAAGCCTTTGGGCACCTTCACGAACAGCACACCCGTCAATGCGATGGTGGCCAGCGTGGCGATGATCATTGTGAACTGGTGCCTCAGCACCCATTGCAGGCTCGACTCGTAGCGGGCCAGCACCCAATCGAACATCGACTCAAAAAACTGATAGACTCGGCCGTGCTTATGGTGGTCGACTTTAGCCTTGAGCAGCCAAGCGCACATCATGGGTGTCGTCGTGAGCGAGACCACCATCGACACCGCAATGGCGGCGCTGATCGTGACCGCGAACTCGCGGAACAGGCGGCCGATGATGCCGCCCATCATCAGGATTGGAATAAAGACGGCCACCAGCGAAACGCTGATCGAGAGCACCGTGAAGCCGATTTCCGCGGCACCTTTGAGCGCCGCCTGCATCGGCTGCATCCCCGCCTCGAGGTAGCGATTGATGTTCTCGAGAACGACGATCGCGTCGTCGACGACGAAACCGGTCGAGATGGTAAGCGCCATCAGCGACAGGTTGTCGACGCTGTAGCCGCAGAGGTACATCACTCCGAACGTGCCGATCAGCGAGACGGGGACCGCGACGCTGGGAATGAACGTGGCCCGGGCGTCGCGCAGAAATGCGAACACGACTAGAATCACGAGTCCGACCGAAAGTGCCAGCGTCATTTGAACGTCGCGGACGGACGCGCGAATCGTCGTCGTCCGGTCGACGACGTCGGACATTTCGATTCCCTGCGGCAAATCGGTCATCAACTGCGGTCCTGCCGCGCGAATCCGATCGACCGCGTCGATGATATTGGCCCCCGGCTGCCGGAAAATGATCATCAAGACCGATGGCTTGAGGACTCCCGGCCGAGGACAAAAGAAGCCGCTGGCGCGAATGTCTTCGACCGAGTCGGTCACCGTCCCGACGTCGGAAATCCGTACCGGAGCACCATTCCGGTAGGCGATGATCAGCGGGCGATATTGGGCGGACTTGATGAGCTGGTCATCGGTGCTCAAAAACCAGCTGTGGTCTTTGGTGGAGATTTGTCCCTTCGGTCGGTTGGCGTTGGCGGTAGAGAGCATGGTCCGCACATCGTCGAGTCCGAGGCCAAAGTTATTGAGCAGCGTCGGATTGATCTCGATGCGGACCGCGGGAGGCGAGCCCCCACCGACGAAGACTTGTCCGATGCCCTCGATTTGGGACAGTTTTTGCGCGAGGATCGTATTGGCTGAGTCGTAGATCTTGGGTTTCTCGTAGATGTCCGACGTGAGCGCGGGAATCAGGATCGGGGCGTCGGCCGGGTTTGCTTTGCGCCACGTCGGTTTGGAGGGTAGATTCGTCGGCAATTGGCCGGCTGCCGCGTTGATCGCGGCCTGCACGTCCCGAGCGGCCGCGTCGATATTCCGGTTCAGGTCGAATTGGATACTGATCGAGGTCGAACCGAGATAGCTCGTGGAGCTCATTTCGGTGATGCCGGCAATCCGACCGAACTGCCGCTCGAGGGGCGTGGCCACCGCGGAAGCCATCGTCTCAGGGCTCGCCCCCGGGAGGGTGGCCTGAACTGAGATCGTGGGGAAATCTACCTGGGGCAGCGACGAGACCGGCAGGAAGTTGTACGCCAGAATTCCGGCCAGAGCCACGGCAGCCGTCAAGAGCGACGTTCCGACAGGCCGGCGGATAAACAGGGCCGAGAGGTTCATCTCGCCTCCGCCACGAGCGGCGCCTCGTCCGGACGAGCCATCCCATGCGAGGGCCGCCGGCCGAATCGCTGAGCCAAGCGATCAAAATAGAGGTAGATCACCGGCGTCGTGTACAGCGTGAGCAACTGGCTTAAGAGCAGTCCGCCGATGATCGTGATTCCCAGCGGGCGTCGCAGCTCTGAGCCCGTTCCGCTGCCGACAGCCAAAGGGACAGCCCCAAGGAGTGCCGCCATTGTCGTCATCATGATGGGCCGGAAGCGCAACAGGCAGGCCTGGTAGATCGCCTTCTCGGGCGACATCCCCTGGTTGCGCTCGGCCTCGAGCGCAAAGTCGATCATCATGATGGCGTTCTTCTTCACGATTCCGATCAGCAGGATGATGCCGATCAGTCCAATCACGCTGAGGTCGATGCCGCAGATCAAGAGCGCCAGCACGGCGCCGACACCGGCCGACGGGAGAGTCGAGAGGATGGTGATTGGGTGCACATAGCTTTCGTAGAGCACGCCGAGCACGATGTAGACAGTGATGAGCGCGGCCAGAATCAGCACGGGCTCGTTTGCCAGCGACGCCAGAAACGCTGCCGCCGTTCCCTGAAAGGCCGTCTGCACGCTCGAGGGCATCTTCAGGTCGTCCTTCACCCGATCGATGGCCCGCACTGCGGTTCCCAGCGAGGCTCCGGGCGCGAGGTTGAAGGAAACGGTCACCACCGGGAATTGTCCCTGGTGATTGATCGCGATTGGGACGGCCGATTCATGCGTTTGAGTGAACGCGGAAAGCGGCGCGTGTCCGCCGGCCGTTTGGATGTAGATGTCTTTGAGATCTTCAGGCCGCGAGCGGAAGTTGGGGTCGACCTCTAGGACGACGCGGTATTGGTTGAGTTGCGTGAAAATGATCGAGACTTGCCGTTGCCCGAACGCGTCATACAGCGTGTTGTCGATCATCTGAGGAGTCACGCCGAGCCGGGAGGCGGTGTCCCGATCGATTGAGAGATGCAGCTGCTGGCCGTTGTTCTGCAGATCGCTGGCCACATCGCGCAGCTCAGGCAGCTCGCGCAGCTTGCCCACAAACCGCGGTACCCAAATCGCCAGATCGTCGGCGCTCAAAGCCTCGAGGCTGTATTGGAACTGGGTGCGGCTCACCCGCGTTTCGACCGTCAGATCCTGCACCGGCTGCATGAAAAGGCTGATCCCCGCCACGCGATCGACCAGCGGCTGCAGCCGGCGAATGACGGCGCTCGAGTCGATCTTTCTCTCGGCAATCGGCTTAAGGTTGATCTGGATGCGGCCCGTGTTGAGCGTCGGGTTCGTCCCGTCGATCCCGATGAACGACGAAATGCTGTCGACGGAGTCGTCCTGCAAAATCGCGCGCGCCAGCGCCTGCTGGTGGCTGGCCATCGCGGCGAACGAAACGTCCTGTGGCCCCTCGGAAATTCCCATGATCACGCCCGTGTCCTGCACGGGGAAGAACCCCTTGGGCACGATCACGTAGAGGTAGACCGTCCCGACGAGCGTGACGAGAAACACGAACAGCGTCATCGGCTGATGCCGGAGCACGATCTGCACCGTCTTGCCGTAGAACGCGATCACGCTCTCGAAGACGTGCTCCGACGTCCGGTAAAACCAGCTTTGCTGCGACTCGGGCTTATGCTTCAAGAGGCGGGCCGCCATCATCGGCGTCAGTGTCAACGAGACGATGGCCGAGATCAGGATCGTCACGCTGAGCGTGATGGCAAACTCGCGGAAGAGCCGCCCGACAACGTCACCCATGAACAACAGTGGGATCAAAACGGCGATCAGCGAAATGCTCAACGAAATAATCGTGAAGCCGATTTCTGCCGAACCCTTGAGCGCTGCCGGCAGTGGTTCTTCGCCCATCTCGATGTAGCGGGCGATATTTTCGATCATCACGATGGCGTCATCGACGACGAATCCGGTCGAAATCGTCAGCGCCATCAGCGTTAGATTGTTGAGACTGAAGTCGAGCAAATACATCACGGCGAACGTGCCGACCAGCGACAGGGGCACGGCCACGCTGGGAATGACCGTCGCCGCGAACGTTCGCAGAAACAGAAAAATGACAAGCACCACCAGGGCGATTGTCAGCATCAGCTCAAACTGCACGTCTTCGACCGAGGCGCGGATCGTCAACGTCCGGTCGGTCAGGACGTCGACCTTGACGGTCGCGGGCAGATTCGCCTTGAGGTCCGGGAGGCGCTGCTTGATATGATCGACGACCTCGATAATGTTGGCGCCGGGCTGCCGCTGAATATTCAGAATCACCGCCGGCGTCAGGATGGGACCCTTTTCGGCGGAGGCGGCCGCGCCACCGGTGTTCGCTGCGTCCGACTCGGTGCTGCCCTTGTCCCGCTTCGTGAATCCCATCCACGCCGCCTGGCGAAGGTTTTCGACGTCGTCGATCACCGAGGCGACGTCGGACAAGAAGACCGGGCCGGTCGGCCGGTAGGCGATCACAAGCTGCTGATATTCTTTGGCGGTCAGCAGCTGATCGTTGGCGGCAATCGTGTAGGCCAGTTTTTTGCCGTCGAAGTTTCCCTTGGCCTGGTTGACGTTGGCGGTCGTGATTGCCGTTCGGACGTCTTCGAGGTTCAGGCCCCGCGATAAGAGCGAGGTCGGATTCACGCGGACGCGAATTCCGGGCTTCTGACCGCCGGAGATGCTGACTAACCCAACGCCCGACATCTGCGCGATCTTTTGGGCCAGTCGAGTGTCGGCCAGATCTTCGATCCTGGGCAGGGGCAGCGTGTCGGAGCTCAAGGCCAACGTCAGAATCGGCGCGTCGGCGGGGTTGGTCTTGTTGTAGATTGGCGGGTTGGGAAGGTCAGTCGGCAGGAAGGTCGCTGCCGCGTTAATCGCAGCCTGCACCTGCTGCTCGGCCACGTCGATGTTGAGAGCCAGGTCAAACTGCAGCACGATCACCGAGCTGCCGTCGGAGCTGGTCGACGTCATCTGGTTGAGGCCGGGAACCTGCCCGAACTGCCGCTCAAGCGGCGCCGTCACCGACGAGGCCATCACTTCCGGGCTCGCCCCGGGATAAAACGTGACGCACTGGATCGTCGGGTAATCGACCTGCGGCAGCGCGGAGACCGGCAGCTGTTTGTAAGCCACGGCTCCGCATAACACGATCGCCACCATCAGCAGCACAGTGGCAACGGGCCGCAGAATAAAGAGCCTCGACGGACTCATTGCGGCGTCTTCGTCCCGTTTGGCTTTTTCTTCGTCGGTTCAGATCCGGCGTGTTTGCTCGGCTGATTGCTAGTGGCCTGGGCTGGGGACTCTTGGCCGCTGTCGGCGCCGCGGTAGCCGGTGGTTTCCGAAGTCGCATCTTCGGTCGCGTCGGTCTGCGCGGCTTTGGGATCGGCTGGGCCCGATTTTTCATTAGTAGGCTGGCCAGAGTCCTTTTTCGCCTTCTTCCCCTGACCTTTGATCGTGACCTTGGTGACGCCGGGCTGCAGTCGGTCGGTCCCCTCGGTTACGACCGTTTCTCCCTCATTGAGGCCGCTTTCGATGATCATCTGATCGCCTTCCGTCGGACCGACCTTCAGCGTTCGAAGTTCGACATTCTTGTCTCCGTCCTTGTCTCCCGTGACGACATACGCGAACGCCCCGCTCGGCCCTCGCTGGACCGCACTGGCCGGAACAATCAGCACGTTGCGCTCAACATCGATCAGTGTCTTCGCATTGATGAACTCGTTCGGGAAGAGCAGGTTGTCCTCGTTGGAGAAAGTGGCCCGCAGCTTGACCGTTCCCGTCGTCGTGTCGACGAGGTTGTCGAGCGCGGTCAGCCTGCCCGATGCGAGCTTCGTTGCCAGGTCACGGTTCCAGGCCTCGACCAGCACGTCTTCGCTCGAATTGAACTTTTGCTGCACGCGGTAGATGTCGTCCTGGGGAATCGTATAGATCACCGTGATTGGCTGCAGTTGCGTGATCGTGGCCAAGGTCGTGCCGGCTGCCGCCTGCGCCAGGTTTCCCTTGTCGACTTGCCTCAGCCCGATGCGGCCCGAAATCGGAGCCGTGATGTGGCAATAAATGATCTGCAGCTTGGCGTTGTCGATCGCAGCCTGATCGGTCTTGATCGCCCCGTCGTACTGGCCGACCGTCGCGACTTGAGCGTCGAGGGTCTGCTGAGAGATGGCTTTGCTTTTGATCAACAGTTGGTACCGCGCGAGGTCCTGGTTGGCCTGCACGAGCGAAGCCTTGTCCTTCTCGAGCTGCCCCTCAGCCTGGGCTTTCATGACCTCATAAGGACGGGGATCGATCTCGACCAGCGGGTCTCCCGCTTTGACCATTTGCCCTTCGGTATACAGCACCTGCATCACCTCGCCGTCGACCCGCGTCTTCACGACGTCCGTTTGCAGAGGGACCACCGTGCCCAGGCTCGACAGGTACAGACTCATGTCGCCTTTGCGAACCTTGGTCGCGACAACGGGTATGGGCCGCTGGGCTTTGGCCGCGGCTCCGCCCTTCGGCGACTGAAAGAGCGTCGTGTGCTCGACGATGTAGTAGCCGCCGCCTCCGGCTGCGATGAGCAGCAACAGGAGCAAAATCCACCAGCCGCGTTTCTTGCCGGGCTCAGCCGGACGGCTAGTGTCCCGCGCCTCGCCGAGCGATTCCCCCGGACGGGCCCCGTCGCGGTGCTCTGGCCGAAGCAGAGGTTTGGTCTGCACTCCGTCAGTTGGCAGCTCCTCAATTTTTCGTGGTTGAACTGTCGTCATACTGAAGCCAACCTGTCGCGAGAGGATTTTCTTCTGGCTGGAGGCCAACTGAGCGTTTACTCACAACCAGTGCGTGCTGACACGCGTCGACCTAAAATCCGACCGGCGGTCCTCGGATTCCAGACCGTTGGTCCACCGCCCCTAAAACGATTCTAGCGAACTCGGAAAGTTTTGTGCATGCCGACTTTGGGACGAGCGTGAGCGTCCGGTCAGTACGACGGGGCGACCAAACCTCGCTGTGCTTTTGAGGTCACCCCAGTCCCAAAACACGTCTCTAAGACGCAAATCGCCAAAGAATCACGTGCTTCGATCCCCCAATTCAAGGATAGCCTCATCCCAGGGGCACATCGCATGCCGCCCACGGCAGTCGGTCGCCAGCTTCAGGAGAACTTAAGGCGCCTTCCTTAAAAGCACGTAAGGCAACCGCGAGATGCCCGAATCACGAACGGGCACGGTTGTAAGTGTTTGCTCCCCAGCTGCCGCGGAGAACGCCTTTCGCTACTGAAGCGAACCCCTCTCAATCCTTAGGACATCAACACGTCCGAAGGGACTCGTCGACTGCTCGGCGATATCCAACGGGACCAACGCTTGAAGGACCCGCGCGACGTATTGATTACAGCCTTGATCTGCCCGCAGTCGAACCTGTCAGCCGCAGATAGAGGGCGTGGTCTTCCGTTTCCGTCACTTCGCGCATTTTTATGTCCTGGGGTACGCCAAGGCCTCGGCAGCTACGTTTTGACAATCGAACCGGCGCACGTTTGGCTAGCAAAGCCGGTCGAAGTCTGCCGTTCAGAATCGGCGAGCTTCACTTGGTCAACGGGACCACGGCGACGCGAAAGCCTACGGTGGAGCTTCGCATTCCGAGATTTCCGCCGCTCCGACAAGCCGATCGGATATTCACTGCGGCAGATCGCCAATTCCCGCCGCGCACCACCCGGGTCCCGCTGCCCGAAGATCGTTCGGGATCCGTGCCGCCCTGCGGATCTGGCAAGTACCAATCACGGCACCATTCTGCGACATTCCCGTGCATGTCGTAAAGACCCCAAGGATTGGGCGCTTTGGCTCCGACCACTTGAGCATTTTTTTCATAGTCCTTCTTGAGGTTGTCTTTGAACCAGGCAGACTCCAGAAGGTTTGACAAAGTCTTTCCGCAATAGTACGGCGTTGTTGTTCCTGCGCGGCACGCATATTCCCATTGAGCTTCTGTCGGGAGAGTATATTCCCAATCCGAGGGGAGCCGACCCGCGCTGTGCTCGTCCTCCGTTAGTTTCCGACAGAAAGCCATGGCGTTTTCCCAGGTTACGTGTGTCGCGGGAAAGTTGTCGCCGTTCATGACGTGGAGGTCATCGCTCAGCTTTTGCCATGGGCTTGTCTGCATCACGCGCTGCCACTGCATCTGGGTCAATTCGAACCTTCCCAGCCAAAATCCGCGCGTCAGCTTTACGTCGACCGGGCCCTCATTTTTGGAATGATCTGGTCCGGCTTCACTCCCCATCCTGAAATCCCCGGGCGGAATCCACACGAGGCTCAAGTTCAAGCCGTTATCGGTGCGCGCCTGCCCGGGTTGAGTGCCCGCGAAGGCCCCTAGGCCTTCAGGCGGGCGTTGTGACAGTTTCGCCTTTGGTTCAGCAGTAATCGCGGTGATCGATTCGGTCTTCGGCTCCGGTTGAGCGCTCTTTTGGAAATTGGCGTCCCATATTGTGATCGTTCCGTCTTTGGCTGCCGTTGCCAATCGGGTCCCGCGGTTGCTGAAAACGATTTGAGTGACTGGCGAGCCATGCCCAGGCACCACAGAAGATTCACTCTGGTTTTCGACGTTCCAAATGTGGACGGTGTTGTCTTCGCCCGCCGCGGCGATCCATCTCCCGTCGGGACTGAAGGCGACCGCTTCACCCACTCCCACGTTGAACGATCGCCATTCTTTTCGCTGGTCGACCTCCCAAAGGCGCAGGGTTCCATCGCGCGCCACCGAAGCGAGACGCCGTCCATCGCGGCTATAAGCCAGCTGCAAAATCCCTGAGGTATGGCCCTCGAGATGAACCGGCTGCTCCCCATTCGCGACGCTGCACAGAGCGATGACCCCCGATTCGCCCCCGCAAGCAAGCTGTTTGCCGTTCGGACTGAACGCCAAACCGAGAATCGCAAAACCGGGTTGGCTCGAAGGGGCCGGCACGATAGTCCGTGGCGATCCAAACCGTCGAGAAGAGCCCCGACCAGGGCGCGCGGCTGTAGGCGAAGGCTGGTCAAACTTCACCAGCCCGTGCTGAACCTGTCGCAACGGTCGGGCGCTGCCCATATCCCAGAGGGTTACGATTCCCGAATTTCCAGCCGTGGCGAGCAGCTTCTCATCGTTACTCAAAACCGCGCGCCATAATTCGCGATTCGGGTCGTTCGTGAACTCGAACGCCGGCTGGGCCGACTGATGCGTGTTCGACTTCGAGCGTCCGGAGCGCAGATCGGGCGCGCGCTTGCCGCTGAATGCACTTTCCTTCCAGATCTCGACGCTTCGGCGTCGTGCAACACTGCAGATCAAACGCTTGCCGTCTTTGAGGAACGCAACACTTCCCACTTCACTCATTCTGTCGATTCGCCCCTTCAGATTCCCGGTACGCACGTCCCAAAGTTGAAGCAGCCGATCCGCGCCGCCCGACGCCACGAGCGCTCCGTCATGGCTCAGTGCGATGCTGTAGATATCGGCCCCGCCACTTCCGATCGTCGAGACTGACTTCCATTCTCCAGCGCCCGCGGCTTGCGGACTGCTGCTCCCGGGAAGTGCGACCCTTCCGACCTGCGGCTGGGCGGTCGACCCGCTGGTTCCGCCCGGCGAGATCTGCGGGGTGCCAAACCCTCCCGCTCCGCTCGGCATGGGTTCGAGTTTGAGCACGAGCGTCTCGGCGACACCCGGACGCGGAGTCAGTTCCCGGCGCAGCTCTCGAAATCCGTCGGCGGAAGCGATGAGGGTAATCGATGCGTCCCGGCTGGGATTGCGAACTACGACTTGTCGCGTCGCTTCAATGCCGGAGATTGATGCCGTGCCGCCATTGATGGAAAGCCGCGCAGCAGGCGGTTCGAGAGCGATGGTGTAAACGGCGGGGGCATCTTTGAGGTCACTCTCCGTCGGCTTGTTCGAACTGTTTAACGCCGCTAACTCTGGTGCCATCGCCGCGGCCGACCGTGGTCGTTGTTCGAGGGGAGCCGCGGCTACAACGGGGTTCTCTCCCGGCGCGTCCTTGGTCGACCTCTTCAGAAGGTAAATCACGGTCGCTAGCATCACCAGCAGCAGCGTAAGAGCAGACGCTACGACTACGATCTGCTTTCGACTTCCCGTTCCGCGCACCGGCTGGCCTGGTTTGGACGTTGCCTGCGAGCCTGGTTTGGCAACTCTTGAGCGACGGGTGCCGATTTCGCTTGCGCTGATCGGCACGGTTGGATCAGGGTTTGGAACGGACAAGGCCGCCGCATTGAGTTCCCAGAAATCTTCGGAGCGGTCAGGCGCCGGGCTGTTTTTCTCACTTTTTCGTTCTGACGCCGGTTCGCTCCGCTGGGTGCGCATTGCGTCGCCGACGACAACGGCGCGGGTGCCGCCCCGCACGTCGCGCAGACTTCCACCACCACCTGGAAGTGTCAGCTCGCTCAAGTCCTCGGACACTTTCAGCTCCGACCCGCAGCCCGGACATGAAACCGTTCGTCCCCGCACCTTCCATTCGAGTTTCAGCGACTTTTGGCAGGCGGGACACTTCAGCTTTGCGACTTGCGACTTGCCGGATAGTGCGTCAAGCACTGCGTCGGCAAACGCGCTGCAACTGGGGAATCGGTCCGCGGGATTCTTGGCGAGCGCCCGCCCGATGACCGTCGAAAGCGAGGGTGGGATGTCGGCATTGAAGGAGCGGACGTCGGGTGGCGGGCTGGTCGTGTGTTGCACGAGCACGGCCGTGGCCGTCGCATCTTCGAACGGGCGGCGCCCGGCGAGCAGCTCGAAAACGGTGACAGCCAGGCCGTACTGGTCGAGACGGCCGTCGGCCGTCTGCCCCAGGATGACCTCGGGGGCCATGTATTCCGGCGTGCCTACGACCATGCCGGCGCCCGTCAAGCTTTTTCCGGCATTCGTCTTTTGCTCTGCGGCGGTGAACTTCGTAATCCCGAAATCGCTCAAGAAGGCATTGCCATGCGCATCAAAGAGGATATTCGCCGGCTTGACGTCACGGTGCAGATAGCCCTGGCCGTGCACGAAGTCGAGTGCTTTGGCGACACTCGGCAGCCAGTCTTTCAACGAGTCAGGCGGTTGGCACCGGACGCGCTCTTCGCCATCCGAAATGTCCTGTGGCGATGCCAGACTGCCGCCCGACAGAAACTGCATGACTGCGAACGGCTGCCCCTCCTGTTCGCCGAAATCGATGATCTTGACGATGTGAGGGTGGCTTAGCTTGACGAGCGAGCTGGCCTCCCGCACAAAACGCGCGGTGACCTCGGGATCCTGTTGGCGCGTGGCGTGCGGGACTTTGACCACCACGTCGGTCTTGAGGTTGGAATCCCAGGCGCGATAGACGCTGCCCATTCCCCCTTCACCGAGCTTCGCGGTGATCGAATAACGGCCGTTTCCGATTGATGAGCCAATCCAAGTGTCGCTCACGAGCCCGCTCCCGCAGCAATCTCTCACTCACGTTCGGAAAAAAGCATCTTAGCGCCGTTCAAGACAACATCGACGAAACTCACCGTTGGCGGTCTCATTTTGCCAGCTGAAAATGTCGAATGTCTTCGGCTTGGATACAGCTGCCCGTTGCTCCTTCACCGAGCTACGATCCACCCGCCCTGATGGCGCCGAGCAAGGCACTCGACATCGCGGCCATCGCTTTGAACCGCGCGACCTCAATCTCGGTCTGCTGTATGTTGTCGAGTCTGTTCCCCAGCATAACTTCTTTGACTTGTGCCTCCTCAACACGAAGGGCCTCGACGCGCTGTTCGTTTTTTGCTGTCTCGAGCTTGAGTGACCTCAAGTCGATGTAGTAACGCGACATCAGCTCATAGATCGAGTGATAGGCGGTCTGTCCGTTCGAGTCTGACGGGCTAAAACGAAGATTGTTTTCGTGCATATACGTGAGCAGCTTCTCGACCGTCACCCCTTTTTTGTCATCGAGGGGGGGCAAGCTCACGTCTGCGATTCCTCGCGCCTCGATCAGGCGAAAGGCGCCGGCCAGGAGGATTCGAACGTGGTCCTCGGCGGCGTGATAGCGAAGCCAGTCCCCTTGAGCACGAGAGTTAGTTCCATGTCGCCGAATCTCTTGCATGAGCGACGCCTCTTCCTCATGCATGGCCGTCAAAAGATCGCGGACAGCATCGAGCAGACCATCGGCGGCCTCGGGAGAAACCGCTCGATTAGCGCGCAGCTGACTGAGAACCTCTTCTCGTCGCCGTTCGATGTCCGCCGTCCTCTTAATCAGAGACCGCTTCAGAATGGCCGGCCAGTTCACATCGAGAGGATCCTGGTTGAGCCTCCCGGAGAGCTTCGGGCCCGACAGGCCACGCTGGTAACGGATGTGCCTCAAAACCTCTGGTGGGAGCAGATATTGATCCGTGATTCGGCTCAAAAACGCTTCGTCGGGATCATCGTGACTCTTACTCGCGGCCTTCGTCGTTCGATAAAACGTGTGCGCGAATGCAGAAGGACCGGAAAGTTCCAGGAAGAAATTCAAGGCATCCCCGCTTGCGATCAAGCCGCCGGACTGGCCGCGAAATTCGAGCAGGCGGTACAGCATCTGTTCCCGCAGGCGTTTTGATCTCTCAAAACTCCCTTCGATTTCCTTACCGTTGCGTTTGCGCTTTGCGGTCGATGGGCGATTTGGAATTAAGCCTCGGTCGTAGACGTCGAAGCTCTGAAGAACGCTGCGGCGCGCGTAATCGATGCGCGCCTCGAGAGTCTCGCGCTTGTGCCGAAGTTGCTCGAGCTCGTAAGCCGCGACGCGTCGCCGCTGCGACTCGAGATCGATCACCTTCTCCCGGATTGCGAGAGCGGCATCCTGCTGCCTGGAACGCTCGCGCTCGAATTCAAGCTCCAACGCCTTTTGGCGGATGCTTTCTTCAAAGCCCGATCGGGCGGGAGCCGGCGGGTCCGCCTGACTTCGCGAATCCAACGCGCTCGTGGCCGAGACGGCCACGAGCGCAATGCCCAGCGATGACCAACGCAAAAGCCGCTGGGCACCTTGTTGCGAGAATTTCATAGGCTGGCCCGAAACTCAAACGATCTTAGAAGTCTTGACTCCAAACGAAAGGGGCAATCGGGATCATGCGGCTCTGCTTTGACCCGACAGACAGAATGCCGACGACCGCGCCATCGCGACCCAGGACCGGAGCGCCGTCAAGCCACCGACCGCCCGATTCTCCCTTGGGAGCGGGGACGTCTACGATGAACACCGGCGCGAGGCCGGGCCGGTCATACTCTGTCGAGCGGAGCGCCACGCGCGCATGGTCGGACCGCAACTTCAGTCGGTCGTAGGGATCGAACTCCTTCAAGGTCGAAAAGAACCCGATCTCGACGAGGAGCGTCGCCGAGTCCAAGGAACGAACCGTCTCTTGCGTGGCGACTTCGAGCGCTGCTGGCACCGGGGACGACAGGAGGATCTTCCCGAGGTTGTATCTCACTCGGGCATCTCCAGTCGGATCCGATTCGGAGTATTGCGGGTGGCATTGAAACGATTTGACCGGTATTTCTTTACCATTGGCCCAGGCCACGACCGACATATCTTGTTTGTCAGCTGTTTTCTTCAGCTCTGTGACAACTTCCGCTGTCGTGACGACGATCGCGGGTTTGACCGCCCAGGCTGCCGCAATGGGAAATAGAAACGCCTTATGTCTCACTCCCAGCCACACCAATGCCTGCTGCGCGTGTTGTGCGATCGACTCGAAGTCTTGCGCCGCGTCGACCTTCGGCGGAACCGGTTTCTCAGCCGCGATGACGGCTAAGTCATGCGGCGGCGGAACTTCCCGCTTTGACACCGCTGGCGGTTCTTCCGGCGGCGTTGCGGACGACGCTTTTCCCTGCTTCCAGGCCAACATGCCCCCCACGGCGATTACCGCCACGAGAAGGCAGGCTCCCAAAGGAATTCCGGTCGTCAGCAGCCATGTTGGGCGATCTGGATCGTCGCCGGCGGCGGTCCCAGCCGCACCAGGTTGATATGTGAGGAGCTTATCGGCCGGCACTGCGGTCGAGCCAAAGTAGACCACGTCGCCACTGGCGAACTCGGCCCTCGGTGATTTGTTAATGGGATTTCCGACCGAGATTCCATTTGTAGATCCCAGGTCTTCCACGACCCCGCGTCCGAAACGATCCACGCGCACGCGGGCGTGGTGTGAAGAGACCGATGCGTCGTCGAGTACGACATCATTGTCGGGTGCCCTCCCGACGCGGAGGATTCGGTCTTGCGCCAAGATGGCCCCACGTTCGAGCCGCAGAGTCGAAGGCACCGTCGCCTCGGGTTCAAGGGCAACGGTTAGCAAAGTTGAGCCGCCAACCCCGAACCCGACAACATCTCCCGGAGAAATAGGCGACGGAGCAGTCACCCTTTTGCCGTTCAAGTACGTCCCATTCGAGGAATTCAGGTCCCGAAGGACGGCCGTCGCTTGGCTCTCGTCGATCGCCGCATGCTGCGCCGAGACGAGCTCGCTGGCCAACACGAGATCACATTCGGGGTGCCGACCAATGGAAATGCGCTTGGCCGTTTTGGCCCATCGTCGACTCGGTTCGTTCGCTGCGCGCACGTCGAAGACAAATCGCATCTTCTCACAACCTCGAGCGACCCTAAATGAGTCGGAGCGTCAAGTCCGCCTTTGCGTGCCGTCTAATGCGGCGGTACAGTGTACCAAGAGTCAGCTCCCATTTGTCGTGATTTCAAGTCGATTGGAGCGGCTTTTCTTCGCGTGCCCGCAATTGGCTTTGCCCGAGATCGCTCCGCAATGAGTCAAGAGCCAATCAAGCCGACGATCAAACAGAACCTCTCGGCTCTTCCGTTGCCAATGCAGCAGTCGGCCCCTGCTCGGCAGTCAGCGCCGGTTCCCGTGCCGCACCGTGCGGCACGCGATGCCGTCCCTGAGCCGGCCCGTGAAGACGATTCCGCCCAACCGTTTCGCCCGCTATTTCGTCCACCGGTCGCGATCCTCGAGATCTGCGATGATGGTGCGGACGCGGGTGAGGTGATTCGCGTGCGAGCGGACTCAATTACCATCGGACGCTCAAATGCCGACATCGTGATCCCGCACGACTCACAGATTTCCAGCACGCACGCGCGGATCACCCGACGGCTGGTGGGCGGGATGTTTCAGTGGTTTCTCACGGATCTCGATAGCACCAATGGAACATTCATCCGCGTCGCGAAGGTAGCGCTGACTGACGGACAATTGGTGCTTTTGGGTTCGCACCGGTATATGTTCCGCGGGGCGCAGATGCCGGTGGCGCCTCCCGAGCATGAGGCTGGACCCCGAAATCAGACACAGGGATGGCAGCAACTGTCGGCTACCGACCTCGCTCGGCTGACTTCGACGCTCGTGCGATTGAATCCCGACGGGACCGAACAATCTTATCGACTCGATCGCGACGACTTGTTGATCGGCCAGTCCCCCGAGGCGTGTCAGATCGTGTTGTCCGGCGATCCAGCGGTCAGCCGGATTCACGCGCGCGTCCGGCGGGGCAGCGACGGCCGGTTTGTTTTGGAGAACGCCAACTCGCGAAACGGCGTGTGGCTGGGCATTCGCGAGCAGCGCCTTCACAAATCCTCGCACTTTCAGTTGGGCGAACAACGCTTTCGCTTGCGGGTTCCAGCGGCTGACAGCTCACCTTAAGCTCTGCTGCTGGAATCCAGCCCCCGTCGTTGAACGGCCGGCGAAATTGTTCCAAGACGCCGATCCGCGCCGCGCCCGCTTCGTCCAATCCGGAGTATTTCTCCTGGGCCTCTCGCGCCCGATGATGACCCGGCTACGGGCGGGCGGATGGAGCGCTTTTTTCGCGAGGCGCGGTCGGCTGGTAACTTGAGGCATCCCAAGCTCTGTCCGATCTACGACTTCGGCCAGATTGCGACGATCAACCGGGGAACTCTTCTTGAGCGTGGTTTGTCTATAATTGGCCGCAAGTCGTCACCCAAGAGGAGTCAGGACATGGCGCAGTCCACACAGATTCAGCGGCCCGGAGGGCTTCGGACGGCCGTGATCCTGTCTCTCGCGATGGCGATTGGGGTCCTCCCCGCGCAAAGGGCGCACGCCCTAATTGAGGGAGGACGAGGAAATTCTCCGATCGCCGATCCGGGATGGCCACAAGGCGCGGCCAGGATCTTCAACGATCCCTCGCGCATTGCCTGGTGGGTGGGTCCACCTTTTGGCGGCGGACAATGGCACGCGGAATGTCGCGGCAACACCCGGGTTCTCAAATCCGTGCTGGATGACCTTGCCAGCCTCGACGTGAAGACGAAGCGGGTCGTCTTGCATGACGGCGTCGGACGCAGCGTCTGGCTCAATCCGAATCGCGATCCTGCGAAGCGGGCGGCCGCAGAAATGGACTGGACGTTCGTGGTCTGGCAGCGCAACAGTTGGGAACGGGTGCGCAAAATGCCTGCCGACCTCAGACCGCCCGATGTGCGCGATGCCGACAAAGATCCTCCGGCCCAGATCGATGTTTATTGCGGCGGCAAAGTCCGCTGGTCCGACGTGCTCGTTCCTGCCGGTCTCGAGATCATCGACGAGCGATTACAAGCACACGGATTCGCGACCGCAGACGGAAATGTGCTGGAAGGAAAAGTCCTTGACTCGGCAACACGCAAATCCGTCGCCGCGCGGGTGCGATTGGAGCGCATTGAATCGCAGCCTAGAAGCTATTGTTACACCAAGGTGTCTGAGACGGTCGCCGACAACCAGGGTCGCTGGTTTCTGAAGAAGGCGCCGGAGGGTTGGTATCGGCTGGTGGTGCAGGCGGAAGGCTATGTGCCGCGCGTAGTCGGTTACGCTAAGCTCGACGACCAACCGGGGTGGCACCCCTACGATTGCGGACTGGCCCGTGCCACATCCATTTCCGGTCGCATCACCGACGAGGCGGGTAAGCCGCTCACCGAGGTGCTCGTGCAACTGCGGGACATCGTGACCGAAGGGAACGACGGCTATAAGTCCCCGAATGAATCTGTCTGCAAGACCGATGCCGACGGCCGATTTCATTCGGACCAGGTTCCCGTCGGCAAAGCCCGAATCTGGTTGCGCAAAGCCGGCTATCTTCACCCGGGATTGGGTCCCACGATCTCAATGCCGGCGAAAGACGTCGAACTCAGAATGGAAAGATCCGCCCAGGTCCACGTCACCGTCGACTTCGCCGGCAAGAAGCGCCCGGAGGCGTATCTAGTCGAAATAGAAGCGGAAGGCGGGCGGGCCGTCGGCAAGTGGGGCGGAGCGGGAAACATCGATCAGAAAAATCAAATCGTGTACGCCGACGTCCCGCCGGGGCGCTATGTCATTCAAGGGCATCCGAACCCTTATTCCACCACGAGGCACGAGCAGACGACGCCGATCACGATCGACCTGAAGACGGGCCAGTCGGCCGAGGTCACTCTCTCCGCGAAGTGAAGGCAGCGGCCAACCTTCGGCACTCCCAGGAGCGTCCTGGAAACTCATACGTTATCGCGGACTCGTGCCCGGCGCGAGGTTCCCGAGGTAATGCAAGCGGCCCCGAATTCTCTTGCACCAACGCCCGCTCGGATGAGGGGTCAACGGGAATCCCGGATGCGGCTTCGGGGATTTGACAGGGGGCGTGGACTCTGTAGACTTTGCCATCGTGCCAACCGTCGGGGAAAACCTTGCTGGGCGCATACGAACCGTGGGGGACGAACCCCGGGGCGTAATTTCGGGTCATTTTTAGGCCACAGGGTTGTCAGCTCGGTTGTAAAGCGATGCTCTCCGTGAAAAATCACAAGACGCAAAGTACTGCAACTTAAAGACTAAGCCCCTATAGCTCAATTGGTAGAGCAACTGACTCTTAACCATTTCCGACGCGCGCTATAATGAATTGCTGACGAACGACTTGCGAATCGTCACTTTCAGCGACGCACGGAATGACCGCACGGAATCGAAGTCCCCGCCATTTCCAGCCTCATCGCGATTTTTTTCCCCAGCGAATTGAGGAGTGAGACGTGGCGCGCAAGCCAGGAAAACCGTGGTTCCGTAAAGACAGCGGCGCGTGGTTCATTTGCTTTCAGGGCAAGCAGATCAACCTCGGCCCGGACAAGAAAGAAGCCGAACGCCGCTTCCATGAAATCCTCGCGATGCAGGAAGTGCCCGCGAAGGCTTCCGCCCATCTCGCCGTCGAGCTGATCGACCTTTTCCTTCAATGGACGGAGAAGCATCGCGCCCCCAAGACGTTCCGCTGGTACTTCGAGTTTCTGCAGAGCTTCATCGACTCGCTTCCCAACAAGCGGATCAAGACCGAAGACCTCCGCCCGTTCCACGTCCAGCAATGGGCCGACTCGCATGCGACCTGGGGAGACTCATGCAAGCGCGGAGCGATGACCGCGGTTCAACGCGCGTTCCTGTGGGCGGAGAAGGTCGGACACATCGAGCGGTCGCCGATTCGCCACATCGAGAAGCCGCAGGCGCAACGCCGCGACAATCCGATGTCGGACGACGATTTCAGGACGTTGATGTCGCACGTCAAAGACCAGGCGTTCAAAGACCTGCTCAACTTCGCCTGGGAATCCGGTTCCAGGCCGCAGGAGGTCCGCTTCATCGAGGCCCGTCACGTCAACCTCGAACGCGGACGCATCGAGTTTCCGCCCGAGGAGGCGAAGGGCAAACGCCGCTGGCGTTTGATCTACCTCACCGAGAAGGCCACAGAAATCGTCACACGGCTCATGGCAGAGCGGAAGGAAGGCAAGCTTTTCCTGAACACGCGCGGGAAACCGTGGAAGAATTTCGCGATCTGCAACCGCTTCAGCAAGCTGAAAGAGCAGCTCGGCAAGCAGTTTTGTGCCTACGACCTGCGGCATTCCTTCTGCCAGCGGCTTCTGGAGAACGGCACGGATCACATCGCGGTCGCCGCCATCATGGGCCACCAAGATGCGACGATGATCAGCAAGGTCTACAGCCACATGAGCAAGGCGGACGATCACCTGCGGGAGCAGCTGAAGCGATCGGCTCGTGGAAGTGGCCGGGAACGAAAATCCGGCTGACGATACAAAATGCTTGATTAGTTCATTCGGCGCCGGCACCATCCGCAATTGCGATCCAAATTGGTGGATCGGCGGAGGGTATGCACTCTCAATCCAAGGAACGATGTCATGCCGAAAGATGACAACCCTTCCGATGTGGCTGCAGAACGCGTCAATTTCGATTACCCGCCCTTAGGCGGCGTCACGGTCGCGTGCCAGTTAGTCGGTGCCTGCGTTCGGATGTACGTTCCGCGAGCGGAACTGCGCCAACTGCTCGTGGCGGCTTCACGAATGTCGACCCGGCTCGGGCCTGTTTGTTGCAGGGGGTTCGACACGCTGCAAATGAACTCGCAATGGTAGCCATCGCCGATTCATTCGCAATTTGTCAAAGTCTTATCCGTCAGCACTTTGCACTTTTCTCGGATCCGACGGCTCATCCATTAACGGCAATCGCGGCCCATTGCAACTACTCGATCGAGGCACGGACAGCCGTGGCCGGACTCTCTACCGCTCTAGATGAGATTGATTCGTGGATACATCGACCGGCGGTCCCCCGTAGTCGTCACCTATTTCTGTCCAAACGCAACGCGAAGCCAGTTCGATCCGTGGGAGAACGGTTCGCCTGACCGAATGACGATCGCGTCGGCAATGTAACCGTTGTTCGCCCCGCCGGTCCTCAAGCCCGTCATGAAGGCGTTGGGCTGGAGAATGGTTTCGTAGTGCTCGGAAAAATTTCCCGTGAACTTCGAGCGGCCCAACAGCTCATCGTACAGGTCAGTTGCGGGCGCCATCGATCCGCCGATGAACGTTTGCAGCGATTTACCTACCAGCGAGCTTGCGTATTCGGCTGTTTTGGCGTCGCCCAGCGCGCAGAAGCATTTCGTTCCGTAGTTGGTGAGCAATGCATCCGCGAGGTGTTCGCCGGAGCGCCCTCCCTTGATCGCCGCGTAGAAGGCGTGCAGCGATTGGGTCAAGACGACCTGACACCCCCAATGCGATCTGCATTCAGCCAGGTACCGCGTGTCCGCGGAAAACGCATGATTCTGAAACTCGTCGATCCACTGGACGATGATGCGGTCACCGTGCTTGGCGTGGCGCCGCAAGACGTGGCGTTGTACACCCAGCCGCCAGACCGCGTTCACGAACTGGCCCGATGCGCCGTAGCGTGACCCCGGCATGTCCACCAGAATCGAAACGCCGTCATCCATCATGGCAGGCGACAGCGTTGTATCGCTTGAAATCAGATTCCTGACGATGCCGGATCCCATGACATGCAAGATGCCTTGGGCTTGGACCATGATGCTCGTCTTTGTGCGATCGTTCAGCGTCGGAACCTGGCCGAGCCAGTAATCCGTGCATTGTTCCATATCCGCTTTTTCAATCTCGGTTTTCGGAGCGTTGAGTGCGGATTCCAGCGTCTTCCAATGAAATCCCTGCCTCCATGCCGGCTCTCCGAGCTGTTCAGGCGTCATCGCCGCACCAGAAATAAAGTGTTGCAGGTCGCTCGCCCTGACCGTCCCGGTAGCCAGTCGTAACGGCAGAATCGCGTTTTCTAGCATTCGCTCGGACTGGTCCCGGAAGAATTGGTCGTTTTCGCCACCGCTGCCGCCCGTCGCGTCGGCACGCCTGAGCGTCTCGCCGCTAGTCATCAGGATGCTGGCAAGTTCGCGATCATCGGCACCAGCTTTGAGCTCGCCGTCGAGCATGTTGTATCGCATGCCCGAATCAGGCGCGACAATTCGCAGTTCATTCTCTCGGCCTGCCTCCGCGAAACGCTGCTGCCACCACTGGCGGTCCTCGGGCTTCGAGGCGACGATGTGAAACACAATCCGCCTGTCCGCAAGCAGAGCTCTTGCGAGCTGTAAGGCGACCGCCGAGCTTTTTCCGCTGCCGCTTGCGCCCTGAACGCAAAAACTTCGCAGTAGGTCACGCACCCGGAACGGGTCTTGCGGAGTCCAATTTAGTAGCGGCTTGTCGAGGTCCGATCCGTCCCCAGTTTTCTTTCGCCGGGCTCTTCGGACCCTGGCGATGACAAACAAGACCGGAAAAAGCCCGATCGCCAGGCAGGTCATCACAGTGTCGTGGTCCATTTCGGTGCTCAGTCCTTATTCCGTGACATCAAATACGAATGTGCCGTAAATTGAGTTTGCCTTTGGGTGCCGTTGCCGCTCTGCGTTCGGCAGGAGCGGCTTCGATCTTCAGGCTTTCCCAGAAGGCGAGGAGATCGCCCTCGGCGATCAGGATCTTGCCGCCGCGCCCTTTGAGGCCGGCCCTGTAATGCGGGAGCAGCTTTCCCTCAACCCATGCGTAGATGAGGCTGACGGAGACACCGACTTTTTGAGCCGCTTGCCGAGGGGTCAACATCGCTTCCGACTTTCCTTCCGCCATCCGCCGCGCGGCTGGCGATGCCATCAATCATTCCCGACAACCGCTTGCCTCGTTCTCTGACATCTCCGGTTTGCAGCCCTGTTCGATCCACGCTCTCACGTCGCTGATGCGCCATCGCACGCCGCCGCCGATTTTCACCGGACGCGGCAAACTCGCATTTCGCCGCAGTCGCCACACCGTACGCACCGATACGTGAAGCAATTTGGCGAGGTCCTCGACCGTCATGAGGTTTTCAATCGTCGACATGCGTTGCCTCCGGCTACTTCGACCACGCAGACCTTCACCTAGAGAGGAACCGCCGCAATCGCTCGGCCCAATAGGTCACGCGCCACGGATTCGCTTTCAAATACGCGTACAACTGCAACAGCACGATGCCCACGCCCGCGTTGAAGAAGAACACGTTCCAAAGCAATCCGTTGATGAGTGCGCTCATGGCGTGTCGCCTTTGCTTGGGTGGCTCGCCGTCTCAGGCTTTCGCTTCTTCTTTCAGGATTCTGAGGAAGGTCGATAGCCCGATTCCTCGCGGTCTGATCTTTCGCACCTTGGCGACAAGCTCCTCGAGAATTTGCAGAAACGATTCGAGGTCGAGGCGCTCGCTCGACACCGTCACCGCCCGCTTCGGATCAAGCACCGCCGTCGCCCGGCTCGCAGCTGACTTCGCCCCGTTTGAGCCGTTCTTGCGGGCTGCCTTCCGCTCTCCGCTCAGGCCATCGCGGGTCAGCCGGCCGTCAGCGATTCGCTCCGCAAGTTCCGCCTGTTTTGCCGGATCATCGACGCGAGCGAGTTCCGCCGCCGCGCTGCTCGGGATCACTCCGTCCTCGACCTGCTTTTGAATCGGCGCCGGAAGCGACAGTAGAGCGATCAATCGGCTCACGCTGGCATTCGACATGCCCAACCGCTTCGCGCACTCAGACGCCGACCAGCCCGATATTTCCATGAGCCGTGCAATTGCGCGAGCTTTTTCCATCGGCTTTAGCCTTTCGTGACAATTGGCGATCAGTTGCCGGCGGATAAGTTGTCCCTCATCCAACTCCTGCGTTTCGATGATGGCCGCGATCGTCTGAAATCCGGCGCAGCTCGCCCCGCGAAAACGTCGCTCCCCATCTACGACGACATACTTATCGCCTACCCTACGGACGCGAATCGGTTGAAGTTGCCCTACTTCTTTGAGTGCTAACTCCTGAAGCGATGCCTCGTCGATGTGATCGCGGACCTGCCGCTCACACACGATCTTGCTAATGGGCAGATATTGAATTTGCTCGTTCATCGATCAGACCTTTCAATGCTGAGTTGAAACTTCACCATCCCATTTGCCTTGAGGCCAACTACTTTCCAATCCGTTTGGCCAAGCTTTCGATGATCGTCATCCGGGGTTTATCAGCAGCCCCCTTCAGCTCTCCCCGGATGGCCTGCACGACGCCTTTGAACCAGCTCAGAGTCAAGAACACCGCCATAGCACCGGCGATTAGGTCGATCAGCGTCGACTGGACTTTCTCGCGGTCGGAATCGAGATCGTTTGCGAACATGATTTGTCTCCTTGGTTGTGCTCATCCCTCGGTCTCCCCACGTGGGGCGACCGAGGAACGAACTGAAATATCTCACTTGTCCATAAACATCCGAGCGACCGTGAGGCCGAAGCCCGCGACGTTTTTTATCACCTCGCGCTTCATGATCCGCTCTTGCTGCTCCATCTCCCGGAGCCGTAGCCACGCGTCTGGGTTGGTCTTCCGCACTTCGGCTTCCTGATACGCCTTGATCCCGGCCTTCACGCCGAAGATTAGGAGGCACAACAGAATTAATGTGCTCATCGCTCAATGCCTTTCTCTTGCTGCTCGCGGCCTGCCCCACGTTGGGCGTAGCCATCGAGCATGGACTCGTACTGACTCTTCCCATGCACGATTTCTTGCGGGGTCAGATTCCCCGTAAGGCCAGGCTCCTCAACCGGCTGGACTGTGTGTCCTGGGAACGCCGGCAGAACCTGCGTCAGCTCCTTCACTCCACTTCTGAGCCAAGCCTCCGAGTGCCCGGCACCGATCTTCGGTTTCTCAGACATCAAACCTCCTCTCTGCGATGGTTAAAAACATCAGACAAGTAGCGTTGCTCGATCTGAGCATCGTTCATCGCGCGAACACGATTCCTAGTGACTTGCTGCTCGAGCCCGCGGCTCACGAGCAATGAGAAACAACCCAGCAAGATGAAGCGGCCAAGCGCCTCAGACAACGACCAGAGGCACCCACCCACGACCACACAGACGAGCGGTTCAATCACGCTGAGCGCCACCTTTTCGGTTTTCGCGAAACGCATCCCCACTTCAGGCCATCCCGCGTAGCGGGAATGCACGACAATGCCGTTCGCACGCTGACGGAAGCCGTAAACGCGTTGGCACGCCACGGCCATCAACCACACCCATAGAAATGAGATCATCTCGGGCGAATTGGTCGCCCCCGCGTACAACAAGATGAGCACAAACGCGGCAACACCGTTGACTCCGAGTGCTTCGCTTCCGAAGCCGCGCCGTAGGAATGGGGTGACCGTTGTCGCGTGCGCATTGGCAAACAAGCCCAAGAGATTGATCCCGGTACGTGCATTGAACGGATCGTTGTTCCCCTGCGGATTCGCTGCCATTGCCGTTGCCATCTCGAAATTCCTCCCGTTTCTTTCTTCCTTTTCTCAAGGACTGCCGAATGTGACCGTCGAATGACATCTCATTCCAAATTGCAAGAAGCCGCAAAGTGCGCAGAAAGATCGCGCGCTTTGGACATCAATGCGGTGGGCAGATCAGGAGCTTGCCGAAGAGCTAGGCAGTCAGCCCTCAGATTGTCGGGCCGCTTTGCTCGCGGCCCTGCTTACGGGCCGCCGCTTCCAATTCCCGAAGCAATTGCCGGGTCTGGTGGATTCCTGATGAGATTCCGTAACGCCGGTATTCCGCATCGAGCAAGTGAATCAGTTCGCGGCGATCTTCGTTCGGAAACAGGTCGGCCAGGTTGCACTCAGCCGCGAAGGCGCGACGCGCCACGACGTTTTCCAGGTGAACTGTCGCCAAGATCTCTAGCGAGCCGGCCGGTATGCGAAACTTGCTGTTCTGATCAAAGATCGTCGGCTGACGGCGGCGGAGCTGGCCCAAAGTCACTCGGTCGCTGGGGAATCCGAGCGTTGCAAGATTTGGTGCGAGTTCCTGGCGGCGAAAAGGCATGGCGTCTGACATGATGGTTGCCTTCTGTCTGCGACGCCACGCCATGACAGTCAAGGAGATCGTTCAGCGCTACACTTCATGGCCGCGCCAGCGAAGATATTCGCGCGCTTCCCTCAACAGGGCGCGACCTTCAGCGGTGAGACACGTTCCCTTCGTCGTTTGCCGATTGATCGCTGCCGGCAATTTGCGATTCAATTCCGACAACATCTCACGCACGGAAGCTTCGCTCGTCGGGAGTTGCATGTCATCCACGGCCTTGATGTTTTCCAGGCGACTGGCGACTTTACGTAGACCGATCGGACCAGCCCGTTCGATGACCTCTCCAGCGAAGACGAACAGCAACAAATCGTGATCGGCATTGAGTGCCAGCAGCCGCTCAAACGCACGATGCTCCGCCGGCCGAAACCCTTGAAGCAGCTTGTCGATTTTCTGACGGTGTTTTGCGGGTGTGTTCTTTACAAGTTCTTCGAGAATCGGGACGACCGCAGTCCCCAGTCCCGTCAGTACCGCTGCAGCTGCCTTCGACGCCGCACCCTCCCGTTCCAGCACGCACGATATGATTTCCGGAACTACTGCCAGAGCGCCGCTTTGGCAATTAGAGATGACAGTGAGTGCATCGATCGCCCGCTCATCATCAAGTGTCGGAAGGGTCGCTGACAGAACTCCGAGGGCCGGTTCAGCGTCTGGTCCCAGAGTCCGAAGCAGAGCGACCCCAGTGCGTCGGACCATTTCATCGGCATCGCGAACCAACGTGCGAGCAATCTCCTCAGCTGCGACTTTGCCCATCAGCCCCAAAGCCACGAACGCGCCTCCGATCTCAATGAGGTTGCCCCGCTGGACGACCTCGCACAGCGGCTTTGCCGACGCAGGCCCTAAGAAGGCGCAGGCGGTAGCTAGTTCCACCAGAACCTCACGGTTGTACTCATGACAGGTCGCCCGGATCAATTCCGGCAAGACCGTCTCAGCCTTCGGCCCCAGCATTCGAAAGCCCAGGGCAGCGACTCGCCGATGGTTGTCGGTCGTCGACCGCAGCAACTCGCCCAGACGTGGGAGCAGTTTTTCCGACATTCCGCCGCTTCGTTCCAAGCCCCGCAGTCCCGCCTCAATCAGCAGCCAATCACTTTCATCGAGCAAGGCCATTAACAGGCCGCGCGTTTCCCGAGAGTCGGGTTGAACGCTCGGCAGCGCCTCGGCCGCAGCCGCACGGATCAAATTGTTGACCCGACGATTTCGGACGATCGAAGTAAGCTTGGGCAACGCGGCAGAAGCCGCTTTCCCCAAAGCTTTCACGGCGAGAATTACCGAATACTGGTACGACGAACTTGCCTCGTTGAGTCGACGAACCAAGACCGAGATGGCTTCGTCGTTTCGAAGTCCCAACCTTCCAAGTGCGTCGGCAGCAACCGTCGCCAGCAACTCGTCGTCCCCGTGGAGAGCCTTGGTCAGAACAGGGATCGCCTGCGCGCCAAACTCTCCGCACCAGGTCAAGGCGCTGGCGGCATAGACGGCGAAGGCCGTGTCGGTATGCGATAAGAATTGAGTCAGCAACGGCACTACCTCCCGCGGAACTGCGCCGTTGGATAATTGGATGCACGCATACAGTGGCAGGACCGGCTTTTCGTCCTTGAGCGCAGCAACCAGCGCCGCGCTCGCCCGCTTGAGCGCCGATTTGCGTTTCAGCGCAAACGAGTCCTCTTTCTCGGCAAGCTTGAGAAGCATCCATGCGGCCAACAGCCCGCAGAAGGGATTCTGATCGTCGATCGCCTCAGCCAGAGCAAGTGACAGGTCTGGCCCAAGCGATGCCAATTCATACAACTCTTGCCCACCGGGTCGCGGCCCGGTCTTTTTAACGACCCAGCGATCGAGCACATCGTGAACGACTCGTCGCGCGTGCGCGGGAACGATCTCGGCGTTTTCGTCGACGTTCACATCCGCTTCCGACACGGTTCGCTTCCTCGAAAACGATTCCGATCGGCTTAATCTCTCTGCCTGGATAGACGGCCACTAGCCGTCGGCATCAAGTGCCGCGTGACCTGTCCGGGCAGACGCCTTTCTGGCATTTGCTATTTTCGCTTCTTTGCGCCAGCCGCCACAGGCTCCCGAATCAAAACCACGTCAATCGGAGCCTTGACGCCAGCAAGCCTCTTGTCCGCCGTGTAAAGCGCGGCGCCCAGGTCGATGGCAAGTGAAAGGCACGCGCGGTCGGCGAACGAAAGTCCCCTATCCTTTGTTTCCCCAAACAGCTTCGCCGTGTGCGCCGCATGTAGGGAATCGAATGACACCACATCGACCCTCGCTCCTGCGAGCAGGGTAGCCGTCGCCTCCATGTCGCCCCCGCGTTCGATCGTCTTTTTCAGAACCTCGGAATAGTTCACGGCCGACATGACCGCCCCAAACAACTGCTTTCGAACCAGATCGGCGCCCGGCTCGCCGAGCGCATACGCTAGCACAGCCGAAGCATCGAGGACGACGTCACTCACGATTCGCGCTCGCGAGCCGCCTCTTCGCGATGCTCCTGGATGATCTCATCCGCAAGACTGACGCCTGGCGGCACGAGCTTCTGAAAATACTCCTGAATCGCCCGCAATGCCTGTTCCGGCGTTTGGATATACAACCCGCTCTTATCCTGAACGACCGTGACCTTTGAGCCCTTGTGGAGACCAAACGCCGACCTTACTTCTGCCGGCAGGACGATTCGACCTGAACCATCGACCTTTGCCCCGAATACCCGGCGACCTTCCCCAGAATCCATTCGCATGACGCACCTCCATGATTGTCCCGTCATTTGCGAGACTGCCACAGATTGCGGCTTCCGTCAATCCGTTTCTGTATGGCGCATATTGACCCGTGCGGCAGGCGAACCGATAGCGATAAATAACGTCCTTTATGAGCCATAAACTCCTTGACCCGTGCAACCGGCTACGGTCCCGACGTGGCATCGGACTCGCAGGAGTTAATCGTTCCTAAGGAGCAGGGGCCTCCCGGTCCTGAAACTTCCGCGACTGATCACCCAGGCGCCTCCCGCCGCAGCATTCGCCTGGGACCAGTTCTTCGGCGGCATGATCCGAAACCGCCACACTCGCGACGCCTATTTCCGCGCCGTTGGCCAATTCCTGACCTGGGCAGCGACCCACGAAAGCTCTCTGGAGGCTCTCTTGACCGCATCACGCCGGGCCTCGTCGGAAGGTACTTCGACCAATCCGCCGGCAGCCTGCCCACCAAGAAATTACGGGTGGCCGCGATACGGGCTTTTTTTCGACGTGCTCGTCAACCGGCACATCGTCATCCTGAATCCGGCCGCCACAGTCCGCGGCGGGCGTTATCAAGCCGTCGAAGGGAAGACGCCGGAAATTACGGGGGAGCAGGCCCGCACGCTATTCAAATCAATCGACGCGTCGCTGCCAGCCCGCCGCCGCGACAAGGCAATCATTGCAACCCTGATCTACACGGCCGGCCGCGCCGGAGCCGTCGCGAATCTTCGGCTCAAGGACTTCCCTGGGACGGGCCGCAGTACGCGCTGCGTTTCGCGGAGAAAGGCGGAAAATCTCGGCTGATACAAGTACGCCACGATCTGCAGGCCATTCTGCTGGCCTATCTCGAATCGTTCGACTGGCGATCGGTGCCAGGCGACGCACCATTCTTCCGCTCCGTTACCGGCCTCACTGGAATGCTGACCTCACGGCCTCTCAGAAATATCGACCTTTGCCGCATGATCAAACGCCGGTTGGAAGACGCAGACCTTCCGATCCATCTCTCGCCGCATGGTTTCCGCGTGGCGAGCGTCACCGATTTGCTGACACAGGGAGTCGCACTCGAACACGTCCAATACCTGGCCGGCCACGCAGATCCGAGGACGACTCGCCTTTACGATCGTCGCCAAACACAGGTCACTAGGAATACGGTCGAGAGGATCTCGATTTTAAGACCTGCTCGACCAGGGCTTAAGGGACTCATGCCACTTCAGTATTTGCAACGTCAACCGCGCCGGAGGGCAAGTCGAGGCCGCCGGAACTCCAACCATCCCCCATCGGAAAACACCGGCTGAGCCCCATCCCAGTCCAGTATCGTAGTGGTCATTGTGCGGATCAAGTTGTCAGCCGATAGCTGCCCCATCGCCAACATCTGTTGGCGTTGACTGTTAAGGCCCGTCGTCACGAAAAACGGTCCTCTAATATTGCTCCGTGCACCCCCCGACAGAACGTTAAATCTGCCAACGCTATTTGGCACGAGAAGATGTAGACCTCTGTCGTGGCCAGCGATTGTGATGGTGCCGCTTATGCCTTCCGCCTCCCAATTGCCATACAAACCGTCGTCCCGTGTCCCCTGAGGCGCGGTCGAAGGCTTCTCGACTGCTTTGCTTAACTTGGTGCACCCGTGAAAGAAGGCGAATGCTCCTCCCGCAGCGAGAGTAGCCAACCCACTGGCTTGCAACTTTTTGCCCTCCAGCACATATGATGCCGACCGCAATGCGCATCCGAAAAAGGACAAAGCGCCTCCGATCACCTCGACCCAATCAGCTTCATTGCCGTCTCTTGTTGCCATTGTTACCTCCACAAACACATTGACATAGGGCTCGCGCACATATATATTAGTACAAACATGTGACAAACATTTGGAGGATGAATGCGTATCATAGATGGACAAGATGTGCTTAAGACGTTGCTTTCTGAGCTTAAAATGAGTCCGGCATTTGACGAGTGGTTCGTAAATGCGGATGTCCACCTCGGGGCAGTGCGCACACACTCCAATCGCTACTCATCGCGTCGCATAGTAGCGACTGGGATCAGGTACCTGCAACTCGCCGCCTCACTGTAAGCTTCGATGTGTAAGCGTAGTGGCGAGTCCACCTGCTGCTCTTGTTGACTCAGTCGTTTACGAAGACGATCCCTGACTCTCGCTCAACAGCGTTTACGTTGCACGTTGGACGCCCGCGAGGCGACGCGCTGAACATCATTTTACAGTGAAAATGTACTCGTATTGGCTGTCATCAATGACGATCGTTACGGTCTCCTTTCCAACTTCCTTTGCGTCAAGAAAAAACGCGATCGTCGATGCACCAACCATCATTGGCACTTCGATCATCCGAACGCCGATCGGAGAAACGTCGATTGCGCCTCCAGGTGTCTGTTTGATGCTCACCTTTTGTGGTATCGCTCCTGGGACGATCGGGTAGGTGTAATCTAGTTCAATTACGTCGCCGACTTTGACGCCATAGGGCTTGGGCTCGGCAATTGTGCAACCTTGGACTTTCGCGGCCACTTGCTTCGGGCGAACAACGATTCCCTTGACCCCATCTACAGCGGACGCCGACAATCCCAGCATCTCAACGGCCAGCAAGCCAATCGCCACTCTTGTGAAAACCAGCATGTTCAGCCTCCTCAAAGAAATACTGCGTTGAGCGACAAGCGCGAAACACCATTTTTGCGTGGTTAAAACCCAATCCACCCGGATTCCCGAACATAAGCGAACCGCCGCCTCCGATTCCTGTCCGGTACGAAGAATCCGCCCCGATTCATGGCTGACTCAAACGCGGCCCAAGAATGCCCTCCTGGGCCAAGTCGGTCCGCGCGACCAAGTCGCCGTCCTTCCATAACTCAAGCACGTTCTTATTGAGCGTCAGTCGGTTGGCTCCATTCTTGTACGGCAGAGGAATCAGCACGGGACGCAACTCTTTCGACGCGATCTTGTACACGAATGGAATATTGTGGCTCAACACAACAATCGTGCCTTCGCTTTCGTCGACAGTGTAAGTCGTTACGGCGCGAAACTTGGGTGGCAGATTGCGCACGATGCCGGCCCAGGACGCGCTCGCCGCGGTTTTCCGGTGTGTCGGCGGACTCGGAGACACCTGCACCCAGCCGGGAGGAACGTCTGGGTTTTGCGTAAAAAGTCGACCGGTAAAAATGTTCCCCGTCGTTCCTGTCGCCCCACTGGTGTCGTTGACGCGATTCCAAACAGTATCCATCGACATGAAGGTGTTTCCATCCAGAAACAACACTTCAGAATTGTCGCTCTTTTTCCACACCGTCGGAAACAGATCGTGTCCCGCATCGAAAGCAACCAGGAAGTGGTCGACTGAGGCGTCGTTAACTTTGATCCACACCGCCTTTATTTGAGCACCGCTACCGTTAAAGATATTGACACCTTGAGGATCGTTGATAGTGTGCCACGGGTGCCAGTTGGCGATTTCCCCAGGGGCAAGGCTCACCGTTTGGCCACCGATTCCATTTCTGGAAAATTCCACTCGATACTCGGCGGCTTCTAGTCCGCACGTGCTCGAGAGACATGTTCCGACGCCAAGCGACAGGGCGCAGATCACAAGGTTCCGCATGTTAAGCCTCATAATAGTGAAAATCTGGCGCGTAGTTCATTCCCGATCCGTCAGGCTTCGGCTTGGTCATCAACTTTCTTGCTTCCCTACTCAACGCAGCCATCATCCCTACAGATTGAGTCGACACTAAATCGCAATTGCCCGTATCCCAGGCGTTCTGCAAAGTGCGGAGAATTTCAGAAAACAGGAAATCGAAGGCCAGTGACTCCGCATATCCGTATGACGGCACTTCGGCAATCGGCCAGATGTCCGCGACGGGATCCAAATAGGGAATCGGCGCGCCTGCGAATACCCAGCATTCCGAGTCGTTTTGAATTAGGGCACGTCCGTTCAACAGCTCGGCGAACACATAATAATGGGCAAGCTCTCCTGGGCCCGGTCCGTCCATGGGCGAGTGAGGAGTCCCTTCCCCTTGGCTCTTGATCTGGTCTATCGCGCAAAGGCAATCGCTTCTTGAATTGACCGCGGTCAATGTAACCGGCGGAATGTCAACCTCGATTTGCTTGTGGTGCGCAACAAAATCAGTGTCAGACAACTCCGCGACAGCTGCGGATATGGCCGTGTAGAAAGCACCGATTGTCGGCCACTGTTCTTGAGCATCAAAGGCAACCGGTTGAAACTCCGGTTCCTCGATCCTCATAAACACCCTCGCCACAGCGTCTAGCGAGAATCGTTGAAGCGGCACGAGCAGGTCGGGATGCACTCCACCCGGGAGATGAGCCGGGTAAGAAACAACGGTGTCTGCGGCTGCGATTCTTGGCCGCTCGTTGACGGCGTTTAAGCAGTTGCAAACAAGCCCCATGTGGAGCATCTCTTGCTTGACGATCACAGAGAGGAGCCCCTTGGCCGGGCAGTTTGGCTTGATGGACCAAAAAGCCGTTAAATACGGTGGAATGGTGCTTAACTCGAGCGCGATGGCCGTCTGAAGGTGCTTGCGGACCCAACCCAAATCTCTCTTACTGGGCGGAGTCGCCAGGGCTCGTTGAATACGTTCCACGAGTTGCATAGGCATCCAGTCGTGTTTGGGGACCCGTAAGCTGTGCTTGAAAAAACGAGCATCAACGCGCAGGGCGTGGGAGCCGATCAAGCCAGAGCGCGAGTGATCTCCCGTCGCGCGCCCGCTTGTTCCGAAGATCGCGCTGAGAGATGGGGAAGCCTGATTTGGAGGCTCGACGCGCGATCCGAGCAACTCAGTCTTGCGATGTCAGTTCGCAAAATCAACCAAAATCTCGGCGCCGTTCTCTCTTTTTTAACCGCCTGTCCAGCTTGTTGAGGGCGGTCCAAAACGGCGGCGCGGGGGAGTGGTCGCGGCGGTTTAATTTGGCGGCGCACATGAGTGCAGTTCTGTGTGAGAGGGCAAGATTGGGGCAATTCCCCGATCCAACCCCTCTGCTCAGGAAGGCACTGGAGTGCGATCCGACATGGAGTTCTGGAGAGACGTTCGCCGACAGGTGCTGACCGGCGAGTTGAGTCGGCGTGGCGCGTGCCGCAAGTACGGTTTGGGTTGGCACACGCTGAAGAAGATCCTGTCCCACGAGGAGCCACCCGGTTACCGGCAGAGCGAGCCGCGGCCCAAGCGGAAGCTGGAACCGTTCCTGCCGATCGTTCACCAGATTCTCGCCGACGACGGGCAAGCGCCGAAGAAGCAGCGGCACACGGCGCGGCGGATCTTCGAGCGGCTGCGCGACGAGCACGGTTACCAGGGCGGCCACACCGTGGTGAAGGACGCCGTGCGGGCCTGGAAGCAATCGCGCCAAGAAGTCTTTCTGCCGCTCTCGCATCCACCCGGGGAAGCCCAGGTCGACTTCGGCGAGGCGACGATCCGGCAGGCGGGCCAGGAGACCAAGGTCGCCCTGTTCGTGATGACGCTCCCCTACTCGGGTGCGATCTTCATCCAGACATTTCCTCGGGAGTGCACGGAGACGTTCCTGGAAGGGCATCGCCGAGCCTTCGAGTTCTTCGGCGGCGTGCCGAAGCGGATCAGCTACGACAACTCGGCGATCACTGTGATCGAGGTGCTCTCTGGCCGTGAGCGGAAGCTGACCCGGGAGTTTCTCCGCCTGCAGAGTCATTACCTGTTCCGGGAACACTTCTGCCTGGTCCGCCGCGCCAACGAGAAGGGGCACGTCGAGCGGCTCTTGGGCCTTGCCCGGCGTAGCTTCCTGGTGCCCGTGCCGCAGGTGGATTCTCTGGAGACGCTCAACTCGCAATTACGGGAGCGCTGCCTGGCCGACTTGGCCGAGCGTACGCGTGGGAAGACCGCCCCCAAGGGGCAACTGCTCGTGGAAGATCAGGCCGCCTTCTTGCCGCTGCCGAAGCAACCCTTCGAGGCGCGACGCATCGTCCCCGCATCGGCTGATTCGCAATCCCTGGTGCGATTCGACACCAACGACTATTCCGTCCCCGTGCGGTACGCCCATCGGAAGTTGATCGTCGTGGCGACCGTGGAGGAAGTTCGGCTGATCTACGAAGACCGGCTGGTGGCCCGGCATCGGCGGTGCTGGGATCGCGAACGAACTTTCTTCGAGCCGATCCACTACCTGGCGCTGTTGGAACGCAAACCCGGCGGGTTCGACTACGCCCGGCCCCTAGAGAACTGGCAGCTGCCGGAGTGCTTTGCCCTGTTGCGACGCCGGCTGGAAGCAGCCGATCCGCGTTACGGGACACGCCCCTACATCCGCGTGCTGCGACTGTTGGAGAAGTTCTCCCTGCCTGAGTTGACCGAGGCTGTCGAGTACGCCTTGGACATCGACGTGATCGATGTGGACAGCATCCGCACGATCGTAGAACACCGCGCGGACAGGCCGATCAAGATGTTCTCGCTCGACGGGCGGCCCTGGCTGCCCGTGTCGAGACGACCAACGTCTCCTCTTATCAGGCCTTGCTCGAAGAGGTGGCGCCATGAATAAGACCGAGACCAAGAGCACGGTCCTGTTGAAGCATCACCTCAAGATCCTCAAGCTTCCCACGATGCACGCCGAGTGCGAGAAGATCGCCGCTCGCGCCGCCCAAGACAATGCCGATCACCTGGCGTTCCTGTTGCAGCTCTGCGAGTTGGAACTGATCGAGCGGGAACGCAAATCGGCGGAGCGCCGGCTCAAGGCCGCCCGGTTCCCGGCGCACAAGCTCTTGGACGAGTTCGACTTCGCAGCGCGGCCCAGTGTCAACAAGCCCCAGTTGCTGGAGCTCCTAAAGGGAGAGTATCTCGACCGTCGCGAGAATGTGCTGTTCGTCGGTCCCAGCGGAACGGGCAAGTCGCACTTGGCGACAGCGCTGGGCATGGCTGCCTGCGCCCAGGGGCGCAAGGTTCGCTTCTTCCGCGTCACCGAGTTGATCACATTGCTGTTGGAAGCCAAGGAGGAACGTCAACTGTTGCGGCTGCGGCAGCAACTGGGCAAGCTGGACCTCTTGATCCTGGACGAACTGGGATACGTTCCGGCCAGCAAGGCCGGGGCGGAGCTCTTATTTGACGTGATCGCCACGGCCTACGAACGCAACAGCCTGGTGGTCACGACGAATCTACCGTTCGAGAACTGGACCGAGGTACTGGGCAGCGAGCGGCTCACGGGAGCGGCCCTGGACCGGCTCACGCACCGCGCAGCGAGCGGGTTGTCGTCAGCGTTCGCGACGCTAGATTGCACCTGCGTCAGGAGGCGAATCTAACACCCTGCGACCGGGTCCAAAGGTGTCCGGAACTCCGGAGTCGCCACAAGGTACCAGTCCGGGCCCGTGCCCTGACGTCGCCTCCCCGTCCCAGTTCGAACGCGCCAAAGTCGAGGACGTACAAGACATGCTCTTGGAAGTGATATGCCACGTCGATCGGTCTCTGAAGGGCTGGGCCTCCGAGCGGACGAATTGACCGATCAGACAAGCGCACACGGACGAGTCTCCGTCCCGCGGGCGGTCCCTCCGGGCCGGTCAGGGGACGCTTGTCGCCGAAGAGTGTAACAATCAAGTCGCTTGAACCTGGCACGTGCGCCATGCGCGTGGGTGCATGTCTGGGCTCGAATCGAGCCAGCGGCTCCTGGAGCGGACCGAGTTCATTGTGGTTTGCTAAGAGGAAGCGCGGATCCGCGCCGCGCGACGGTCTAAGGGCTGGATGAGTGACAGGCACGCCGCCTGCAAAGTCAGGCCAACCGTACCAGGCTCCAGCCTTAATCTCGAAGAGGCAACTCGGAGCGTCTCCCACGGGGCGGCTTCCACGGTCATTGAAGCCAAGGTCGATGGCCAAGAGACGGCCGTCCGGAAGAAAGGTCAAATCGTACGGATTCCGGAGGCCCCATGCGACTAACTCCAATTTCGTTCCATCCGGATCGCACCGCATGACAGCAGAAGTGCACGGCAGGCTCGCAGCGATGCGCTGGCCCGCGGCCGTCGGAGTTCCAAACTGCTGGAACGCCCCAGTCCGAACGAGCGAACCTTCAGCCCTCGGGTCCGTCGTTTCGGAGTCCGCGCCTGTAAGGATCACGTCTCGGCCGGGGATATCATAGGAGTGCATTCCCTTTTCCAGCCAACTTAATTGGGGGGAGTCGCGTCCGACGATACCGCTATTTGTCGCGGAGCCTTGGCCAAAATAGAGCTTCCCATCGGGGCCGACGGCCACTGAGTTTGTGTGGTAGTCTCCGCCCCCCGGCAAGCCGTCGAGAACGATGTCCCAACGATGCGTCCGTAGGTCCAAAACACTGATCCGCCCTGGCCTTCCACCCTCTGCTACGTATAAGGAACCTCGTTCGTAGGTTATCCCGTTCACCGGTGCTCGGAGCCCATCTTTCAAACAGGCGAGGCGACCGTCGCCCTCGACGCGAAGGATCCTGCCACCCGGGGGCGCGCCATCGAGAGGGAGGCCAGACTCAGCGATGTAGGCAGTCCCCTCATCATCGAAAGCTACGCCTGTCGGGAAATTGAGCCCCGATACGACCCGAATGTCGTCATCGCACCCAGCCACGAACTCGCCCTCGAGATCTATACACACCCGGCTTGGATTCACGCTTCGTCCGAGCCAACCGGAAATGATGAATCGGTCCGCGAATTCAGGGAGGAAAGCCTTCGTCCATCCACGTCTTGAACCGCGCGATCTGATCGAGGGTTAACGGGTCGAACGGCGGAGGCGGCATCCGGCCGTCCGGATCCGAGGACCGGATGAAGGCGTAGATCATCTGCGAGTTGGCCCGAACATCCTCGTACCTGGTCAGATCGAGACGCCAGCGCATTTCGCCGACAAACTGGGCAAACAGCGGCTTAATATCGGAATCGAAGCTAACTGTCGCCATGGTTGTCACTTCTCAATCGGGATTTCCGAAGAAACAAAAGGCGGCACACGCAATCAACCATGAACCGGCAAGGGCTCTCGTCAGAGATGTCGAGCGCGGTTGGAAACACCCGCCAATTGCGAAACCCGCCGCAGACATGATGCCTGAGATTACGCCGACCACTGCCGCCTGCACAGTGAATCGCGCGCCGGCGGTTCCGAGCCCCACTCCCGCGGCCAAGTTGTCGAGGCTCAATGTCAGTGGAAGCAGTACCATCGCCAGCGGGCGGTCCAGAATGGAATGATTCTCCCGTTTCTTCATCACGGTGCTTAGGACGAGCAGGCCGCAAGCTGCGAGGCATATTGGCCCGATGCACTCGACGGCCGGCCCAATATGGGACCGCAATCCTAGGCCGATGAAAAGGCCGCAAAGCGGCATCAGCGTCTCAAAGCAGGCGCACGAGACGGCGAAACATACCCTCTGGCGACGTCGAATGCCCAGTAGGCCTAGGCCAGAAGCGACCGCTAAATTGTCTAGCCCCAGGAAAATCCCAAGAACCACAAATCCCATAGGAGCCGCACCCCTCGTGAGCCGGTCATCGGGCAGTTTGCTGTATCTCAGCGAACCCTCTTGGTCCTCAGCGCGTTAGTCGTCGAGGCAGTAAATCCTGAGGACACCTCCATCACGTCCGTTGACCAGGGCACCGACCACTACATAGTTACCCGAAATGGCCGGGCCCAAGCAAAAGCCGTAACCGCCGTTGAACCCCAAAGTCTGCGTCCCCAGGTCGTCATGCCATAAGGGCGTTCCGTCCTTGGCATCGAACGCGTAAAGCGAGACTTTTGTAGTCGCACAGAAGACGACGTCGTTCACAACTGCCGGCGATGAGAGGCCACCCTCGCCGGGGGTAGTATACATGGGAGGGAAGGGCTTGATGTATTTTCGGGGGTTCCCCTGGTCCAAGTCCCAGGCGTCATCCAGCGTGTCCCAATCCATAGCGCGTAAGAATGGAGTCGTCTGGTAGTCGATCCCGGCTGCGACGAAGTGGTAGTTGTTACCGCCGATGCCGACATACAGCCGTTGCATGTCCGGATGGACAGCGGCCGTCGAGTAGGTGCCGTGGAAGTTCTCGGCCGGCGTGCTGTTGGATTGATCGTTGGAGAGCCGCGGATTCGGATTGCTCGAAGTGTCGGGGCCGTGTGGGTCGACGGTGGGGATTTGAGTGTTGTCGTTGAAGTATGGAAGCAATTGACGCCAACGAACGACCTCCATCGTTTCAGCGTCAATCACCAAGAACGCTCCGTTTTTGCATCCGATTCCCAGCAGTGTCTTGCCGCCTTTGGTAAAAAGCGTCGGCGATGTGCCGAAATCGATGTCGACGTCCGAAACACGATAGGAGCTCCCTACAGGGACCTGGACCTTCCCCTCCAGCGTTCCGGTTCCCGCGTCGAGTGCGAGAACGCTATATGCGTAACCTGGCGCCGGCAACGGGCTGTCCGGCTGCGGGTTGCCGGTTGCGCAAAAGACGCGCTTCAGGGTGGGGTCGTAGGTCAATGCCGACCAGACGACGCAGCCCCTCGCGACAACCGGAACAGGGAGCTTGTTCGGATCGCCATAGAGCGTGAAGCCAGGCGGAAGCGGTGTGTCGACCGCGTCAATAGGGATTTGGTTCGGTACGTTATCCTTGCCCTCCTCGAATTGGCTCGTGCAAAAGATCCACACGACCTTTCCGCTGTCCGCGTCCAGGCAATAGACGAAGCCGTACAGATCGGGATTCTCCCCTTCGCCGATCCCCACATAAACACGGCCGTTGACGACGAGGGGTGAACACCAACCCTCTGCGTGCGGCAACGCCGGATTGCCGCTGATGTTCGAAACAGGCTGATTCTTCGCAGGGTCGGCAATGCGGAGGTCGGTTACCCAAACGGGGCTCAGCGTGTCCGCATCCAGACAATAAAGCCGTCCGTTGAACGCGCTGAAAAAGACTCTGCCGTCTACGACAGCCGGGGTACAGCCCATTCCAGTGAATCCATGTGTATCCCCCTCCGAACGGTCGGTCAGCCATGAGAAAGTCGCCGTAATGATCCCTTGCTGGAGGTCGATCTTGTGAAAAGAGCCGCCGTTCGGAGAAGCCGTCTGCCCATCGCGCGTTCCGTTAGCAGTTCCCACGTAGACGCACCCGTCGACAACGGCGGGAGTCGAGAGAATCGGTCCACCCAACTGAAGCGTATGCAGCGTTTTTAGACGCGCCGCGTTCCCGGCGTTAATCTCGGAGTTCGAGACGAATCCTGAGCGGTCCGTATCACCGTGGAACGTCCACCAGTCGCCGGCGGCCTGGCTCATGCAGTTCAACCTTAACTGGGCGAGCTTGAATTTGCTGACGCAAGCATCGCGATCCAGGCCCGTCACGATTTTGTTTGGGTTTCCGCGGCTCGGATGGATCAATGGGAACGACGTTGCAACACCCAACTGAAGTCCGATTTTCCAGCAGTGTAGTGACAGCTCATGCACGAATTCCCGCCCGCCCCCGAGGCATCGCTTTTAGATTGGAAATAGGTCTCCAAAACGACGTTGACGCAACTATCGATGGGGAAGGGCTGGCCGCAGTCCTGAGGGTAAATGCCGCCGCTTTCCTTCGTCGTGAAACTGGCTGGCGTTGTTGGCCATTGAGTAATGACGAGTTGGTAGTTCCGCAAGACCGTGTCGCGCAAAAGAGCCTGGTAAATCCCGTTCAGATCCTGCGTCGAGGCACCGGAAGGCGTGCTCGGTATTGGATTGAACCGAGTCACTTGGACAGGAACTCGCTGGTCGACAGGAAGGAGCGGCGGCGCTTTTTGTGTCGGTCGATTCGCCCACCCTCCGGTCGTAACAGGTGTGGGCGAACCATTGTTAAACGAGATTGGTGTGTTTGGGTGTGCTCCAGGGCCTCGCTCGACGTTGTCGACATGCTCGAAGCTTGACCAGATCCATTCCGGGAACTGCTCAAGCTTGTGCACAATGTGAAAACCGACAAGACCCATTTGTGTCGATTCGCATTTTTGCGTGCTCGGGTCATAAAGCATGGCATCCACTGTGTAATACCGGCTCTTGTCATCCATAGCGGTCATTGGCCGCCACGTCGCTTTGAGCATGATCGAACCCAATGTCGCCGGAGGTCGGCTGGCAGGCATCACAATAGGCTGGCTGGAGGCAAGGATTTTGACCAAGTAAAGACGTCGACTGCGGATGAATTCGTATTGCGCCTTATCGAAACGCACCTCAGTCCATGCGTAGTTCTTGAACTGGTCAATCAACGGGAACGACAGGGCCTGGTTAACCCCGTCTAGAAGCGTACCACCCTTATTCACCATGAGTAGCAGCTTAGTCCGGCCATTGGCTTCTTTACATGGAGGGTTTGGGATCACGTACGAGTCCCAAGGGGTCGGAGGTTGATTCCCCTGTCCGAACAGCTCGAATGCCTCTTTATACGAGCCCCAGACCGTAACGGAGCCCGCCGGTGGGTTCTTGAGGATGTTGGGGTTATCCGGCTCGAGAGGCTTTCCTCTGTGATTTGCGTCAGCTGGCCAGTTCAATGCGATGAACGATTGCCACGAAAACTGGTCGAACCATGGTCGAGATTGTTCCGGGGACAGATTGGGAACGTCGATCTTCAGGCGAATCCGGCCTGAGAGCGTTGGATTCGGGAGGTTTGCCGGAAGGGCACCTACGACCGCGGTGCGTTGTACGACGGTGCTCGGCGGCGCGGCAGAATTCCGGGCGTCAGCCTGAATAACGGTGACGCCTGCCGAACCGGCAATCGACAGCCCGATCAGGAAAGGCAACCGGCTTCCCATTCATGACCTCCGTAGATTCGTTCCGCCCTATCGATCGCCCGCACTTTGAAGCCGGGTCAGTGCCCGATCGGTCCCGCCGCGCTGTATCAGGTCCATTATTGCAACTCGACTTTTGGAATTTGCCGTTTGTTCGCCGAGACTACCGGAGTTAGATCGCTCAATCAAGGAAATCACTCGATATTTGGAAGCCAACTCGTCTCTTTCAAGGGTCTCTGATTTTCTTCATCTTGATTCAAAACTAAAGACGTGGGCACTTAGCTCTCGCGGGATGAGTCCGCTGCAGGCGAGCTGTGGTACAAAATCAATGGCGAATGAAGCGAACCGCCGAACCGTTAAACGATTCCTGTAAACAGCTCAATCAACTGGGTCCACAACCGGTACCATAGGTATTTGTCCCTATGGTAGAGGCTTCGAAAGCCCGCCATGCTGGTCATGGCTCCGCAAGATCCACGAAGTGCAAGTATTCATGCGCCTTACTTCAACACATCAGACTGGAGCGGGAGCGCTCCAGCGTTTTGGCGTTGCTGAGGTTTGGAGGACCTGCGCTCGGGCAACTTCTTGCCCGTGTCGATGAAATTCACTCCATCGAGTGAGAAGCGGAACACGTCGCCACGGTGCTTCGTGAGAAAATTGGGGTCATAGACTTTAAAGTAGATCCCGTCCTTGTACGCCCAATATTTCGGGATGCGCTCGTCCTTAACGTAGAGCGCCCAACCCTGCGAGGTGACTGGAGGCATGTCCTCGAACTTGATTTTGACGAGATATGCCACTCTGTCCAACGGTGCTGGGGCAACCGTGGAAAGATGAGCGATTGCGCTGAGGTCAGCGGCGGTCGGCTGAGTCGCAACGACTTCTACGGCGGCAACCTTCGGCGGAGCGGGGGAAATCATTTTGAGACGTCCTTGGGATCAGTTACAGACTTGCAAATCGCCGACGTATACCACGCCAGTCGGTCGTCGATCGAAGACCAGGGCAATTGAACGGAGATCGCGCGGATCGATTCCAAAATCGATGAGCCGCTGCATCGGTAAGCGCAACGTCTGCATCACGGTCTTACCAGCGCCGAAGACCACGTCCGGGTAGCGGAGCCGATGGAGCGAGCTGGCCAGAATCGCAGCAGTTCGCGTGCCACTCGACACTTCCACGGTGAAATCCTGATCTCGATCCGACGTGTTGCCCGCCTCGTTCGATTGTCCGACCCGAAGCGACAACACATTGTACGATTCTGCAGGGAGCGTTTCCGGGTCAATGACCATAAGAACCTTGGCGGGTGAAGCGGTCCACGTAAGACGCAAGCTAATTGTCACCTGTGGCCCACCCGAGTGGGCCAGATCGAAGAATTGCCGCAACGGTACGACGGAGTCAGTCGCCACGGTCCCTTGGACGGGCAAGGAAACCTGCGGCGCGCCCAGGCTTTCCTGGTTGTGCAAGATGAAGACGCGCTCGGGATCTTGGTACTGCGACACAAAGACGGTACGCGGCGGCATCCAGGCCGAGGCAGCGGCATGATCGCGCACTACTTCCCGATACTCGCTTCGACCGAGCAATACGGCGGCCGTCAGCGAGCCGAACTGCACTTTTGCCACTTGCTCCTGCTCAGCTCGGGTCAACGTCGGCGTGCCTGGGGTCTCTGTCCGCCAGGTCGTATTGAATTGGTTGTGGTTTGCGCGATAAACCCAAAGCAGCGACTTGAATTGCACGTCTGACGACGTGGCGTTTGCCAGATCGACTCCGTGCGCGCGATTGTACGTGTCGTAGCCAGAAAACGTGGACACGTCGCCATCGCGACTGCCGTGAATCAGGAAATAGGAGTCGGGTACGACGGTGGGGCCTGTGAGCGGCGTGTACTGGCCATCCGTCGGTGCAATGGCAGCGACAAGGCTTAAGTTGAATCGGTATGGCCCAAGACCGGCTGATCCGTTGAGCGGCACGACCGGATGCATTGCATCAGGCTGGATGGCAGCCAGGCGGTTGAAGAATGATGCATGCCCGACCCCTTCGCCGCCGCGCGAATGGCCGACAATCATCAAACGATTCAGGTTGATTTTGCCGCACAACGGATGGCCTGCTTGGGCATTCCACGTGCGAAACTGCTTGAGGTGTTCGAGGTGAACAACGGCCCGCCCGTCGTTTTCGCCGAAGTTGAACCCATTGAGGAAATTGACGTCGATCGTTGCAGCAATCACGCCGCGCGATGCCAGCAGGTCGCACAGATACAGGTAACCGGGCGCGGAGTTCGACAACGGATCGTGGTTGCCGTGCACAAACACCGCCAGGGGAAATGGCCCGCGCCCCTGTGGGATGCGGATGTGGCCGTTGAGCGGGACAGCCGTGTTCGCAAACGGCCAAGGCGCCGAGCCGAGCTCCGCGAAGGCTGAGAGGTTGATGCGCGGTGTCACATAGGCCGGGTCCGGCGTGTCGTATTGAACATACTGAGCCAAGGCCGGCACGGCCGCGTAATTGAGGCCGGCTGACGCGTACACTACCGAGTCGAAGGCGAAGGGTCCGGGCAGTCCCGGATTGGTTATTGCAGTCATCGTCATCCTTCCTCAGCGGCACGATCGACGAACGACCGAGGCAGCTAGTCCTTGTGGCACGTCAAGGTGGCTCGTGCGATCGGGAAGCGCCGGAGCACTGTGGCCACCGACGAAAGTTCCAAGCCAGACCAACTGTATCTTCGCGGCGAGCGCAGACCACCTGACTTCAGCAATGCCGCGAAGGGCGCGGCCGGGCCTTTGCTCAATCTCACGCGTAGCCGGTGAATCAAGGGATGGCCTTCTCCTTGGAGACGATCGGGTCGAGTTATAATTGCTTCCGACCTTTCGAGTGACCTGTGAACACCCCGTAGAAGTATTGTGGTGCGCCGTGACACGTCCCCGCTCGTGTGACCCACAGGGATCCATCCGTCCTGCTTCGAGCTCGGGCCACTTTACCCTTCGCATGATTGCTAAAGTTGTTGGTAAAGAATGTGGTCACCTGGCTGAGTGAGGTTAAACACCAGGCCGCGGTCTGGGTCAGCAATACCAAAGAATCAATGATCGCCGGTCACTTTGAAGAAGAACGGATCGATCGAAGCCGGCACCGCGTTTTCATCGGTGTCGAGCAATTGCTTCTGATCGAAGTTTGCGCTCCGCTGGTAGGTAACGCCCGCCGGAAAATTAGCCCGATCAGGCGTGTTGCTGGCAGGGAAGACGCCATAAAAATCCCTGTCGACAGACATCAAGTGGAGATAGTCTCCGAGATAGGGTAGTCCATCGTGAGCGGGAGCGTCAGGAACTTGGGCCGGTGTGTCGGAAAGCGTAAATTCTTTAATCAGATGGAAGTCCACATCGCGAACCTGCATTCGCGTCCTCCAGCGTTGGTTGGCAACCACGCTGGCATTCACCAATTCCTGGAAAACGATACCCACGTGCCCCAAGCTGTTGACAGCCAGTCCCGGGTTCTTGGCATTCTTTAATGTCAGAAGATCGTTGGTGGACCAATTGACGCCGCGATCTGTGGACTGACGAACGTGCAGCGTGTAGTCACTCGTGTCGACGCGGTCCGCCCAACATAAATAAACGGTGCCTGCTGCAGTCGGTCGTGGGTCCGTTGCGATTGCGAGGTCGCCCCCAACGCGCTCTTGTCCAAAGGAAACATCTTGGAAGTCGTTGATCCACGGTAGCGTCCTGCCTGTAGCGACGATACGACCTGGCCTGTTATCGGCCGATTCCGTAAGAGCTTGAAAGGCGTTCGGTCCAGTTCCCCAGTTATCGTCCCGCACTACGACGACGTCGACCGTAGCCAATCCCCGGATCAGTGCTCCGCCTTCTACTTTCTGCTCCTGAACGCTCCGCCAACTATAGAAAGTCGTGTAAACAGTGCCGCTTGGATGGATGGCACAGCGGATCTGGGGGCCGTCACCCGTAGTGGGTTGTCGGCTATCCAAGCGAAAGGTCTGAAAGGCTGGGGGACTGGCCCTGCCGTCGAGAGCGCGGTCAACAGCTGCCGTTTGAGGTTCGTTGAAATCATTGTTACCGATGAGGACGCGATCCTTGCCCTGTTCTGGGCCGACCGGAACACGCATCGAACTCACATGCGGCTGGTCGACGCCCGTCCGATCGACAAGCACGCTCATCGGCGTGGCTGAAGTAAAGTCCGTAGCCCTCAGGATATTGAGTCGCGTCACGTTGCCCAGCGTTGGAAGCTTGAGGATTCCTGCGTACAACGTGCCGCTTTCGGCAAAGCGCAGAGTGATGTCTCCTGTGCCGGTATCGGGGCCGCGGCTGGGCACGATAAAGTTCAGAGACCAGGTGTTACCACCGTCCGTCGAAATGTAAATCGGCGCATCGCCTCCCAGTCGATTCGGAGTGAATGCCGACCCTGCGATCTGCGATCGGTCGACCGGATTAACAGCCAAATTCGGTTCCGCGTCGTTGTGGGTTTCGTCGCTTTGATCCCTAGGAACCATATTGACAATCGCGACTGTTATGTCAGCGCGAACAGCAAGGGTGCCGACACATAAGATGACCGTGGTCAACGCTCCTCGAAAGCGGAACTGCAGCCTCATTGGATTGGGCCTCTCCAAGTTTGAAGTTGGCTTAAAGATGATTCGCCCACGGCGCGAGCGAAACTTCGATCGACTTGCCCTCTAGCTATTTGCGCGTCACTTAGTCCCTTTTGCTTTTTCGATTAGGGGTTTAACCCTCTCGGCGGACGCTTTTGGGTGAAAGTCGGCGGGGCTGAGGGCAGTGTAGCCGTCTTGCTGCGTGGCAGTCATGGCCCCCATCCACCGATGAACCGGCGCGGTTTCTGTTTGGTTTTTATGCAAGAACCAGATCCCCTCCTCACCCACTTGGTACTTTGGGGCAGCCTTCCACAGCACGTCATGACTCAAGGGAAAGAGAACACGAATTCTCTGGCGATTCGGCCCTTTCTCGACCGACTGGACCTCGATCTCCGCCTCGCGCCATCGGGCCGGGTGTTCAGTGATACGCAGTCTGCCTCCGGCGTTAAGTACGTTTGAGTCCGGCTCGCGAATGGCCACGACCTTGCCGCTCACAACCAAATCGGCGCGCTGCGCCTGGCGCACGACGGCATCATCGCGGCGTGCAGTAGCCGCCGCGACGACGCTGTCCTGATGTCCCGGATGAATGTCGACAACGCCCTTCACTGCTAGTCCGTCCCCTGAGACCAGGCTGTTCGTGTAGAAAACACCCTCCGTCTCGGGCTTCAGTTCCGGCGGCTTCTTTTCTAGCACGACCGTGACTTCCTTGCCCTCGTAGCGTGTTGCAGCCTTCGAGGACGGCTGAATGACCTTGTTCACTTTGACGACGATCGTTTTATCACTTGGTTTGACGGCGGATAGCGTTGTCGCTGCAGTTCTTACGACGCTGCCCTGAAACACAAAGTGGAAGTCTTCGAGCGACGGCGCTGCGACTTCATTTGGCGCTTGTGTCATCGCGACCAACGGCAGCACGAGTGCATGGACAAAAGAAAAATAGAAGAGGCACACGGAAGTTCCTCCGACAAAAATCGGCCATTCTTTAAAACACAGGTCCAGGCCAGCCATTCCCGACGATCGCCTCACATTCAGGCGGCGGAGCACCGGCCGGCCGCGAAAGGCCCCCCAATTAACGCATTGAGCGACCGATTAACAACATTTTGATGCATCTGGGCAATCGTCGGTTCCACACGGCGGCGCTGGGGGCGTGGGTCTCTCATGCCCGTGGCTCCCTCAGTAGCTTGCTGAAATGACCATCTCCCCTCCGGCCCGCGTGCCTAGAGCGCGCCACACGCCCAGTGAAATCTCGGAACTTATGCCCCGGACAGAGCCGTCGGCCAAAAGGACGTTTGCGAAACTGCCGGCATGGTAACTGCGAGCAGTTACAGCTGCGTGAGAAAACTCGGTTGGCGACGAACCGTCTCGGCTGGAGATGAAGTCGACGTCATGGGTCACGCCTGCAGCTGTGTAAGGCACCGGAGCGTTTGGGGCAAACACGAACGTCATTCCGGTCTGAAATGTTTGTCCCTCCGTCCAACCGGTGTGACCTACGTTGGACTTGAGAGAGCCACCCAAACTGAGCAATTGGGCAGGAGTTGACGGAGCCGGCGCTGTCAACGAGTTGGGCTGACCGCTACCCAACAAATAGGACTGATAGGCCTTCACTTCAGCGAACGCTACCGTGTTGCTCGTACCGTCGACGAAATCTGCCATTCGCGTTCCTCGGTTAATCTGGAGCGCGCCATCGCCCCCCAATCCGGTGTTCGGATCGTACACGAGCCAAGAGCCGAAGTTTGCCGCGTAATTGAGGGGATACCGCACGGGCGCCGAATTTGTCCGGGGACGATCGTTGATTTCGTCAGGGCAGAGGTACAACGCAATTCGCTGAGCGACGACCTTCGGCTGGCTCGTCGCCGGCAGACCGAAATCAATGCTCAGATACAGATTTGCCTGCTCGACGTACGACAGAAGACGCGCCTGCGCCGAGTACGTATCCGGGGCCGTTGACCGCCTGGGATAATAGCCGGCTGCCGGTAAGCAGCGATGCGTCGACTCGTAGTGGTGGAGGGCAATTCCGATCTGCTTGAGATTGTTTGTGCAAGCAATGCGTCTGGCCGATTCGCGTGCCGCTTGAACTGCCGGCAACAGAAGTGCGATCAGAATTCCGATAATGGCCAAAACTATTAGCAGCTCGATGATTGTAAAGCCTTGCGTGCCCGAACGCGCGAAGGTCTTTCGCAACTTTCGATTCGCCCGCCACCCGTGGCCAACTGCAGTCTGCGTTCGTGGCAGCGTAAGTTCTGAGAGTCTTCCGAGAAATTCGGCGTGGACATCCATTGAACTGAGCTTTCCGAAGGCTACCGCTGGACCCAGAGGCGCGTTAAGTGCGCGCGCTTCCCTTTCTCGAAGCCCTTGCAACGAGACTTAGCGTGACTGCACAGACTCGAATTCGATTGCTGTCACAGGATGAATTTCCCAGGCTGTTTGCGGCTTAAACCCTGTTGGCCCCACGGCACCAGCACGGTGGTCGATATCGAAGAACAGCGAGCCCGTGACGCGAAGCGGGATCGGTGGGTTAAATTTCTTGTACGCCGTGCCGATTGGACTGCTGCTAAAAAACGCTTTAAACGCGTCTCGAGGTACTTGCAGGCGCGTTCGTGCGCTCCCGGAGTCAGGGAGTCCTGACACTTCAGCCGTCATGTAGCTTCCAGACTCCGGCTGGTCGGACGTTCCCAAAATCAAATGGTAGTCGTTGTCCGCCTCCTTCTTCGTTGCGTAGAGATAAGCTTGCACGGTCACATTGCCTTGCTCTTCAGCGACACGTCCGGAAGTCGCCGATTCGGTAATCGGGGGTTCGTGCTGCAACATCTGCTGGTCGGTGGCCGGAAGGTTGTTGAGCAGTGACAGCAAATCAGGGACTTCGCTTACCGGACCCGTTGCAATCGATGTCTTGGCCGCTTTGCGATCGGTCCCTCCGAAATTATCGGTGCCATGGACCGCACGTGCAGCGAGCGGCTGCGCTTCGACTTTTTCCTCGGTACCAGGGTCGTTCGATTCGGTGACGTGGTAGCGCCTTCCTGAGGCAGAGACAAAGTCCGGTAGTGGCGTTCCCAGCGACGATGTTGCGGTCGTAGGCGGAAGTGTGGCTGATGCAGAACAAATGCAGACTGGCGCTGGGCACGGACAGCAACAACTCGGAACACACAATCGTGGGCGCCGCCCATGACGAGCCGACGCGTCCCCCGATGGTGTTATGGCCAGGATCAACGTCAGCACGATAAGAGGAGATTTCCGTGGACGTCTCGCACGAGCGGAGCAGTAGCAAGACATGGGCCTATGGCGCCTCCCTTGGAAAAACTTGGTAAAAGTCTGGGCAAGCAGTCGATCGGTGTTTTGGTTTACCAATTCGACCCGAGGCAGCATCACACGCGGCTAACTGGGCCGCAATAACCTAAACAGGCTATTTCACCCGGTTCGTGACGGGCACGGTGTCTACCGGCCGGACAAAGCGAATCGACGATCGACGCCAAGTCGAGATGGTGGGGCGCTGAAGCGCACTGGCCTGACGGTTGCCGCAATTCTGCCACGGCGGACCCAACAAATCAACAACAACCACTGAGTCGAAAGTGCGCCGGCCTCGGTCGGCAGCCAGATTTCGCCTCGTTTTCGCTCGCTTTGGTCGAAGGGTCCGCGAGCTTCTCCAGGCCTACAGCAATTCTCTGAAGGCCGTCAGTGCCGCCCAAATTGACCGCGGCAGCTGCATCGGGCCCTGTTGCGCACAACGCTGCCGGTTCCCAGCAGGGCATTCCGCGTTTTCCGATTTGCCCTCATCAAATTGACCCCAATTGCGGATCAAACAAAGCAAATCAATCGGTCAATCCGATTGCCAAGCGCGCGGTGAACTCGATGGAGGCAGAACCCGCGCGGCAACGCGACCTGGCGGCCGATCGAATCGCCCCGCCGCCAATGAGTCCGCGCGATGCGGTGGCGCGATCTTTTTTCGCCGTTGGACCGACTGCCGAACCTCGATAATTCAGCCGTGTCAAAAGCGATCCGCACGCGGGCGCGCGATTTGCCAAGACAGTTTTGTGTTCGGCGCGTCTTCGTCAAACCGTCCCGCCAATTCAACATGGCCATCGAAGACTACGGCCTGGGTTAGCCGTCATCGCGGATTCACCGCACGCTCCTGTCGTTGGGTTCAACGACGAAGGCTGGCAGTGGTACTTGATCAGCGTGTTGGGGCAGGGCGGGTCGCCGATTTTGACTTTGGCGTCGGTCTACATGCCGGCCGAGGTGTACGTGTACGCGTTGACGCATCCTGTGGACGGCCTCATGGCGTTCGAGTGGTTGGTCCAACTCGTGCCGTTATAGGGATTGAGGAACTGTTGCAGAGTATTTAACGAAGCTCGAACACGGCGGGGCTACGTCGCCCACAAGATCCTGGCCCAGTTGATTGCTGCCGGATGGCGACGCAGTGCCCACTCGCTGCCGACTAGCAAGCTCTGAAATCCCCGCTTCGACCTCCGAATCCCATCAGTCCTCATTTCTCGGCTAAAGCGAAACCCCTTGCCTCGCAACAGCTTCTGCTTGCCGACGCTTCTTCTGCCGCGTAGAATCCGTGGACAATCGGTTCATGGCTGTCCGCGTGTCCCGTTCGATAAAGCGCACACGGAGGGAAGTTTGGCACTAGTAGGGAAGTCCATCGCCCTACCGGGCTGACACCTGGCCACGGCTGAAAGACAACGAACGAGCCGAGGTTGGCCAATTTCTGACTCAACCAGCGGGTCTCCCGATTCAAGGCCAGCCTTTGGGACAGTGCCCTCGAGTTCCGATTACTGCTCGCGACTTGTGACAATTTGGAGGATCTCAAAAATATGGAATCCCATGCAATCGCCTCTGGCCGTTGGCTTTCCCCCCTGCCACGCCACGACAACATTGCTGTCCAGAATTGGAATGCACTGACACTTTGTCTATGCTATATTCCATAATATTACGCGCAAACACATGGAGCTAAACATGACTGAAGATACCCACAATGGTCACTCTGAAACGGAGCACCACAAAAATGAGCACGAACACCACCACCACAAAAAGGAGTACCACTATTTTGTCGACGGAAACGAATACACCACAGATGACTCGGCGCTGACGGGTGCCCAAATCAAGGCCCGCATTCCGGACTTCAACCCGGCCTACCAATTAGTACTTGAGGGCCGTGGCGGTCAGCCCGATAAAGTTATAACCGACAATGACTCCGTAGACTTGAATGTGCACCCTGTCTGTCACTTCTATACCGTGCCTCCTGCAACGTTCGGTCAATAATGAACATATTGGATCGGCAACTGGAAGAACTGCGCCAGGTTTATCCTCAGGGCGCCGAAGCCAGCACATTGCCAAGCGGTGCGGTTTTGATAGAGCTGAAGAATGTGCGGCTCCCAGATGGCTGGAACAAAGCGACTACATCCATACGCTTTGTCGCCCCAGTTGGTTATCCGTTTGCCGCGCCCGACTGCTTCTGGGCCGATAACGATTTGCGCCTTGCTCCTAGTCGGCAACCCCAAGCAACCAATTTCCAGGCGATTCCCGAGGTCAATGCGCCGGGCCTATGGTTCTCGTGGCACGTCCAGGGATGGAACCCCAGCCGCAACAATCTCGTCACCTATGCGAAAGTGTGTGAACAACGCCTTAAGGAACTTCGATGATGCGCATCGCGTTCGCAGGCGCCACTTACAGTGATATGGCGCGTTCTCTGCTCCTCTCCGAGGAAGAAACGTGCGCGATCCTTCTCGCCGGCCCCCCATTTCCGGACAGCACACGCCCGACCTTGCTCGTGCGGGAAATTCATCCCGCCCCCGAGAGGGCGTATGACGTGCGGACGACGACCAGAGCACAACTTCGCCCGGACTTTTTTGTTCCACTTGTGCAGAGAGCCCGGCAGGAAAATCTGTCTGTGATATTCGTACACTCTCATCCCTTTGCTGAGGGCACTCCTAAGTTCTCCCCGGTAGACGACGATGGGGAGACACGACTCGTCGAATTCCTATCCAGACGTGTACCCGACGTCCCGCATGCGGCTTTGGTTATCGGTCCAGATGGATGCGCGGCACGCCGCCTTGCATCGTCCGAGTCTTTAACGGTCGTCCAAGTCGGCCCCAAGGTGGATCTCCTTTTTGATCCGTCCGCAAACATTAGTCTAGACGAACGTTGGGACCGCCAACTCCGCGCCTTCGGCGAGAAGGGTCAAGCGGCCGTCCAGGGTGCTCGCGTCGCAATCGTCGGTCTTGGAGGTACAGGTTCTGTTGTCGCTGAACAGCTTGCTCATTTGGGAGTTGCGGCGTTCACGCTCGTTGATCCTGACGTCGTAGACGAAACCAATTTGAATCGCCTTGTTGGGTCGATGCCTGGCGACGTTGGAACTGGTAAGACCGCGGTCGCAACTCGGCTCATCCACTCGATAAACCCAGAGGCCTCAATAACAGCCAAGTGCCGTGACGTAACTGACATCGACGTTGCGCAATCCCTGGCAGATATGGATGCCGTCTTTGGATGCACCGATTCTCACGCCAGTCGAGCAATGCTGAATCAGCTCGCATACCAATACTATGTTCCTCTCATCGACTTAGGCGTGGGCATTGTGGCCCAGCAGGGCGTAATAACGCATATTTCCGGGCGCGTTCAAATGGTCGCGCCGGGGCTGCCTTGCCTCGTGTGCGGCGGCGTCATTGATCCTGACGCCGTCCGCCGAGAATTGCAATCAGCCATCCAACGAGCGGCTGATCCGTATATAACGGGCTACAACGAGCCACAACCTGCAGTAATATCTTTGAATAGCACCATGGCTTCACTTGCCGTCACAATGTTCATGACCGCCTTTACGCCCGTCCCAGGTGAGTCGCGCCTGCAGTATTACAATGGGATTGTCGGCGTCGTCCGTTCCGCAACCCTCCGGGCTGACCCCACCTGCATAGTCTGCTCTCGCTCGGGCGCGTTAGGCCTCGGAAACAAATGGCCTTTGCCTGGAAGGCAGCGCCGCCAATGACCATCGAACGCACACAGGTCCTTTGGCTGGGCCGCGCGCCGTCGAAGACCATCCTCACCGAGTTCACACGCCGGCGACTGACCCTCACCGTAACCAACCCTCCACTCTCCGATCGAGATTTGTCGGTTTCACGATGCGTCGTATTCAGCTTCGATAGTAAGCACAAGGGTCGGTCAATCGGTCTCGTTAAAAGCTGGGCGTCAAAGGCAGCCGACCATGGCTTGCTTGTTGTTCTCCATGCGAATGAGAAGGGTGAAGACAAACTGCTCCAAAGTCATATTCTTGATTTTCCTGAAGTCACCACAAGATTCGTCGACTTTCCGAGGCCAATCAAACAATTCTCTTTTAGAAAGCCGGGATACGAGCTTGCTGAACTGGCGGCACGGCATCCTGCCGGCCCGCCACTTAACCCCGATCTGGAAATCAAGGGCGAGGTGCCGACGAATGCAAGCGATCTTTTTTTGCTGAAGCGGGCATTCAGCGACTGTAAGGCAATCACGATTAAGCCGCTCACTAAAGGATTGTCAGGCGCGCGCGTACTTGTGGTCTATGCTGAGTTTCCTGAGGGCGAGGCAGCGCCGTATCCGCTTCCATATTTTGCGAAACTTGATCGAAGCAAACGTATCCTGCAAGAGTACGACGCTTACGAGAGATTCGTAACCCGATATATCCCATTCAGCCAAAGACCGAACTGTGAGCTTAAGCGCTGCCTGCTGGGTTCGACCGATGGTATCTTGGTGGGGGACTTTGTCGATGATTCCGTGTCTCTATCAGACCTTTTGCAGCCCTACGGCGCGCGAGCAATCATTCATTCATTGTTTGACGATGCTCTTAGAGGGTGGCGCCAGCAGGCGTTTCGCCGCGATGAACGTATCGCTCTTGCGGACATCCTCCCAACCATTTTGGACCCCGCACAAATCAAGGCGCCCTATATAAGAGCCGCCAAGCCCTTTGGGGCCAAACTGTCAGGACCCGAGCTGACGCGTATGCTCGATGAGTCGAGCAAGCACTTGTATCGTCGTGGACCGGTGCACGGCGATCTCAACACCCAAAACGTACGTGTCAAAAATGGCGAGGCCGTGATGATTGACTTTTACAAGTCAACCATCGGTCCATTGGTTGCAGACCTTGCGTCCCTCGAGATTGCGATTTGCTTCGACCTCGAAGCAAATACTCTCTGGAATGAGAAGGATGACGGTCGATACCTTGACTCAAGTCGATTTAAGGAATGGCGACGGCATATCGACGCTTTATTCACGTTCAAGGCCGGAGAGTTCTCTATCGTGCCGCCGCTCCAGGAACAGCCGTGTCTGCACACTTGGATGTGGAGTGCCTGCCGCCAGCTGCGATTAATGGCATATTATATCGAGCTCGACGAAAAGGCGTACGGCTATGTTCTGGCCGCGTACATGCTGCGAATGGCCATGTTTCCTGAGGATGAAGCAAAGATACAGATCGACGCCCCCGACGCAGTAGTCCGTAGCTACGCTTATTGGTCCGCCTACCGCTTGTTGGTCGCAATTGCTTCGCATGAGGAAGCTGCATGACGTCTTACGAAAACCGTCCCCGTCGTTCTCGAATGAAAGGGATTGTTCCTTCTCATAGCGACGCCATTGGGCTCGTTACACAACCTGGCGATCTCGCGATCGTTAAGCGTGGCACATTGCGGTCCGCAGTAATGCGCTGCCCAGACGGCTGCGGAGAAGTCATCACGCTTAACCTCGATCCCCGAACTGCCAAGGCGTGGAGAATTTATCAGTCTCCCAAGGGTTTTACTCTCTTTCCCTCCGTTTGGAGAGACACCGGCTGCCAAAGTCACTTTATTCTCTGGAACGATGCGATCTTTTGGATGGATGGTTTCGACGTGGATGAGAGCGGCGCTGAAGCACAGAAGCAACTTGATGACCGCATATGGGCGTTGTTGAAACCAGATGCCTTCATTGACTTCGTTCAGCTTGCCGACGCGCTGCAGGAGATTCCGTGGGCCGTACTGGATGCGTGCAAGCGGCTTATGCGAGCGAATCGTGCCGTTGCGGGACCCGGCTCTTTGAAGAACTCCTTTCGGCGTAAATGAAATAGTCCTGCAGCCCAGCGCGGCACAGGTCCTTAACTCCTTACCATCCCGCCGAAGGGCGCCGCGCCTTTTAAATCGTTGAGCAGCGAAACTAAAGCAACCCACCCGCACCCGACCTCCCTCCGACGATGACTGTCTAAGGCCCGCCTCTGGTACGGGATTTTTTGAGCTGCAGCCACGGGTGACCGCCCAAAAAACCACCGACCGACGGCGATGACTTCAAACTCATCAGCGTTGGGGCCCATTCCGTACAATATCAATCACGGGTGATCGGCAGATTGAGAAACCAGTTTAATTGCTTATCAGAAGTGGCCACCGTTCAGGACCAATAGCGGTCGAGGCGGCGGAGCTCCAGACTCTCGTCCCGAACCGGCCCAGAATCGCATTTAGAGGGCCACGGAGCACCGACACCCGCTCTCAGCCTGGATTCCAGCCCCCGTCGTGTTCCGCGCTTCCAGGAGCCATTTCCGGGGCATTTGGTCGGCTGACCCCAGGAGGGCAATTGCGAAGTCGATTCCAGTTAACGGACGTCGCTGCTTCGCCTGAATCTCGAATCAGCCCAGTCTTAACGGCGGCAATTGGTCAATGCCTCGAAAACGCCGGTGCGTTGACGTCCAGAGGTCCTCCGGTGAGACGCGATCCCGCGCACCGTGCCAGACTCGCAGTATTTGAACCGTCCGCCCTTCGATCTGAAACAGAATTCGATAGACACCGTGGCGCTTTCCAACCAGCAATTCGCGGATTTCGACTCCTAGGTCTTCGGATTCGGCCGCGACAGCGCAGCGTGCCGGGTGCGCCTCGAGCGTATCGATCTTGGCCATCAGCCGCGAGAACCAACGATCACCGGCGGCCGTCGCGCGCTCCTCGTGAAACCAGCGGAGAACCCGGTCCACATCCGCCTCGGCTTTGGCGGTGAGTCGCACACGATATTTCACGCTACTTGTCCGGCGTGGCGATGCCGTATTTCTTGGCGAGCGCTTTGAGCGCCGCCCTCGCTGGCTTGGTGCGGCCGGCCTTGGCGTCGGCCAGGCCCTCGCGAATCGCCGCCACCGTTTCCTCGCGTTCCGCCTTCGCCGCGGCATCGAGCAGCATCTGATAGGCGGCTGCGTCCTGCACGACCACCTGAGCCTTGCCGTTCACTGTGAGGACGACCGGCTCGCCGGTCTTGTGCAGCCGCTCCAGGTATTCGGCGGTTTGACGTTTGAAATTCGTCATCGAGTCGATGCCGTGTTCGAGGTTTAGCATGTCTCTTCCTTCGCACTAAATTGGATGCTAATTTAATGCTACCACATTCGCCTCCCAAGCGCAAGGCCAATTCCTCAGCTCAGATTGCTCCTCGTTGCGGTGCCGATTTGTCCCCAAAAAGTCGATGCTGCCGTGAGCCTACAATCAACGAGGATGCCTAAAATGCGTGGAAGTCGGATCGTTCGACACTTACCTTCATCAAATCGGAATTCACCATGTCGGTTTTTCACTGTGAACTTCAACAGACGGCGGTAAATCGACGGATAGTCGCCAGATTTGAAAATCGAAAGGTTCGCGCCAATCGACTTGAGGATGATTCGGCCGCGTCCTTAATCATTGATGACAATGGCACAATTACACACTCGCAGCCGGCAGCTGCGATGGTGCCGCAGGAGACCTTCGTGGCCGTCGGCAACATCATGCCCATTCATCTCAATACTGTGGCGGCCTTCGTCAGTAGTTTTCTCGACCGCCAATTCGATGTCTGATTTCCGTTAAGTTTTTAACTGCGCGATGATCCGTCGCAGGCATGGGGCGGGCCACATAAACGAAACTCGGGTGATCAATCGCAAAAACTGGGAGATTCGTCCGAGAGTGCGGGAGATGTTTCTGAGTTGAATGCCACGACCCATTGATCGGTGGGCCGCACCGAAGTATCCTTACTCTATAGTTCCGGTCCCGTCTTTGCAGGAGGCGACAACTACATGGCAGTCAAATCAAATAGCTTTAATCTCTCCGAGGTCATTCGTCAGTACCGCAAGGCCCATCGAGGCGTGTCGCCGAAGCATGCGTTGGAGGGGATCAGGAAAGCCCATCCCGCGCCAAAGATCAACGAGGGCACATTCAAATCGACGTTTTATAAGCTCGCGGGAGCGGGGAAGCGCAGGGTTGTGCGACGGCGCAAGCCGGGACGTGTCGTGGCTGGCAACGGGCAGGCTGACGAGGCCCTGAAAGCTGGTCTTGAATTCATTCGACTGGCTGGCGGGGTCGAGCATGCCCAGACGAAACTCGCTGGGCTGGCTGCGCTGATTGAGACGGCCAAAGCGGTGCAGTAATCAACCGAAATAGCCTATTTAGGTTATTGATTGGCAGTCGTTGGTCTGGCATTCTTGTTGGAAGCCCATGGGCGACAATGCTTCGGATCGTGTCAGTGCGCTTACCGTGAGGTGGCGGCATTCCCATCCACCGACCTGGGCGCCGTGATTTGCCTCCTCACGAATGGCAAGCCGAAGTTCATGCGGTGCCAAATGTTTCGCTACGGACTGGCGGTAGGCCCCGACAACGCTGCAAAAGCGACTCAAAGATCTTCTGGAAATTAAGCAGAGGAAGGAGACGCATGTGCGAAAGCTGGAGCCAAGCTCGCCGGCTTTCCCTGGGCTCCTTGCTGAGATCAAGCAGGATTTGGAGACAATTGATAAGAAAACCACCGAGGTAATCGGCCAGGAATAGGGCCGCACGTCGTAGGCTCGCGAATGCTCAGGTCACCGTGGCTTTGCCGAGGTGACGTGCGAAAATCTTGTCTGCGATCGAGCATCCGACCTCTGACCGGCGGCGCAGAACATGAGTGGCGCTCACTTAGAATTGGTGCTGGAAACCCTCCCACGCGGCGATCGCAACCGACTTGAGGGCCTTCTTCGTGGCCAGGGTTTCGATCCAATGCCGATGAAGGTCGGGTTCTTATTGGCGGCAGAAGTCGAAGAATTGCATAAGCTGCTACCCGGCATCACCGGTGCTGAGACTGGGGACTTGCCTATTCCTGAACTCCTGAAGGACTCCGTTCGTTCCATTCGCGTTGTCAGACCTCGTTCGTTGCACGACTAACACAGAGTGAGGCATTGTCATGGCAAACTTTGGATTGCCCGCGCTCATGAAGTCGGATAATCCAGTTCCCGATAAGATTGTCGGGTACGTTTCCGTGCAGGGAAAGGAGTCGGTGTTCGGCGCCAAGAATACCAAGAAGTTGCACCGCACTGCCAAGGCCTATCATGCCAAGCGGAGTGATATTGACTCGGTCAGGACTCATTTGGAAAAGTCGGGATTCGAGATTCTTGCAGAGAGTGACTTGGGTTTGTCGGTACGAGGAGCATCGGGCGCGTATGAATCGCTGACGGGCGGCACCGTTAAGCCGATGGAAACGTTAATGAGCACCACGGAAGGGGTCCGAGAATACATTACCTGCTTGGACATCGTTGGCCACGGTCAACCGGAAGCGTTCGGCGTTGGGATGGTCCAGTCTCGGTCGCTGAAAATTGATGGCGTCGTACTGGAGCGCCCACGCCAGCATCACGCGATCTTTCCGTCCCCGATCCCGCTCAGTTCTCCGAAATACCACCTCCAACTTCCAAATGACGTGGCCACGCTCCTGAACGCGACTCACGCCCATCAACAAGGAATCCGTGGTGACGGTGTCACCATCGTGATGCCAGATTCCGGTTGGTATCGCCATCCCTATTTCACGGCCAATGGCTATAACGTCAACACGCCACTTGTGGCGATCCCAGGCACCGATCCGAGCAAGGATCCAATTGGGCACGGCACCGGTGAATCTGCGAACATTTTCGCAATGGCGCCAGGTGCCACCTTGCAGCCGGTTCGTGGCACGGACAATGCGGGGAAGTTCGTCGGCGTGGTAGCCGCATTTTTGAAGGGCAAAGCCTTAGCACCACAGATCATGACGAATTCTTGGGGCGGCGACTACGAGCTGCCCTATCCAATTCCGGCCGGCAGCGAGCCCGACCCAAGCGATCTTTCGTTTGCTCTTGAGGTTCAGGATGCCATCGACAAAGGCATCCTTGTGATCTTCTCGGCCGGCAACGGTCAGCTGTCGATCGAACCCCAAATTACCGGTGTGCTTGCCGCTGGCGGAGCCTTCGTAGACGCTGTCGGGCATCTCCAAGCGTCGGACTACGCTAGCGGATACGCCAGCCCATGGTTTGGCGGTGTCGTCGTACCAACAGTCTGCGGACTCGTAGGAATGCAGCCCCGAGCGCAGTACCTGATGTTGCCCGTGCAACCAGGCTGCCAGCTGGACCAAGAGGAAAGTGCGTTCGACAGCGGTGAAGCTGGGGACGGCACGACCGCCACCGACGGGTGGGCGCTCTTCTCAGGAACGTCGGCGGCTGCGCCCCAAGTGGCGGGAGCGTCGGGACTCATCTTGAGCGCCAAGCCTGGCTTGGAGCCGGCAAAGGTCATCGAGGCCCTCTCCAAAACCGCAACGGACGTGGTGGTCGGCCATAGCTTTCCCCAACGGTTTAACGAGCCGGCTGTGCCGGGCTTCGACAAAGCCACTGGTTGGGGTTTGATCAACGCGGCCGCCGCAGTCAAGTACGCGCAGGATAACTTCTAGATTCGTGGGAACGGCTGAGAGTTCATGCGTATGAGATTCGAGTTTGAGGCCGACGCTTCGATTTCAACTGCGCCGACAATCGCAATGCGAAAGCCATTGCGTTCGGATACAAGACAATCGCCTTTCGTAAAGGATGTAGCATGAAATACAGCCGCTTCTGGGCTGCCACCGTCGCCGTTCTCGTGTTAGCGGTCACCGTCGGACCGTTTGCGATTGTCACGCATGGAGGCGATCCGCCCCCGTCGTCGCCTCACAAGGCCGTATCGACCGATGAGAAGATCGATCGAATTCTTGATCGATTGGACCGAATCGAAAGGCGGCTCAATGAAATCGCGCCCCCAAGGGCGGGAGAATTCAAGGTCAATCTGGCTCCTCAAGCGGCGCGAGCAGCGACGAGAACCTGGACACTCGACGAATCGACCGGTTTGCCCAACATGCCGCAGAAACCGACACCGCGGTCAACGACATTCAAAAACTGCGGAGCCGAGGGAAGCGGCGGCGACGGTGAATTGAATCGGCTGAAGAATCGCGTGGATAAATGGAGCGAGTGGATTCCTGTCAAGTTTGGGGCGGTGCGGAATCTCGACTATCCAGCCGAATTGCCGCGTAAGCGAGCCGCTTGGCCGCTGGAAACCCGAGAAGCGGTGTCACGCTACGAGGGCGTTCCAATTGCTGTGGAAGGGTTTATCGCCTACACGAAAGCGGAAGGGCCAGAATCCTGCAACTGTGGCGAGGACGCCGACGATATGGTCGACTTCCATCTCAGCTTGGTGACGTCAAGCGAGGATGACAAGAGCGACTCCATCGTCGTGGAGGTCACTCCCCGCATTCGGGCACAGCATCCCAAGTGGACCTATGATCTGATGAAATCCATCAAGAAGTCCGAAAACCGCGTGCGGATTAGCGGCTGGCTGATGCTCGATCAATGGCATCCGGAAGCCGTGGGAAAGTCGCGCGGAACGATCTGGGAAATTCATCCGATTATGGAGATCGAAATTAAGGACGGGGGGAGGTGGGTTAAAGCCGATGACTGGGAGCCCGAGGAATGATGGCTCAGCCGACCGGCCGCCCGACTTCCGTAGAGTGGGCAAGCAGCTGCTGAGATGCACTCCTTAAGGGTCCCCGACATCTTTAAAGAACTTCCTGAATGAACTCCTGAGATGAGGCCGTTTTTGCCTCGCAAATTCCTCGCGGGCTTTTTTCTCCGTCAAATGTCCTTCGCGATAGCGCCGGATGATCGCCCCGGTTACCTCGAGCCGGATAAGCGCGGGCGAAATCAACCCGTTTGTGCCGTCGAGAAGTTTCACCGCCGCCTCTTCGCCAGGTTCGGGGATAAACCACTTAACGGCGACGCTGGCGTCGACCACGATCATCCGCGCCGATCCCGCTCCTCGCGGACAAAGGGCGCCGAATCGGTCAAAATGCCGGACTCCGCCTTGATCGACTCCCGCAATCGAGCGGCACGCTCAGCGAGTTCCCACCTGGGCCGCGTCGCCAGGTCCGTGAGCACTTCACGTATGTAGTTCTCCAGCGTTCTCTGACGTCCTCGCGCCTGTTCTTTCAAAAGGCTCACGATGTCATCGTCAAGATCGCGTACACGAACATCCGTCATACCATACCGTCACCACTTATGCTTTCTCGACAACGTTGCCACAGTTCCCATCCTGTGTCAACAAGATAAAGATATGGCACACGTTCTCATCTTGTGCCATACGGCGGTCGTGGCCTACCCACTGCTCCTGATGCCAAGTGCCCAGGAAATGGCCCGTGGAAGGGCAAACGACGGAATAGGCTGGAAACAGGCTGAGAGCGGATTCGCTGCTCCTAGACCCCCTAAAAGCGACGACGGGGCCTCTCCGGGTGGTAATACCGTTGCCGGTCGTTGACGCGGGCTTCTGTCGCTTCCCCGTCGTTGTAACCCTGAGGAAACTCAGGTCTCCTTGGCTATCGCTTTAACAATCCTGGCTCGCGACGCCGCGCGCGACGCCAGAAGAGCCCCTTCGCCGGTCTGCTCGAGCCAATCGAAGAATCGCTGCACGCCGTGGCGAGTTGTGGCATCGTCGCGGCAATTGCAAACAAACGCAAACTGGACCTTTTGGACGTTGTCTGCCACATAAATCCCGAACGGAGCGTTTACGACCGTTGCATCAGGAAACCCGAGGAGCTTTGTCGCCTGTGCCTCAGTAGCTGACCGATGGCAGGCGATCACATGCATTGGGCCCACGCGCCGGCGGACGAACAGGCCGTGAAGCGTGTGGTCTTGGAGGAAGGGCTGTCCTACCAGCTCTCTTGCGGCGGGAACCCCGAATGCTGCAGGTATCGCGTGCAGCACGAAGAGTACCTCAGCGCTGCCAAGGCTTATGAACACGTTGCCACTGTCCTCAGCAGAGCTGGGATGCTGTAGCACGGCTTCGCGAAGGACTTTCAGCATCTCACACTGCCGATTGGCGAAGTTGAGGCGAGTCCAATCCAGAGCCTGGCCGCTGTAGTAGCGCCCTTTCGTTGACTCGCGCACGCCTCGCTGAACAAGCGTCAACAGAGCTTCATTCAACGCCTCTTTGACGCGCTGCTCTAATTCCGCAATCGTCTTAACCTCGGCACCGCGAAAGAGGTTCTGAAGGGCAACGAATTCCTGGAATCTTCTATTGCGCTCGCCTTGCTCGGAAGAATCGATCGGGACGTTGCCCAGCGATATAAGCCACACCTTCCCGGGGGCCTGGGACAGGCCGGTCATTAATTCGGCGTGGCAAATGCCGATATCTCCAGCGCTCTTGGCCCAGCCGGCATTGCCGTTTGACAGGGCAAGCAGAATGTCGCAGTCCTTAACAGCGTTGAGACAAACGTCCCAGCTGCTCCAGCTTCCTCCTGTTGGCGGGGTTTCTTCGTTGATCCACACCTCAAATAGCTGCTTGTCAAACGGACTGACCAACTCGACTTGCTGCTTAAGCTTCTTGCGGATGTCTGTGAGAGTAGTGGTGCCGCCTTTCGCAGGGAAAAGGTCGTTGCACCTGCTCGAAATCATTACGCGGAGTCGAGAGGAGCGTGCCATCGCTCAATCACTCCTTCCACGCCGAGATCGAGTGTCGTTTTCGATCCGCGTTCGCAACAAGCCAGTTGGACACACTTGGCCGTGGAGCCGTGTATATCCCGTGTCAGAATCAGGTGCCGCGCGGTCTAGCAACTCTTAAACGGACTGAATCATGCGCATCAGATCGAAGAGACCACTTCCTTCGAAGTACCGCTCACGTCCCAAAGGCGTGGCGTTCGCGAGGCAGATTTCTTTAACTCTCTCGGGCTGGCCGATGAATTCCCGGCGAATGGAAAGGAAGGCTGCAATCGCTCCCGACACGTGAGGTGCGGCCATGCTCGTGCCGCTGTCATCCACGTAGCACGCCGTATTCGGCGGCTTACCCGCCATGAGTGGCCCGATTTTGTCCAGATTGCGGCCGGCGGCACACGAAGTAATGCGTTCTCCGGGCGCAACGAGATCCGGTTTTATCCGCCCGTCGCCGGTAGGGCCTTTTGACGAAAAGTAGGAGATGCCATAGGTGTGCGGTCTGTCACGGTGTGTTGATCCCACCGTGATGGCCAAATCGGCGTTTCCGGGATCATTGATCGTCAACGCCATCCCGGTCCTCGTCCCAGGGCGCTGTTCTGCGGTGAGCGTCCCATATCCGGTATTTCCAGCCGCGACAACCACGACAACGCCCGAGCGAACGAGTCGATTCACTTCGACGCAAATCGGACTCTGCCCGCAGGCGAACCAATGTGCATCAAACTCGTACCCGAGGCTCAGATTCACGCCGTGGACCCTGAGGAGCTTGCCATTTCCGTTGAGATCCTTTCGCACGTATTGCAGCGCACGAATCACGTTTGATGAAAGATTCTGTCCGTCGTCCCCCTGGATTCGCAAACTGACCAGCTTGCACCGGGGGGCAACCCCTGTGAGACGTAACGGATCGACTCCTCGCCGCTCTTGTACACTGGAAAGTCCACCCGGGGTTTGCACTGATTCCGCGACAAAATAGGGCGGCGGCGTTTTGCCAGGAACCCCTCCAACGAGTCCGCCGGCGATGATTCCAGAGACGTGTGAACCATGCCCGTAGGTGTCCCTTAGCGCGGAGATGATGCGTGGTGGGACCGGCGTGTCTGGCATCGTAAAGTCGCAATGAAGCTGGGCAACATCGCCTCCCAGCGTGTCATAGGTCGCAAAGTGCGGATGGGAGGCGTCGATCCCCGTGTCGATGACGGCCCACGTGATGCTGGCTCCCGTCGCATCGTACGAGCGCCGGGCCGCGTCCCCCTTAATGGTTGAGACGGATTGATCAATCTGTGGATGGACGGGGAAGTCAGGCCAGATTTGATAAATGCTGTGTGCGCTCTCATCTCCTTTGGCTTCTTGCTCGTCGCGCAGTGCAAGCATCCGGACATCGTCCACGCTGAGATCACAACGTATGTAGGTATCTGAAATCTCGACCCATCCTCTTTGCGACACAGCCGGCGGCAGGGTCTTCCATAGCGCGCGGAAGCGATCCTTGGCGCCCTCGAGCCCTAAGCGATGGTGCAAGTTCAGCTCAATCATCACGGAGCAGGGTGACGTGTTATCAGCCCTTAGGCCCGCTTTTGCCCGCCTGGTATCCTCCTGCGGAATATTAAAAGCGAGGGACACTGTTGTGTTGCGGATCAGCGGCGGTTCCGTTGGTTCAAATGATGACCTAGATGTTTCCTGCCGTTGTGGCTCCGCCGTGGTCTCAACAACGGGAGCGAGGCTCGCCGCGCCTCCTTGCGGGGAACCAGCCGCTGCCTGAGTGGCAGATCCGCTGACATTGGCTGACTGATCCGCGACATGCGAAGCGGAAAGAACGATCCAGGCGATTTCGGGGTGAACGATGTCGCTATGCGCTCCGGACGGCGGGCCGCCCAAACGGATGACAGCGTTAGCATCAAAATTCGTGAACTGGCTGCCGCGGGTTGATGCTGCGTAATCTGTTCCCACTGGACCGACGCCGATTGCGTTGGCATTGACCGACTGGGCTCCGTCATGCCCCATCGCGTTCCAACGAAACAGAAGGTCCTCAAACGCAGATGTCGCATCGTTAGCGGCCATCGACGCCAAAGGGTAGTAGGTTCCAAGAGCCGTGTCCCACGGGGTATGCGTGACGCCGATCGGGCCGTCCACGCGCGCCTGCATCCCGGCTAATCCGCCGCCATTCGACGGATCAAACGGCAGACTGCTCGCAAAGGCAAAGTGCGAGAATGCTCCCTGGAGCAAAGTGACCGACTTGATGGGTGACGCTGAACCCGTCAGTGCGGCCGGCAACCCAGCCAGCGAATAGGAAACGAGGCGCGCCCCGAAACTATGACCAAGCAAATGAACGCGAATCGAGGGCAGCGCCTGGTGAATGCGGGCAATTAGAAGCCCCAGACCTTGCTGGCCGACCACGCCTGCACGCTTCTTCATTTCCCAATAAGTAGCCTGCCGGAGCGCTTCCTTCGCTCCGTCCCAAATCCGGTCAACAAGGTCCCCAATTCCAGCGACCCCGCCTTGGTCAACGGAACGCGGCGTCACCAGGGCGAATCGCTGAAAGACCTCCTGCGGAGACCCGCTTAAGAGGTTGCGCTCGCCGTTATCTTCCGGGTGAAAACCTGATTCCGGGGTCGTTGTCAACAGCTGCATATAGTGCTGGAACTGCTGGAGTGCCAGCGGATCGCGTGGTCGCGACTGCAGCATGTCCGCCAACGCGTCGATCGCAGCGCGTTGCTGCGGCGTCGAATAGACCGCCTTGAGCGCAAGAACCTGGGCACTCGCACTTGAAGCGCTCGGTGACAACGCAGTAGAGACAGCAGCCGGACCACCTTCATCCGCGCTCGGTAGTTCCTCGTCAATCCAGCGCATCGAGGGCCAATAGATCCCAAGCGTTCCACTGTTGACGCCCGCCTGGCGATCGGGAAGCAGGGCGGACATGGCGCCGAAGAACCGGTCATAGAGGCTTCTGGCATCGGCCGGGGAGTTATTCCACCCGTGGGAGAAGATGAATAGATGCGTCAGTGCCTCACTTCGCAGCGCCTGGAGAACCGTGTCCACGGCCGGAGGATCGACCAGTTGACCGGTCTCATCGAATTGCACCTGCCAGAACGGGAGTGTAAGGGCCTGCGGACTCATGGATGAAACTCCTTCGATGGACGATGTGGTTCGACGCTCAATGGGTCGGGTGGCTCTTGCTTGTCGGCGCCGATTGCCGCCCGCGCGTCGTGGTCTTTTCCCCGGCCTGGACGTTTGCTTCGCACCTTTGGCGCCCTTTTTCTTGCCCATTCTTCACTTATGTCTAGCCTGCATATCGCGGAACAAAGTTGGCCTGCCGACATGGACTGCGTACCCGCGGGCGAATCCTCCGCCTTACTTGGTTCCCACGTCCGCCAGACCATCATAAATGTCGACAAGCACGCTTGTGACCAGGCGCTGTCGATCGACAATGCCATTATCGAACTGCCCGTTCTTGATAACTGGCAAGAATGCCACATTTTCCTTATTGAGCTCTCGTAACGCGGCCAATTTGTCCGCATGTGCATCGACCGAGGCGTCGCTGAATCCTGGGATCGCACGGATCCCCGCCTTGTCGGAGTCATTTAGAAAACCGGCGAACTGTGCGGCAAGGGCTCCCTTGCGGGAATCGTTTGCCCCCTCTTGACTCAGCAAATCCTGCACGCTTTGCGCCGGAATAACGCCGAAGTATTTGCCGTCCTGCGAGTTGATGAGAAAGAACCGAAAGGACGGGTGGGGAATCAACGTCCGAAAATAATAATCAACTACCTCTCCTTGGTGGCCAGTTCCCATCGTAAACACAAGGACTTGGACGCGATTCTTAACAAGCAAGTCGACACGAGGCTTAACCTCTGAGAGCGGCGACTTGATTTGACGCGACGCACCAACAACCCTGTCAACCGGGAGATCGGCAACGCCGACTGTTTGTGGGGCCGAACCGCTGTACGCACTCTTAATCGCCTGAGTCACCTGGAATCCGTCTGCCCCAACCTTTAGATTGATCCTGCCCGAAGCAACTAGCCAGACAAGGACCGGCATAACCGCGGTGATTGCATCAGACGACTTGATCTCAAGCTTCTGCCGCGACAGGGCGCGCGTGGTCGCGATTGCGATGAGGCACACCAGAAAGCCACCGACCGAAAGAACGATCGCCATTTGGTACTCCTTGGCGCCCCGGCGACGCCGGCCCGGAAGCCATCGTGCGGTCCGAGCTGCACTTCATCCATTTCGGAGGAGCGTCGACGCAGCACGCGAGCGGCTCACCAGTTTGGAGGAACTGAGCGATGTCCCTAGGGCGGCTAACTAACACGCATCCGGTCCTTCATGTTTGCAAGCCGCAGGCACGGTCGGTTCATGGCGTGCGCCCGAACACGTCGGTTATCACGTAATCGTCTGAAATGCCGGCGCGGGCCGCGTTCACTTGCTGGGCACCGGACTTCGGCAAGCCATATATCGCCTCGAGTGTGCGCAAGATGTTGACGTGCGTGATGCCGTTGCCCTCGGCGTACTCGGCGTGCTTGATGTGGGCGCCGGCGAAGATCGTGAGGACCCGGTTCTGCTGGTCCTTGCCGAGTTGCGTGTCCGGTTTGGCGGCCGGATCCGTCAAACCCCCGCAACCCATTTCTTTGACGTCGCTTTCGTCGAACGTCACGATCAGCAGGCTTTCGTTCTTTTTGGCCCACTGGTAATACGAATCGAGATTGTCCCTCAGCCAGGTGTCGCCGCACCGGATGCTTCCTTGGAGTGAACCGTTGTGCATGTCGCTTCGCAGATTAGGGATCACGAACGCAACGTCCGGCAGCTCATTGAAGTCGCTGGGAAAGTCTTTCCAACGCAGGTTGCAGGATTTGTTGACCGTCGTCCCCTTCGGCAGGTTGCCAAAACTGACCCAGGGGACGTGTTTGCGTCCATAAATGTGTTCGCACCCGTCGTCCACAAATTCGATACAGGAACCGATCGCCGGCAAAGTCTCCGAATAGCCCTTGAAGTCGCGGTGGTGGGCGAAGAGCTGCGCACCCAGATTGCTCGCTTGAAACGGATAGGCCGGGTTATTTGCCTTCGTCGGGATGACGTCGGTGAAACCGACGTCGAGGTTGCTGCCGCAGAACAACCAGAAGTAGTTGCCCTGGCTGCAGTGCTCTTCAGAATACATCTTGGTGAAGGAGGCTCCTTCGGCCAGCAAGACCTTGTTGATGTAATCGGCCGAGGGGTTGCCGACGATCTGGTCGTAGTCTTTGTTTTCTTCGACGACCAGGACGACGTGCTTATATTGCGGCAGCGCCTTGGGCCCTTGCAGAACTGTGGGCGCGGCATCGGTCGGACCGTCCGCGGCGAAACCGTGCCCGCTCGCCGCCACTAGAAAAACTGTCACTAGGACGTTTGCGGTCACGATGCGCATTGCAGGCTTCCTCTCCGTCACGTCGACGTACGACCACATCACCCCGGAGTTATTTGGGTTTTTTTGCGTTACCCGGTTTTGCCCTACCAGACCGTGTCTTACCACCCGTTACTCTAGCCGGAGCGTTCTTCGGGCCAGGCGGCTGTTTCCATTGGCGACGTTGTCGGAGTCGCTCGAGATGATCTTTCCAGGCGGCTGTGCGGTTTTGGATGTACTCGCCGACCTCTTCGGTCGTCGCCAAGGGTGGCGGCGTATGCTGATCGTACACGCCGTGGTCGTTTCGCAGAGGGAGCTCGGCAACTCTCTTCGCGTGAATCTTCTCGATCGTCGACGGTTTCGCCTGATTGGGGTGAACCTGGTTCGACGCCGGAATCTTGACCCCCGCAAGCGGATCGTCCCTTCGCGGCGCTTGGAGTGTCAGCACGTCGCCGAGATCCGCCGCCTGATCGACGCGCGCAGTCAACGCCTTCGTCCCCCACCGCAGCTGAATCGTTTTCAGCACGGACGTGTGATCGATCGTCGCGCCAGTAGCCCGAAAAACTGTCCCCGCCTCGATACGCGGCGAGATCAGAAGTGCGGGGATGCGGACGCCGAATCGCTTGAAGTCGAATCCGAACTCGCCCGTCGAATTGTCCGGCGGAACGGCAGTCGCCGGCGGCGGCACGTGGTCGTAATTGCCCCCGTGCTCGTCATACGTGATTAAGAGAAGGGTGTCGTTCCAACCGGGCCCATTGCGTAAGGCGTAATACACGTCGTGAATCAATTGTTCGCCCAGCGCGACGTCGTAGTTCGGGTGCTGACTGTTGCCGCTGGCGCCAAAGCTGGGCTCGAGAAACGTGTAAGCGGGCAGCTTGCCGGCCGCGGCCCGCGCTCTGAAGTCCCGAAAGTGGCCGAAGTGACTTTCGTCCTCGTGTTGAGTGTCGGGAAAGTCCAGTCGCGTCAACGGTTCGCGGTTATAGCCGTAGATTGCCCAGTCGACTTTCTTGTCCGTCAATCGCCCGAACATGCTCGGGCATGTAAAGACTTTGACGGAGTTATCCAGATGTCCGAGCGACGTCCCTGCGGACGCGAACGCGCGGTTGGGAATGGTTTGCGTGGGAGCCGAGGCAAACCACCGGTCGCAAACGGCGAACCCTTTGGCGAGCCCCGACATCACGGGCAGCAATTCCGGCGTATACATCCCCATAATGTCTTGAGGCAGCGTGCCGGGCAGCGAGTCCTTGTAATTCCGGGAATGGTCCGTCGCGATCGCATTCTTGAAATTCATCAGGAACCCACCCATCGTCGGCTTAGTCCCCGGCTGCGGATCGTCTGTCTCGAACAGCTGGTAGTTGGTGTTGCGAAAGCCCTCCCCCGGATCGGCGCCCGGCATAAAATACGGATGCTTGTCGCTGGCGCTAATCTTAAAGACCGGCCAGTCCCTCCCGGTGTCGTCCCGATTCGACTCTTGCCCGGTTAATCCGTCAAAGTCTTGACCTTGCGGCGATTTATTTTTGCTCGTCTCGTAAAGAAATCCCAACATCTGATCGAACGAGCGATTTTCGAGCATCAACTGGACAATGCATTTAATCGAACTGAGCTGATTGGCCACTCTCGGGGTCTCCTCAAGCTGTGTGGTTCTGTATTTGGCGACAGACGCTCGTAACAAGGCCGATCAAACTATTTGTGCGGCGTTCCGCGCCGCCCTTTGCTCGTCGCGTAGCAGCGGAACCGAACGGCCTCTTCTAGGCATTTGGCGTTCGTCAAGTTCGTCGGAGAGGGTTTGTAGCCGGCGTATTTCAGCGGTTGCTTACTCAAGGCATCGAAGGCACTCTCGCCGTCTTTGAAGACGCTATAGGCGCTGTTGGTGCACAAAAACGACGTGACGGACGGTGAATATTCCTCATGAGAATGCGGGGGACAAAAGAACGGCGACCCCTTGCCCGATTTCTGCTGGTCGGCGAACGCGTCGTACCGGTCGTTCAGCATCCGAAAAAAGGGCAGGCCGATTCGATCTCCCGAAATCGGCAGCGGCGCCTGCAGGTCCGTTTTCTCGGTGAGTCGCCAAAGAATATTGCCGATGTGAAACATGCCGGGGTCGCGCTGCAGGTAGACCACCTGTTTGACCGCGGCAAGCGCCATCACGCCCGAGCACTGGGAGCACGACTCGAGCGTCGTGTAGATCGTCACGTCAGGCATCAGGCTGCCCCGCCTGAGCGGAATCCGCGCGGCGTTTACGTTCCAGGTGTCTTCCACCTGCACGAGTGAAAACACCCGCCGCACCAGGCGGGCCTCGGCGTGTTCGGCCGAACTGTCGAAGATCTCGTTGTGATTGAAATCGAAGTCGATGATGCGCCCATCGGCATCGACGGCCAGGCCGCCGATGTTGTGCCCCAAATAGTCCTTGTCGAGGTAGTTGCCGATGTCGCCCGCCGCCAGCGACGGGTTCAAGGGGTAGACGCCGAGCCGGCCGCGTTTGTTCGGGTTCCAGTACCAGCGCGCGATCGCCATTAGCAACAGGGCGTAGATCCGATGCCGCTCGGCCACCTCGGGCGGGATCGGGACGGTCGGCTCCGCGATCAGGTCCCTGACCGGTCCGTTGAGATAACCGTCGAGATTCGACAACCGGCGGGTGTTCGGCAACGGAATGTCGTTTATGTCGCAGCGTGGTGATTCGGCCATCGGCTTATTTGTGCAGCTTCTTGGCGATGGTGTCGGCGGCCCAGAACGAAAGGGCGGCAAGCGTCAACGTCGGGTTGGCCGTCCCGCTGGTGGGGAAGACGCCGCTGCCAACCAGATACAGATTCTCGTGCTCCCAACAGCGCTGGAACTTGTCGACAACGGAGTTGTCCCGCGTGGTTCCCATGCGGTAGGTGCCGATGACGTGCCCGGCCCCAAGGTACTCGAAATCCTCCGCGTCGAAACGGAAGGCGCCGGCGAGGCCACGCGGTTGGCTCTTGCACTCGATCTTGAGCAGTTTGAAGAGCTGGTCGGTGAACTGTCTGGCGGCCAAGAAGCCGCGCATCGTGTAGTCCGAGAATGAATAGGTGATTTTCGGGCGAGGGAGACCCAGGCCATCCGACTGATCGGACAAGGTCACCGCGTTGTTCCTGTCCGCCGTCTGCTCGATCAAAAACCCGATGCGACATTGAGATCTAAATCGCTTGTTGAGTTCTTCCATCAACTGCCGGCCGTGGAATTTGAGTCGATCGCGGTTGGTGTGACTGTCATCCGTGCCATCGATCAGATCGAGAGCCGTAGTTTGAGGATCGTTGATCGTCAGGTTCCAGCCCTCATTTCCCAACTCGACGCGGAATGCGGCGCGCTTCTCGCGAAACTTGCCGTCCCGCAGGCTCTCAATGCCGGACGTTGACAATGGTCCTCGATAGGGCCAAGTCGGGTTTGGAGTCAGGCCCCAGCGCAGGTAGTACGGATGATCCATCAAATACTTGCCGATGTTCGGGTTCGGTAGATTCGACATCAGCATCAGTTTCGGCGTTTCGATCGCGTTGCCCGCAAGGACGTAAATCTTGGCGCGGACCGTGTCTTCGCCGCAGCGCGACACGACGGCCGCATCGCTGTATCGAATGACCTTGATCCCCATGACCTTTTGATGGTGCGCGTCGAGGATGACCTCGGACGCGACGGCTTGAAACAAAGCATGCACATGGCCCGTGCTGAACGCCTTGTGCAACGTCAATGTCGGGTCGTACTTGGCCTGGATCGGGCAGATCGGAACGCAGCTCGTGTTTCCCGCGCAGGCGCGACGCGTCAGCGTCGGAACCGATTGGCGGCCCGCCGGCGTGGGCGAGACAACGACCTTGCATCCGTCAAACGTCGTTTTTCCATCTGCCAGAGGCTTCCGAAAGAATTCGTCTGTGCACGTCCCCGAGATGGCGGGGTTCGGATATTGGTAGCCGTCCTCGAATGTCAGTCCCAGGTACTGCTGCTCTTTAACGTCCGCGGCCACCCCGATTTCTTCCTCGGCCAGGCGGTAGTAGGACTTCACTCGCCCACTTTGCGGCTGCCCAAGATCATCGTAGGAAATCGGCCAATCGTCGCCGACGCCGTACTGGGTTTTCAGTCGGAAATCGTTGGGCAACAGGCGAAGACTGGTCCCTAACCAGTGCCACACCGTGCCGCCCGCGCGGCGTTCATAGGTGCTGCCAAACGGCAGCGGCGATTCGCTCTGATCCAAGTAGGTTTTTTTTACGTCCTGCCAGACCGACTTGAACAAGTGCTCCACGCGCGCGTTCGGCGCATTCACGTTCACCGCGTAGGGTGTTTCGGGAAACTTATCGACCGCGGTGTAATAGCGTTCGACCTCGGATTCGCGACTCGGAAGGACGGCGGGCCCCGATTCGATCAAAAGCACATCGATGCCGCACTTCCCAAGTTGATACGCGACAATCGAGCCCGCGATGCCGGCGCCGACAATCGCGACGTCAGCATAATGGTCGGCCATCTCGACGCTCCTCTTTGCTACTGGAACTTTAGAAAAATGCTCAGGTCGCGCGGCTCCTTGGCCCAATAGCCGTAAGGCGACATGCTGTAGCCCATCGGGTGCGCTTGCATCGTCTTCCAGACCAGGCTCTCTTTGTAGGCCTGTGAGGAGACAACTTTCTCCGCCCTTTTCGGCGTGCTCGGGTGATACCAGGTCCCGAGCAGCCACAACTTCAGAATGCTCCGGGCGAGGGACGCAGATCGTTCCTTCGCAAACACCCCGTCGACGGTTGCCTTGTCGGCCGGCTTCGCTGTGTCCTTCACGAGGTCGAGCATCGCATCAAGGTCAGCACGCCACTGCTCGTCGAGGTTGTCCTGCAAGGTGTTCCAGTACTGCTGCGCCAGTCCGATCGGATCGACGCCCGGCGACAACTGCGTCAACTGCAGCCCCGTCAAACCCGCAGACAGAGCCTTGAATTTGTCCAATTTGACTTCGTCATCCAGCATCGCGGCGTCCCTCTTGCTCAGACTGAAAACATGGAGCCGGCTGGCTCCGCGCCGACTGTTTGACGCGCCGACTGTTTGACGCGCCTACTGTTTGACGCGCCTACTTCGCGCGAAGCAGCAAAAACGTGAAGTCGGAAAACTTCGTTTTGGTCGTCGTCGCATTGGCATGGCACTCGATGCAGCTCGACGACGTGTTGACGGTCCGCTGAGGGATGTACGACTCGAGCATCGAGCTGCCGAGGAATTGCGGAGCAGGCATAGCGATGATGTCCGTCGGTGCGGTATCCTGCGGATCACAGAATTCGACCTTCGCGTTTGGGTCGACCTTCAGTTTTTGGGGATCGGGTTTGTCGTTTGGTCGCGCCGACGGCCACTGAGTGCTGATCAATCGATAGTTCGCCCAAACAGATCCCGCCAACAGCCGTTGGAAGGCCCGGTTTTGGTCTTCTGCATCCTTCGTGACCGCCTGCATCCGCTTGATCTGAGATCTTCGCGCTTGCGGCTCCGTTACGGTCGGGTTCCAGGGCGGCAGAGGGGGCGAGTTCACAGCTAACAAGCCCGGCTGCGCACCGTCGTAGAAGCTGAAGGAGCGTTCCTCAGCATCGCTTCCAGCGGTGGGGCAATTGTCGATGTGCTCGAACGTCGACCAAACCCACTGCGGGCGGGTCGCCGTTTTGTGCACGATGTGAAAACCCACCAGTCCAAGCGTCACGAACTGGCAATCCTCTTTGATATTGAACTCTTCGTTTTCGCGCGTGTACACGAGGCAATCGGCCGTATGAAACTTGCCTGCGCGTATCTCCTGGAGGCTCAAGGCCTTCCATGCCGCCTTGATCATGATCGAGCCGGTCTCGGGCTTGTCTTCCGGCTTATTCCCCTTCTGCTTGCTGCATGGAAAGACGACGTGGTAGGGCACTGTTTTTTGGTCGGGGCGGTCCTCCTCTGCTCGTCGTGCCTGGCCGGCTTTGGAATAAAGCTCGTGGTCGACGATGTACTGAAACATGTCCTGGTTTACGAGGATCTCGAAGCGGGCATACTTCCCGTTCTGATCGATCAACGGTCCTGTATCGAACGGCTCGACAAACGCTTCGAGGACCGCCAGCGGCCGGCCCGCCTTGGCGAGCTCCGCCTGCTTCAACTCAAACAAGTCCCGGCACCCACGCGAGAAGTAGGAGGGACAGTCCCGAGAAATGGGACCGGGGTGGTGGTCAGGGTCGAGTTTCCATTCGCTTGGCCGCGCCCCACGCTCCAAGAAGATCTGATAGTCCTCTTTCCACAGCTCCCAAATTGCCAGATTGTCTTTGGCTGATCCGATTTTTTCTCCGGTCTGAGTCCCGTCCAGCTTCACGGGCTGATTCAAGGCAACAAAGGTCTCCCAGGAAAGTCGATCGAATCTCGGCTGGAGCGTTTTGAACGTGAAGATCGGATTCCTGTGCTCGTCCTTAGGCATCGTCTTCGGATCAGTGTCCACGTCCTTCGGCACGTCCGTCGTCAGCGCCGCAGGCAGCATCCCGTCGACCGCTCCGTCATCGACACCCGGTGCGGGGGGCGCCGCTTCCGCGCGGAAGACGCAGCAGATTGCTGCGCAGCTCAAGAAGATCGCAAGCACGCCCAAGGTGCGTTTCATCAGGCCCCCTCCCGTTCCCTCAGTGAAGATGCCAAAGCCACGGCGACGCTCGGCCGTCGACGCGTGATTGCGAAAGTTGTTTGGGATTACGCAGCAGGTTGTCGCCCGGTCTTCGCTTTTGACAAAGACATGGCACCGGCGCGTCGAAAATCGACGGTCGTCAAAGTCGTGTACGCATTTGAGCTCGGGATGGCGAGCGACCGATGATGGTCGTGAACTCAATGCCGCCCACGATTATTAAGCAGCAGGATTCGCAATAGCAAGGAAATTCTGCCGCCTCACCTCATTCTTCGAGCGAAACACCGACTAGGTATTCCCCCCAACGATGCCGGTCGGCAGACGCGCTGTTAGTATGGCTGTTCGAACAGATTTGTAAAAGCTGACTGTTGAATGAATCCGCCTCGTCAAGCTCAGCGTCGCGCGCAGCCGCGCGATATTGTCTCTGAGGAATGCGACCGCGCGCCGAGGCGAGCGTGCAGGCTTCTTGGACTTGGGCTCAGCATTCTCGGATCGTCGGGAGCGCAGGGCCTGCGCTTTTGTCGACTTGTCATTTTACTTCGTACATTTTTCTGTGATCGAATGCGTTCGTTCCCTCTGCCTCTGGAGACACCGATGCGCAACAAGCAAAGTAATGCGGGAATCACCGTCAACGCGATCGCGGGTACCAACGTCGTGCTCTTGGGTATGGATCTTTCTGAAGGCAGGCGCAAGGGCTGTCTCGGCTTTGCAATCCAGCGCGAGGACCATACCGAAGATGAGCGTTATTGGCTGAGCGGTATGAAGACATTTAAAGAGACCGACCCGGGTCTTGGCCCGGGAGGACAAGTCTCGAGCCGGCAACACCCGTTTCAGACATTTCAATGGGCCGATTACAGTGCGAAACCGAAGCACGATTACACATACACTGTCATTCCGCTTGGCGGCGCGCCGCGAAACCTTGTTGAAGTCGGAAGTTTAGCCGTTCCGATTTCCACCGAAGCGGAACTGGCAAATCCAAAACAGCACGAAACAAGTTCTGTTTTCTTCAATCGCGGAGCAATCGCCTCCCAGGAGTACGCCAGACGATTTCAGAACATTCGTCCTGACAAGCTAGGCGGAGACGAACAGAAAGCAGCATTCCGGTGGTTGTCCCGCGGCCTGCTGGAAGCGTTCGTGGCGTTTGTCGCCAGGGCCAAAGGAGAGAGCTACGGATTATTTGGAGCGATCTACGAATTCCAATGGCCGGAAGCGCTCAAGGCGATCAAGGCAGCCGCTGCCTCGCGCGCCCATGTTGAAATCATCTACGACGGCCTCCCCGGCAAAACTGGTCCCAAGAAGAAAAACGTGAAGGCGATTAAAGGCGCGGGGCTGACGTCGCGATCCACGCCGCGTACTCATGGCAAAATCATGCACAACAAGTTTCTGGTCTTGACGAAGAACGATAAAGCGATCGCCGTCTGGACGGGATCAACGAATCTTACAGAGAACGGTATCTTTGGCCACTTAAACTGCGGCCACATCATCGAAGATCCTGAAATCGCCAAGCAATATTACAGTTACTGGAAGGAACTCTCTGACGACCCCGAAACTCCCGATGAAAAGGACTGGATGGAAGACAACAATCCAGCTCCGCCCGACACCTGGAATGACAATCGCACTGTCGTGTTTTCGCCGCGGCGGGGCCTCGATGTCCTTCAGTGGTACGCCGATATCGCGGGCAACGCCACCCGCTTTAAGCCGCTCTTCATGACATTTGCATTCGGCATGCACAAATTCTTCCAGGCCGTCTACAGCCGCGCAGACGGCGTGCTTCGATTTGCTTTGATGGAGAAGGAAGGAAACGGGAAAGGGATTGAACAAGGAAGGAAGGACATCGCTCGCATCCGCAAGCTGCCAAATGTCGTCGTGGCCATCGGACGAACCATAAGCGTGAACAGCTTCGACCGCTGGCTGCAGGAGCTGCCGCAACTCACACGTGGTGCCCACGTCAAGTACGTACATACGAAATTCATGTTGGTCGACCCGCTCGGCACGAATCCTGTTGTGGTTACCGGTTCTGCCAACTTCAGCAAAGCGAGCACCGACACAAACGACGAGAACATGATCGTGATTCGGAACGATCAACGTGTTGCCGACATTTACATGGGAGAATTCATGCGGACCTTTTCTCACTACGCCTTCCGTGAAGCGGTCGCGCGATGGGAAGCTCAAGGGCGGAGTGCCGAGACTTGGGAACCGCAAGATCTCGTACCAGACGCTAGCTGGCAGAAAGACTTTTTCGCAAAAGGAGATCAACGTTTCCTTCGCCGGCTGTATTTCGCGGGCAAATGAAGCGGCCCCGAGGGGGGAACACGAGCCAACCGCCCATCGGGGGCTTTCTTGGTAGTTCGACCCGCTCATCGTTAAGCCGAATTATGAGGAGGGGCGAGTCCCCCGCGCCTCAAGGATCGATCCTTGCCGGCCAGGATTGCTCCACGTCGGGAGCGTAAAGTAAACGCCGGTTTTCTTGGCTTTGATGAACAGGAGGTGACCGTTATGTCTGCCGAGTAAGACGTAATCGGAGTAGCCCGGCTTAATGAAGGACTCGAGCGTCACGGACGAACGCGGCCAGTACAGCACGTCGTGAAGGACTCGGTCGATAATTCGATCCCGAGTATCGGCCTCGTTGAGTTTGGGATATTTCTCCGACGCGAGATCCTGCGCGTGACCGTGGGGAGACAGCGGCGGCCCATTCACGGGAGCTTTCCTTGTCCTCGTGGCGGATAGGGACGGAACCCGGCGATTTTACCTATCAGATCCGCCTACGGCGAGATGGACCCCTGTCCGTCAATTCCGGCGTCTGGGCGACGCGATTCAGAGCGGCTTTGAGGACTGTCTGCGGCAGCCCGGTTTTGGCACTGGTCGATTTCAGCCGGTCGAGGGCATCGACCGTAAACGGGAGGCGAGCAGCTCTGACCTTCACCGTCCGCTTGCCCACCTGGAAGCCCAAGTCAGCCAGCCCGTCTTCGATCAGGGGCATGGCTGTAGTGATCATGGCCTCAAGGGCTGCCTCGTCTCAAGAAAGACATACCTCCAGGAACTGACGCACAGCGCTCAGATAGGCCTCGCGCGTGTGGCGGTTGCGAATCATGCCGCCGAAGAACTCGTCCGATGCGAACGCCGCGGCCGGGTGGACGTCGGCGATCAGGCGGGGAAGGGTCGCGACCGAAAGTGCGCCTGATTCCCTAAGAACGATTAACTCCTGCGACTCGATGCCATGATCGGGACCTTAGCGCAGTCGTTTGGATGGGGCAAAGAGTTTTGGGAGGCGCCAGCAAATTTTATTTGCATTACCCAGTTCCGCGCGTGACAATTCGGTCCGCAGTTCGGCCGGCGTGCTTCCGGGCTCTCCTCCATCTCAGCCCGGCATCCGGCCCGACGCGTGCCTGCGCGCATCCCAGCTGAATCCACACTGTTTCTCGCCACGTAATTGTTTGAGACGACCAACGGGCCGGTGTCGATCACGACCTTACGGCCTCAACAGCAAGGAATCGCCATGCATGTTCGTTTGGCTCTTTGTTGCACGTTGCTTTGCTGCCTGGTCATCACAGCCAAAACACAGGCCTGGGGTCCGGCCGGGCACAAGATCGTCGCGTCGATCGCCTTTCGCAGGCTATCACCCGATCAGCAGAAGAAGATTCTCTCCCTACTGAAGAAGCATCCGCGGTTCGAGGACGATTTCGCGCCGAAAATGGAAGATGTGGACGACCGTTTCGCAAACGAGTGGATTGTCGAGCAGGCGGCCATCTGGCCCGACCTCGCCCGAGGCCTGAGCGGTCCGGGCATGCGGCAGAAGTACCACCACGGGACGTGGCACTTCATCAACTTGCCGCACTACCTGACCGACGCGGACGAGCAAGTACTCAAGGGCGGCATCAAGGACAAGGTCAACATCAACTTCGATGTGCCTGCCGACGCCGAGGGCCAGAAGGCGATGAACATCGTCCAAGCCATCGCTCATTCCAAGTCGATCGTCATGAACCCACAAGCCGACCCGGACGAGCGGGCCTTGCATTTAAGCTGGCTGATCCATCTCGTTGGCGATATCCATCAGCCGCTGCATTCCACGGCCCTGTTCTCGCGAAAGCTCTTTCCGGACGGCGACCAAGGAGGCAACAAGATCCAGACCGACCGCCGCAAGAACCTTCACAGTCTTTGGGACGGTTTCCCAGGCAGTCCTCAATTCAACACGGTGCGCAACAGGGCCGTTAAGCTGCTGAACGATCCGGAGATGAAGGATGTGGGCGAGAAGGCTGCTGAGGTCCAGGACGTGACGAAATGGCTCGACGAGAGCCACCTGCTGGCGGAGACCGAGGCTTACGATGGCGCGGTCATGGGATTCCTGCGCGAGCAAGAACAAAGCCCTGCTGACGCAGAGCTGCCGCAGCTTGACTTAGGCGAAGACTATCTGCATCAGGGCGGCGATGTCGCGCAGTGCCGACTCGTCCAAGCGGGCTATCGCTTGGGCAAGTTGCTTGAGGCGGTTCCGTAATTCACGGCATCCACGTGTAGATGTTTTTTCGTTCGACGGGCCGGTTTTCGCAAGTGCACCGCAGGGCCAACTGGTTGCCGTGAGGGCTTTTTTATGAATTCCACATTCCGACGGTCTGCGTTTCCAACTCTACTGGTCGCTATTGCGATTTCTATCCATGCGCCCGCCTTCGCGTCTAAGGAGCGGGTGGTACGCGACTGGCAGGCATGCCCCGCGATCGTCGAACTGGACACAGATGCGCCGATCATCGCAATTGGGGACGTGCACGGCGATTACGATCGGCTGTGCAAACTGCTGCATGTTGCCGGAGTCGTTCGCGAAGAATCCGAACATCCACAGAACCTGCAATGGGCGGCAGGCAAGACAATCCTGGTGTGCACTGGCGATCTCATCGACAAGGGAAAGCGTTCGCTGGACGTAATTGAGGCCTTCCGCGTGTTGCAGCCGCAAGCCTTGGCCGCAGGCGGGCGCGTCATTGTGACGATGGGCAATCACGAGGCTGAGTTTCTTGCCGATCCCGAGAATGATGAAAAGGCCGAGGAGTTTTTAGCAGAACTTGGTGCTGCGGGGGTGGATCCGGTGCGATTGGCTCATGGCAACGATGACCACGGCGTCGGCAACTTCCTTCGCGGCTTGCCGTTCGCGGTGAGAATCAATGACTGGTTTTTCGCCCACGCGTGCAGCACGCAAGGAAGGTCCCTGCAGACGCTCCGGACCGAAATCTCTGATGCCGTCGACTCAGAAGGTTATGGAGCCGACATTTTGTTGTCCAAGCACGGCCTCCTCGAGGCGCGGCTGAAGCCGCTGCCATGGTGGCAACGCCAGGGCGACACGCCGAAGCAGAGTGAAGACAGGCTACGGGGTTATTCGGTTGCATTAGGCGTACATCATCTTGTAATGGGGCATCAGCCGGGTAAAGCCGAGTTCTCCGACGGAACGAAACGGAAAGCCGGCGAGCTCACTCAAAAATTCGGCGGGTTGATTTTTTTCATCGACGTTGGCATGAGCTCAGCGATTAACAAGAGTACGGGAGCCGCACTCCGCATCGAAAAAGACGGCAACCGACAGACGGCTACGGCGGTTAGCGCCGAGAACGCTAGAACGCTGCTCTGGCACACCGAGTAGCGGCCGCTGAGCCGGGCCAAAGACGTCGATACGACGCATCGATGCCACACGCACCTTGATTTTCGACTTCCACGCAAAGGACCGCACATGAGACTCAGCTTTACGCGCACCCTTATTGCATCGCTTCTCTGCCTTGCCATCGCAACCCCGATTCATGCGCTCGCACAGTCGGAAGGCAAGGTTAATTCGGCGATGGGAAACCCCACCAAGGCCGACGAGTCTGATAAAGACAATTACCTAATGGAAAAGAAGTATTTCACATTGTCGTACAACAACTCCAAGGGCATTCCTAACTGGGTCAGCTGGCACGTCGACAAGTCCGACCTGGGCAATGCACCCCGCTTTTCCTTTAAATCAGACAATACGTTGCCGGAAGGATTCAACAAAGTCACGACGAAGGACTACACGAACGGCGGATTTGATCGCGGCCACATGTGCCCGCACAGCGACCGAGCGGCCACGAACGAGACCAGTAAAGCCACGTTTGTCATGACCAACATCATTCCGCAAACCGCCGAGGTTAACCGCAAAGCATGGGCGCAGCTTGAGGAATACTGCCGCCGGCTCGTTCTCGACGAGAACAAAGAGCTTTACATCATCTCCGGGCCGCAGGGTAAGGGAGGCAGAGGGGCGAATGGCTTCCGTTCAAGTCTGAGCCATGGCAAGGTGGTTGTCCCCGCACATTGCTGGAAGGTTATCATGGTGCTCGACGCAAAAGACGGAGACGATGTCAAGAGGGTGGACCAGGACGCTCGCTTAATCGCCGTGGTCATGCCGACCAACCGGGAGGTAGGCGAGGAGTGGGCGCCATTTCGTGTGTCAGTAAAAGATGTTGAGGAGCTGACCGGTTTCACTTTCTTCGGCAACGTCGATCCGGATGTGCTCAAGGAATCGAAACTGGCGGTTGACGACGAAGAAATCGAGACCCAGCCACCTATTATCCATGCACGGCGGCGCCCCCGAAGTGATTCAGAATAAGTCGAGGATGGGTTCCTATGGCTGCGAGCGAAGTCGTTGCCGCCCTGAAGGGAGCAACAAAAGGCCTTTTATTTCCCAGCGAATCGGACGAACCGATCGATGTTTTCGAGTGGCCAGCCACCGGCACGCTGGACGAGGCGACCGTCGTCAAGCTCGGCGAAGAGGATCCTCGGATCAAAGTCAAACGGATCAGCCTCGAGGACTTGTTTGGCAACTTGGTTACGACCTCATCCAGCGATTCGCCGGACGAACAGGAGCAGGCGGCGCGCTTCAAGCAGGTGTTGGATGTGCTAAATGAACACCTCAGCGACATCCGGGTCTTTCGGGTCGGCCAAGTTGAACTCAACTATTACGTGGTGGGAACCACGAAAACGGGGAAATGGGCCGGAATCGTTGCTGCGGCCACGGAAACGTGATTGAGTCCATCTGCCCTGCACCTTGATTCGTCTGGGGACCCTCTTTTGGGAAGAGCGAGCGGAATTGCCGCGGTACGTGCCCGAATCGATTTCAACGGTAGCTGCCAATTCGCGGGTCACTGTTCTTTCGTGGCCTGATCCTAAACGCGGCCGGGTGTGTCTCGTCCGACTACTCTGTAGTGAGACGCAGCGACTCTAAGCCCGCTACGGCGCAAGCGGCCGTTGGCTCGTTCAGTCGTCGATGCCGCGATCACATTGGTGCAAACACCTATCGCTGTGCTTGAAATGGGCAACTTGGACAAAACATAAAATCACAGACGAATTCGTTTGCGTTGCAGGAATCCAATTACCACAATCAGTTCCGCATCGAGTTTTGCGGCCTTCAAGGGTCGCTTCTTCTCCATCTCAACTCGATGGATGAAGTGTCGGAAGGACAACGGCGCACAACGCGTGCTCTGTTCAGCCGATCACATTCCGCGCCGCAGCAATGCGTCAAATGAAAAGCGCGTTTGCGGTGCCACGCCGTTCTTTCTTGAGAGGGACACAATCGTGCGGAACAGCACCCTATATCGTCACTTCGTCTGCGCTTCGTTGTGCTTATCGATGGTCGCGGAACCGGCTCGGCTTTGGGCGTGGGGGAAAGAGGGCCACATCATCGTCGCCGCGATCGCCCAGCAGCACCTCACGCCCGAAGCCCGTCAAGGAGTTCAGCGAATCCTCGGTTCGGCTCACATTTACGATGACGACGTCGCAAACTGGCCAGACATGATCAGGCCAACTCAGCGAGAGACCGCTCCCTGGCACTTTATCGACATCCCGATTTCACGCGATGTGCTGGACATGAATCGCGACTGCGCCAATCGCGATTGCGTGATTGACAAGATCGAAGACTTCAGGCAAGCACTGATGGATCCGACCGTTTCGCGCGAGGACCGATTCAAAGCGCTAAAATTCGTGGTTCACTTCGTGGGCGACGTACACCAGCCGTTGCACTGCGAAGACAATGCCGACCGTGGCGGCAACAAGATTTTCGTTCGTTATGCCGGACCGCACCGCAAACCAAATCTGCATGCGGTTTGGGATACGTCGATCATCCAGGATGCCATGGGCGAGCAATCAATCACGGAATACGCCGCTGCCCTCGATGACTCAATAACGCAGGATCAGATCCAGCAATGGCTGACGCTGAGCGACCCGGGTGACTGGGCGAACGAATCGCACAAACTCGCGCAGACTGTATATGCGGCACTGACGATTCCAAGCCACGGCACACTGCAGCTTCCAGGTGATTATGGCGCCGTTCAGAAGGGAACGGTCGAGGTGCAACTTCAACGTGCCGGCATTCGGCTCGCTAAGTTGTTAAACGACGTCTTCACTGCTGACGCCTCCCAAGGTGGAACTCTCGCCATGGGGGCAAGGGGAACCAACGGTCGCTCAAGAACGGTTCCCGTGATTCCGAAAACCGAGCGGCCGCGGCTCGAAAGTCGGATGATGAGCGACGACGACCACTGATGGCGCGCTAAATTGGGCGCGAAATGCTGCACTCCTAAAATGAACGCGCGGATCAGGGGCCGGTCCGTTCGGCCGTGCAGGTCCTCGCGCGAATGCCTCCTACCGATCGGCGACTCCTGGCGTTTGCTGGCGTCGCCATCGCATGCCCTGTGTTCACTGGTGGCGGACATAGCAAGTTTAGCCATCAGCGATTGGCTGGCGTTGTAGTCTCAAGGTCCGGACCAAGCACCCTCACCTCCCGGAGAAGTCGCCGATGTCGTGGGTAACCGACCGTCCGCTCGATACCATTCTCATCGCGGTAATCTTATTGCTGATGCTGTTCATTTTTCGAAATCATGTCCGCACATTTCTGGGCCAGCTTCGCGACATGTCTGGCTCCGGCATGTTTCCCCCTCAGCTTAATGCCCTCATCGTCGAAAGACTGGCGGAAGCAAAGAGGCAGTTGGACATCGCAAAGAGCAACTTCAACAATGCCGCCACCACTCTTAAATCCACACAGGATGCAGCTGAGAAAAACCCAAATGACGTAAATCTGAAAAGGCAGCAGGACGCCGCGAATCGGGCATTGGGTGAAGCACGAGCGCGGGTGTCATTTGAGGAATTTCAAATTGCCGGGCTGCTGCATCCCCGGGGGCTCCTTGACGGCGTCACCTGGGGGATCGTTCTTCAGTACGCAATTTTTGCCGCTCTTGCGCTTTATGTTCTGATTCACCTGATGAGCGGGATCACGAGCAGCCCGCCACCCGGCACCACACCGCGGAGCATGATTACCCTACTGATTTCAGTGGTGACCGTCGGCATTGCGCTGATTCTCGTGCTGTCAACGATTGTTTCAAATACCGACGACCGCAAGGAGCGGTTTGCCCAGGGCAAGGAAGTCCTCACTGCCCTCTTAGGCGTGCTTGGAACTATTGTTGGTTTTTATTTCGGCACGGCCACGGAGCAGGCAAATGGCTTTAACTTCGACCCTGTGGTCATCCAAATGGCGGGCGACAAACCTAACACCTTGACGACGAGTGTCCATGGCGGTAAGCCGCCCTATTCGTATCAAGTGACGTTCACGCCGAACAATGTCTCGCCCGTTAGCGACATCACCGCGGACGGTCGCATCAGCGTCCCGCTCAAGGTCGCCACGCCCGTAAAACAAGAAACGGACATCGGGGCAGCGATCGACGTCACCGATAGCGATGGCAAAAAGGGGCATGTCGATTACAAGCAGGCCATCCATTTCAAGGCGACAAGTGAGTTAAAGCCATCGAGCGAGTGACGATGTACCACGATCATTGGCAATGTTGTCCGAAGATGACCTACGTTTGTAAAGAACGCTTCCACAATTGAAAATCGGCCACATGGGGCACCTTCATCGTCATCAACACGGTTGTTGACGTAACTCTCTGCTCGCTGAATCCCATTCTCGCAATTTGGAGAAGCTCGATCACATCCTCCGGCCCCACCCCTTCCAAACGATCGCAAGTCTTGCTTACGAACCCCTCCTGAAGCTTTTTACACGACGCGCCGGACTCCGGAAAATCCTGCGCACTCGGGCCGATTGAACCGCAGCCGAAAAAGGAAGAATGCAATGAATCGTGAGCGTCATATGAACGGACCTCTGCCATCCACACGGATGGTGAACGCACCTTCCATGGGACTAAAGCTTATTCTTGCGGTCACGCTGACTGTCTCAACCTGTTCGCCAACGGCATCCGCGCAATCTGGACTACCTAATCCGGCCGTCACCAAAGGAACTAAAGTCGTCGTGGCACCCAGACCGCCATCTTCGTCGGGCAACGCGCAGCCTGTATCCAATGCCCCCAAATACACTGATGGCAAGGAATTCGCGCTTTGGAACAAATATGAAGATGTCGCCATCCACTTCAATACACTCATTATGCAGCTTCGCACTCAGGCCCTCGCCGCCATTGCGGGAGTCGTCACGGTCGGCGGCCTGGCAATTAGCTTCGCCGGGAAAAGCACACGAGCGACGCAGTGGCACATCCTGTTCGGCACTATTTTCTTCTTGACATTGGCTTGGGTTTCACTGGGTGCCCTGGATCTCCTTTACTACGACAGATTGTTGACCGGAGCGGTCAATGCGATCCTGGAACACGAGGACGCAACCTCTGTTCTGGACAGTGCTGGTAAGCCCATTATGGACGGCGATGGCAACGAGATGCGAACGATCATCCTCAGCAGACGCATCTCGCAGGCCGTGCCCAACCACTTTATCGCGGTCGGGACCTTTTATGGACTGATCTTCCTCGGCTTGCTTTCCGGCCTAATCTACACAGGCTTGCATTTCCGCGGCCAGCAGCTGGAACAGGGCGGCAAGCTTGAGTGCACAATTGATCGTGCGCCTTCGGATAAGTTGCAATTGACGGTGGAGCCCGCGGTACCGGCCAATCACGCGTAAAATGGCCCCACCCGAGTTGGCCTCCATGTTCCAGCGTCGTCGGTCTGATCGACCGGACTCGCAAATGTCAGGAAATAGGGCCTGGAGAATTACGTCATGTTTATCCGGACTAGAACGTCACTTGCACGAGCGTCGCGGTCGGTGTGCCTTGCCCTACTCACGCTTTCTCTTTCGGCCCTTCCGGCCGGTGCGCAAGTCGTTGCTACCAAGACACCAGATCAGCAGCTGCGATACCTCTCGAAGCGATTAGACGACCTGACAAAGGCGTCGCAGACGTTCGAACAGCGGTTGACCGATCACGTCACGATCGCTGGATCTGAGCGCCAAGCGATTACGAAACGACTCGAGGGACTCGAGCAGTCACGCACTGATACACTTAAGCGCTTGAGTGATGTCACACATCTTTACAGCACACTGCAGGCTCTGGTGACCAAGCTCGACGTTGGGAGCACCTTTATGGTATCTATCGTGGCCCAAGTACTCGTGCTTGCCGGCATCGTGTCCGCAGGTTTCTGGAGTCGGCGGCTGCTTCGACAATCGAGCGCGGCGTTGGACGCTACTCTCAGACACGCGAAGGAGCAGCTGCAAACAACGCTAAATCATCAAGGTGACTCGCTTAGCAAGACCCTAACACATTCAGAAGTGTCATTGGACAAATCACTAACACCGGCACGTCGGGGGCTGTGGCTGCGGGCATTCCTGGAATTCACGGGCCGCTACGCCCAGATCATGGAACGCATGCCGGCAGGCATTCGAGTACGAGACCCGCACTTTCGAGTCGACTGAGACGCCAAGCGGCCTGAAGATATCATGGCTCGCAAAGCGCTCGGTGACTATTTCTTCTTGTACTGGAGTGAGTTTCGCATCCCACGGGAGCATGGTCAGGAACTCATTGACGACCGGACGTGGAGTCGATGGATGGAGTCTCTCCACGGGTACTTTCAGGTGCCAGCTGTCGCCGCGTATTGGCAGCAAATGAAGAGCGACGTCGACGCGGACCCAACTTTTACGAATGAGATTGAAGACCAATTAGCGAGGCATAACCAAGAGTCCCAAACAGGCGCAAGTGTGCCCAAAACGCAGATGACGGAAACGACGACTTAGCGAAGCGATCCAACAGGCGGCTCATCCGAACTTGTGGTGGGCACTCACGCCTTACCCGTGGGCTGCGCACGACGGCGATATCGCCGCCGCGACATGAGGCTGTCGGCCAACCTTTGTAATCACCACGCCTTTGTTCGGCACCTCGAAAGGACACCAACAGATGTAGCGGCCGACCTGTCGTCGCGCAGGAGCACCGAAGAGCGAGGCCTAACTCTACGGAGTGTTCTGTGACAAGTTTTTTGTTACAAATTGGTGACCATCACGACGACGCAACTTGAATCCCAATCGCATGTACAGTCTCATTCGAACAGCTTGGAATGCGCGAAACGCCGCGTCTCGAGTTTCAAAGAAAGAGCGACGGGCGGTCCCCTCGCGCCGGGCTGCTCCGGGCTCCGCATTGGCCGCTGTGCCATGCACTGAACTGTGCCCCACCCTATCGCGGCAGGCTCTCCTAATCGACGCAGCACGTGCGTCGATGCAAGGTGGCTCCGCGGGCGCCTATGCCGGTACGACAAAATTCACCGTTGAAATTGAGCCGGGGCTTGATACGCTCAAGAGCCGTTGGCAGGCCTATGCTGCTGAAGCAACCAACCAGAAGCTCTGCCCGACCTAATTACCGGATGTGGCCGCGCTCCCATCTCCGCGGCCGCCAGCCACTGTGCTAGGCCGCTTGGATTAATGCACGTCTTCTTGGAATGAACGCGCCAGATGGGGGGCCACCATGGGAATATCCGTAACGGTCACCGGTCACACGGGCGATGATATTTACACGCGCTACGTTCCTGGCCGCCTTTCGCAAACAGACGATACTTTGCAACGCGAGATGGCGTACGATCTGCACGTGCCGGCCGGAGCTCCCTTCCACTCGCAGATGCTCACATGGTTTGGCGAGCAGGCTCAGGCCTTTGAGCGCGTCGATTGCATTTCCGGCCCACCAACGCTGCCCAGCTGGTTGCACTTCCTCCACCGATACAAATGGAAAGACCGGTCGGTCCTTCGCATCAAACGTCGCACCCCGTTGATCTTGCGCGAACCACCTGGTTACGGTGAATGGAAATTCCCCGAACTCCCAGCCTCGCCATCTGATTTTCTAGTGGTTCACTACGAACGCTCCCACCAGAGCCAGGACGCAACCGAGAGCCTCGAGCGCCATCTCAGCCATGTCTTCAGGTCAACCACAGAAAATGACCCTGGCCGCTTGAAGGTTTTCGTCGTTTTCGGAGAGCGGATGCCCGCGATCCATCTCGACAGGTCAAACAATCCTCACGCTACCGGAATCTCCAGCGACCTCCTGAAACTGTTGCGCAACCACCGCGATCAAGTGGCAATGATCTGCTCGGCGACTGCTCTGCGCCGCGCAGGCGCTGCGATCAGCCGCCGCCTATCGTGGGAGCAGACCATCGAAGACACAGTCGCTGAATTCAGACACTGTGAGTTGCTTCGCGCTCTGTCTGGCTTCCGGCACTTGATCATTCTGTTCGGTATGGTGGCGGCCCTTCATGTCGAGAAGCCAAAAGGGCAACCATCGTCTGCCCATTTCGTCTTTGCCCCAAATACCCGAGACTTGACTTTCCGCGATAAGTTCGTAGACGGCGAGGCCGGAGCCCAGGCATCGTCCGTCGTCAGTTTTCTGTTACGGGATGTGAGCCAGTCGCCCGAAACACCAGGATCGCTTGCCGGCGACTCGGTCCTTAGGGCACTCCGCGACAGCCTTACGCTCAACATGCGGTGGTTCGACTGTGGGTTCCCGACACCCGATCCCCGGGCTTATCAATCCCGCAACGGAGCAGAAGCTGGCCGCAGGTTCCTCGCAGCGTATTTCGATGGCAAGGGCGGCGAGAAGGACCCTAGCCCCCAACAGATCGTCGCAGAAGGTTATGACGAACTGTTGAGAAAGGGCAGGATTCGCCCCGATCGAATGCTCGGAACGATCAAGCTGGATCTACGCCAGCTGGGAGCGGTCAAGCAGAGCAAGACCTATAACCGCTGGCAAATCTTCCGAGATCAGGTCACGGACAAGGAAATATCGCGCATTAATCTGGGAATCGCCATTTGCCGCTTTGGACACCGCGTGGTCCTCAATCGCGAGCTGGATACCGGGCGGGCACATTCCGGCGGGCACAACGACAATCACGCGGAGGAGATCCGAGCAGTGCTGAGTCAGCCGCAACTGCGGCCGCTGGATGGGGAAGTCGCGGACGACAAGCCGCTGCCCAAGGGCGCTCACGTAGCAGTGCCCGATCGCTCCTTGTCCCACCAAGTAAAAATACCGGGAGATGCCTCACTTTATGTGCCGGTAATCGAATTTGGCGATCTTGTGGCCATCGAGCGCGATGAAATGGAGAGCTTCCGAAGCATAAGAAATCTCATGAAAGCGTATGTGGAGGCGGCCTCCGATGCTCCCATCGCAAGGCGGCCTATCTCGATTGCGGTATTTGGAGCCCCCGGCTCCGGGAAGTCATTTGCGGTTAAGCAGATTGCCCGCAGTATAAATGACGCATCCAACGGACAAGCCGGGCGTCTTGAGACTATCGAGTACAACGTCGCGCAGTTCCGCACCGTTGACGATCTGAGCCAGGCCATCACACGCATCGCCAGTATTAATAACCAGCAGAAAATACCACTGGCATTTTTCGATGAATTCGATTGCAGCTTTGACGGGAAGCAGCTCGGCTGGCTGAAATATTTCCTGGCGCCGATGCAGGATGGCACATTTTATGGTGCGAGTCAGACGATCACCTTTGGCCGAGCGCTCTTTGTTTTCGCCGGCGGAGTCTCGCAATCGCTTTCCGATTTCAATCCATACGCCAAGCCTTCTTGGCGAAGGACTGATGCGGAACGCAAGAGTTTGGATAAGCGACGAGAGTTTTTCAGGGCCCAGAAAGGACCGGATTTTGTAAGCCGGTTGCGGGGTCACATTGACATCCTGTCGGTCAACCCCGATCGGACGGCCGTAAAAGATGAGGCCGGAAATCCTATGAAGCCGGTCCTGCGCCGGGCTTTCACTTTGCGAGGCCAGATCATCACATTAGGGTTGTACACAGACCAGGACGACTTCAAGGTCGCCACTGTCGACGTCGACGTCCTGTACGCCCTTCTGACTGTCGACAAGTATCGGCACGGGACACGCTCCATGGAAGCGATTCTGCAGATGTGCACTCCGATGGAAGACGGGATGATTGAAAAGGCATCTCTTCCGTCCCGGGCGCAACTCAACATGCACGTCGACGCCGATGAATTCATGGCGCGAGTGCTGCGGGGGCGCTTCCGGCGTTTTCTGGCGCCAGGAGGAGTCAGCCATTCGACTTCAGTGCCCCAGCTGGCTAAAGTTCCCGCTCAGACTGTCACACATGAGCAAGAAATCGACCAGGCGGCCGCCAGAGGAGACGCGCCGCCGGCCAAACAAGAGGCGCCATCGGAAGCCGAGATCAGGAAGCCGCGAAAGAAGAGCGACAAGAAAGGGACGCAAAGACAAGAGAGCGACGTCCGCGATGTCGAGTCGCCCGGGGAACCCGAAGCCTAGCGATCCCGGCCCCGTCCACCTTTCATCGCTCCCGACACGAACAAGCGAAGAAGCTTGTCGGGCATGTCGTCGAGGTCCCCATCGCGAGCAGCCATTTCCATTTTGCCACGGAGATAAGCGCGTGCGAACGGGGGGAGGCCCTCGAACCATCGCTTGGTGTCATTTTGAAAAAGCCATTCCCGCTCGGCTTTGGGCCACGTTGACGTATATCGCCTGGTCAGATCGGTTGGCCCATTAATCGCTTCGTAGTCTTTGCGGAACTGTTCAAGCTCCCGTCGCTTTACAGGATCCGATAGATACAGGAATAGCTCTGCAAGCGTCTCCGGCTTCCCCGAGCGCTCCTCAACAGTCCCTTTTGGCGGCGTCCGTGCCATCGTATGTGCGCAATCCGCTCCCCCTTTCAGGGCACCTGGATAGCAGAGAATTCGCGGGTCGGTCAAGCTCAATTTGCGGCTCGTCCTGCGAACCCCCGCACAAAACAGCATCGGTCCTGGTCGAATAGTTCGCTGTTTGGGCCGCCGACCGTTTCCGACCCAGGCCACCATGGCGTTTCAGAGACGGCATCCGCGGCAGCCATCTGTGTCCGCAGCCCAAGCCGATGGACAAAGGCCGCACCATCGCCTAGCGGCGACGGCGAATCATCGTGATCAGCGTTCCGACCGCGGCGACCAGCCGCGCCCACGCGTTTAGCACTTCCCAGCCGGCGCAGTCGTTTCCGCCTGGATAGACGGCAATACGACGTCGGCGTAAAACGCCGTGTGCCTGTCCAGGCCGACACTTCCTCGCGAAAGACTCAAACACGCGCAGCTAACGCGGCAATGTGACCGTCTATAGGACGTTATCTCTTGCCCCAACCCACCACCAGTGGTAGGCTTGGAGCCCGTCGACATATATGACATCGCAACACCAGATAGCTTATTACACATTGTCTTCCACATACACAGCACTTGTCGCTATTTATCGCATACTTACAGACACATACCTATATGCATATTGGACTCAAAAGCCATTTTGCGCAATCGCGTGATGTGTGACATGCCAAGCAAATACAAGCGTTTTTCTTGTTGACGCGAGCGCACAAGCGCCTTACACATTACTTACACAAACACTGCATATTGTGAGGAGGGCATGAGCGATCGGTCAGGATGAAGGAGCATCACGAGTTGATGGGCGGCAAGTTGCACGTCTACCGTCGCGAGAACAGCAGTAACTGGCAGTGCTCGACGTACCTCGCCGGCAAGAACTGGCGTACCTCAACGAAGGAGGACAGTCTTCAACGAGCAAAAGAGGTCGCGGAGGACTGGTACCTCACACTGAAGGGAAAGCACTTCGCAGGCGCTCTTCCGGTCGGTAAGACATTCAAACGCGCCGCCGACCAATTTATCCGTGAATATGAAATCATCACCGCCGGCGAACGCAGCCTAAAATATGTCGAAACAATCGGAATGAGACTTCGAGTTCACCTGCTCCCCTTCTTCGGGAACAAGGTCTTGTCCGAAATCACACCAGGCCTAGTGCAGGAATATCGAATTCACCGAGCAACATCACGCCGGGATAAAACGACGGGCGAACCCAAGCGGCCATCCCGCAGTTCGCTTCATCAGGAAATCGTCGTTTTGCGGCACGTGCTGAAGACGGCGAACCGGCATGGTTGGCTGCCTTTTCTCCCAGATCTCTCAGCCCCGTACAAAACGTCCGGCAAGATTACGCACAGAGCGTGGTTCTCGCCAAGCGAGTACAAGCAGCTGTACGAAGCGACTCGAGCAAGGGCGAAGAATCCGAAGAACCCGCGTTGGCGCAAGGAGTGCGAACAGCTGCACGATTACGTTCTCTTCATGGCCAACACCGGACTGCGACCGGACGAAGCCGCCCGCCTCGAATATCGAGACGTCGCCATCGTTACCGATGCGGCGACGGGCGAACGCATCCTCGAAATCGAAGTCCGCGGAAAGCGAGGCGTGGGATACTGCAAAAGCATGACCGGAGCGGTCACGCCCTTCGAGCGGTTGCGGAAGCGCAACCACGCTCAGCCCACGGATCGCATCTTCGGCAAGGTCCAGCGCGAACTGCTGAATGCGGTGTTGGACGAACTTAAACTGAAAGTCGACCGAGACGGCAATCGCCGAACTGCCTACAGCCTCAGGCATACTTACATCTGCATGCGGCTAATGGAGGGCGCTGACATCTATCAGATCGCGAAAAATTGCCGCACGAGCGTCGAAATGATTGAGAAATATTATGCATCCCACATCAAAAACACCCTAGATGCAGCGGCGATCAACGTCCGCAAGCCGAAACCAGCGAAGACAAAACCCACTCCCAAGGAGGATGAGTGAACAATTCCGGTAGCCGAAAACACCTGTTGCGAAACCGCTCTTGACCGGTATAAGGTCTTTTGGCAGTTAGACGGCCGGATGCCCCTGTGGTGGAACTGGTAGACGCGCGCGACTCAAAATCGCGTGCCGCAAGGCGTGTCGGTTCGAGTCCGACCGGGGGCACCACTTAGTGGACGTTGGACAACATACTTGCCATTGGCCCATTCGGATTCCATTTGCTTAGGTGACAAAAGCATGGTAATGGCGGTGACCATGAGGATTCCACCATGCCAGTGACACCTTGTCCGCCTACCATTTTCGTTGACTTGCCGTCGGAGTATCTGGAGTTCCTGGACATGGCGGCAAAGGCCCGATCCACCACGCACCAGGTCATCATGCGTGACGCGCTGGCGATGTTGCACGCCGACGATTGGTCGCGCGCCGTTGCGATGGCTGAGCATCGGATGGCAAACAAAGAAGAGAAAATAGACCCGCACCTCGCAGCATGGGATCGCTGGAGCCGTGGTGACCGCCGACAGCCGCTTCCGCTAACTGGCGAGATGGCCCTGTTCGTCACTAAGAAAGTCGCCGACGACGGCTACAAGGATCCGACCAAGGTGGTGCTGCTCGCCCTGCTTTGCTACGCCAAGCTGATGGGATTCTTTGTTCCTGACGAGGATGGGGAGCCGTGACTAGTGTCATCGTCGAATGCCTACCGGCGACGGCGACCGCGGATCATCGTGATGAGCGTTGAGAGCGCAGCGACCAGCCGCGCAATCGCATTAAGCAGTAATGCGAAACTGAGAATGGTCATGGTTTACTCCTCGTCTATTGTCCGCCCCAATGGCGTGACGTCAGCGAGGTCGAAAGCCGGCATTACGGCAGAGCGGGAAAGGCCGCGAAGCGCCGCGGACGCGGGGCGAAGCTGCACAAGCCAGCGCGGAAGCGAGCAGCCTTGGACGCGACGTGGGGCCGGCTAGAGATCAGTCGCAGTCACGCCGAGGGCCGGAGCCGAGGAGACCCTGACGATTTTCAGATGCAAGCGTGGAGATTTAACGAGATGCGGCCTGGACGCGAACAAGAAGCCCGACATGCGTTTCGTACATCCGCCGCATTTCCACCTGAAGACGCTGAGAAGCGACAGCGGCGCGGCCGCCTCGGAATAAGCGACCGCACGCGCCACTGGAGCGTCTTTCAGGAGAACTCCTCGCGGACGTCCTCGATGACCAGCGCACCCTTCGGGGCGTTCATCGCCGTCGGTTCATCGGCCTCCTGAATCCACGTCACGCGGCGACGCATGATGCCGTCGAAAAGCCGTAGGTTCGGACGGCATTCGGCGTCAAGATTGCGGCCAACGATCCGTATCGTCTTGCCGCCGAAACACAGCCAGATTCCCTCCGACCGCTTGAATTGAGCGAAGCTGAGCAGCGCGTAAGGGAACGCCTCGATCGTCCCGTTCCGATATCGCACTTGCAGCATGATCGCCTGGTCGCGAATGCCGCGCAGCCAGCCGAATGAAATGAGATCCTCGGAAAGATCATCCTCGACCTCCGCGGTTCCTTCACCGGTTTTGGACCGGACGAAGTATTTTTCCCAGTGATTGTTGTTATCTGTCATAACCTGGTCCTTCTCGTTCTTGTTCTTGTTGTTGGACGGCCGTCTTCTCATAAGCGTGGTTCAACTCACCTAAGCGCAGCTGCCCGTTGACGAGCTCGGTGGCCGAAAGCCGCTCGTCCGACTGGTTGATCGCCTCCAGCAAGGCTTCCTTATCGTCGGTGTACACCGTGACCTGATACCTGCCCCTGGACGCGGAGACGTAAAACTGTTCCCGCGACGAGGCGGGAAATGACTCGCTCGACTGGCCGACGAAAACTCGGTCGACGGTCTTCGATTGGCTCGCGTGCGAGGTGACGACATAACCGTGATCGAGGAAGCCGAACTCCTTGTCGATTTTCCAGTTGTTCTCGAGGACGATGTCGCCGTTCTTGTCGAACTTCTTGATGCGGTACAACGAGCCGTTATCAAGCCGATGCTCGCGGTCCGCCGTTTGCCCGTTATGCGTGATCCGCACGATATCACCAGCCGCGAGATTCAGCGTCCTCGCGTAGAACATCTGGAAGCGCGCCGCCTGATCGAGCGGCAGGGGCTCTCCGTTCTCGACCGTCACTTTCTGGCCACGCGTAAATCCGCCCTTTGCGTTTTGGTTGAAAACCAAGACGTCGCCGGGAGAGTAATTGACCGCATCGGTACGTTCGGCCTCGGTGAGGCTGGCATTCTCCAGAACGCGAATAGGCCGTTCCTCGCTTTTGATTTTTCCTTTCTTACGCAGCGCCTCGCGTATCGCGACGGTGATACGGTGTCCCTCGGCGTGCGTCGGAGAAACGACCAGGGCGGAGGCACCTTCGGCCAATGACTGCACGTAATCGCCCGCCAATTGGCGATCGCGGTCGTCGTCGGCAATTTCGCGGACCCAGCCCAAACTGTCCAAGCGTTTGAAGCCATCGGCCATGCGGCCGTCGCTCAATGCCTTGATAGCGGATTTGTAGCCGGAAGACTGGCGTACGATCTCCTTCACTTGCGCAGGTACGATACCCGCCTCATCTTCGAGGAGCCGCAACGCCGCTCCACGCTCCACTGACGCATGTTGGCGGTAGTCGCCGGAGAACAGAACGCGAGCATCCAGCCGATCAGCGAGCACGAAGATTTCGGTCATCGCCTTCACGGAAAGCTGTCCCGCCTCGTCAACCCAGATCACCTGGCCGGCGATTTGCTGCTGGAGTTTTTCATTTGTGAGGAGTGTCGCGACAGTTTCAGCGTCCTTGAAGCCGTCGCTGCGAAGCGTTCCCCGGCTGGCGTCGGCGGACGGTGCGAAAGGAAAGACCTTTTTGCCGCCGCTCTCGATGGCCTCGACGGCTTCCTGCATGAGGGTGGTCTTGCCCACGCCCGCCGCGCCGGACACGAGGATGATCCTGTCGCGGGATTCGATGATGTGACGCACCGCGTTTCGTTGACCGTCGTTCAGCTTGTCGCCTTTGAACTTCCAACCCTTGCCGACAAGCGGCCGGCACGTCCCCTGGCTCGCTTTTGCGTAATCAATCACGCGGCGTTCTTCTTTGAGCACCTCGCGCGTCGTCGCCATCCGCCGCCCGTTGCGGTCGCCAATGATCAAGTTGCATCTAGCCGCACGATCCAGCACCTGCTCGACGGTCGCATGTCCCACCGCTTGCTTGAGGGCAATCGCCAGAACATCTCGCTCCGGGCGAACCGACTTTCGTTCAAATGCGTGCGAAACCGCGTATTCCATCGCCCGCTCGGACGCGTTCCCGTTCCGTGGAGCTGAGGCACCGCCGATCTTGTCGGCCAGGGAGGCCAACACTTCGCGTTCCTGCCGCGTCATCCGCTCATGCCAGATGTCCTGCAGCTCGGGCAGTTTCAGATCCTTCCGCTTACGCTCGCGTGTCTTGACCACCAGTTCTGATTTTTCTTCGGCGTCGACGATTCCGAGCTCACGGGCTTTTGCGTCAACCTGGGCTTTGCGGCGAGAGAACTTGTCGACCAGGCTCCTATCGATGCCGGCCAGCTCCCAACCCTTCTTGGTGCGTTCAATCGGCAGGCCCAGCTCGGCCAGTCGATGCGACAGGCGAGAATGGAACAGGGCCTCGTAGTATGGTGAGTCGCGTTTCAGTTCGCGGAATTGACCGGCCTTCCAGGCTTGCTCTTTCTTGTCGAACGTCGCATTGAACACAAAGCAGTGAGCGTGCAAATGCGGATCGGGGACGCCATCCACCGGCCGTGACGTCAGGTGGATATGCTCTCCCCAGACCATGTTGCCGGTTGTGCGGTTTTCATCCTTGCCGCCCTTACGCACCCGCGTGGCCATGTCGGCTTCGGCATCCCGCATCGTTTCATCGACGGACTGGCGGAAGGCATCGAGAATCCGCTCGTCGAGCGTCTTCGCATAGAGGAGTGAAACGCTCTTCGGCACATGGAAGTTCCAGTCATAGCCAACAATGCGATTGGCCTTTTGGCGGATGGTCAGTTGTTCTCCCGTTTGCGGATTGATGTTCTCGCAGAGCGCGTGCCAGTCGGCTTGCTTGACCTCGCCTTCCAGTCCCAGCATGCGGGCGCCCTTGCCCCGCCAATGTCCTTTGAGCTCTTGCTCTCCGTCTCCGAGGTAATAGTCCGACGTGGCGAAGTAGCTTTTCGCCTGATCGAGGCTGCTATTCGGTCTGACGCGCAACATACCTCAGTGTACGCCCGAAACCGTTAAACATTGGTTAACGACCGGCCGCAAACAGAGGGTGACCGCGGCTTTCAGCGATTGTCATCGATTGTCAATCGGCTTGTTTTTGCAGGTTGCAATGCCAGTCTTTTTCTCTCCTTCGTCCGTCACCGTTCGATTCAGCCCACCCAACGCGGACCTCAGGATGGCACGCTAAAGCCGCGGCCGGCCCGGTCAATCACCGGCTTCCGTTGCGAAACGGCGTCTCGCTACGTCGCTGGCGCTCCTAGCTCGCCAATGCCGTTTCCTTCTCACCCGGCGATATGACCGTCGCCCAAAAAGCTGCCGGCTTTCGCGGCTTTTGGTCACGTGCCATCGGCCGCGATGGGCGTAGCCGAAAACTAAACCTAACGAAGGAGAAAACTATGACTGACGCAACCGCTAACACCAAACCAGCCGCTATCTCGAAAATCCCGAGCCACTACGTCTACCACGTCATCCCGGTTAAGGGCCAAGAGTCGTTTTACCGACGCATCGGTTCCGCCTGGAGCCAGGCTGACGGCAAAGGCTTCAATGTGCAGCTCGAGTCGCTTCCTCTCGATGGTCGCGTCCAGCTACGCGTTCCTATGGACAGAAAAGAGTAGCTCAACCAATCGGGCGGGTCGGCAACGGCCCGCCCTTCAACTCAACCGAAAAGGAGTCTCAACCATGTACGACACAATCCCATCTCTTAATCCTTTCTTCGCAGCCCGCGACCGCCGTTTGCAATGGCACTGGCCAAGCGAATCGCGACAGGCCGTCCACGCAAAGAGGTCCCTCGATCGGTCGCAGAATACTGGCGGCGTGGCACCTCCTGTAGCTCGCTTTGCCTTGGGCGAAATCGACTACAGCGGCAACGCCACGCTACGGCTCAGGACCGAGGAAGTATTGACCGCATTAAAACGGCACGCCAATGGCGACTGGGGCGACCTGCTGCCCGAGGACTCCATCGCCAACGACCTGGCCTTACAGCAGGGCCGCCGACTGTTCTCAGCTTATGGCTTCGGCAGCGACCGTTTTTGGGTCATCACCGAGGCGGATCGTTCCCTGACTGCCGTGCTCCTGCCCAACGACTGATCAGCCTGCATCCGTGGCGGAGTCTCGGCTAGGGCTCTTGGGGTCTCGGCTCTTCGATTCCCGGAACGCCTTTATGAAGGTCGGCAGGAAGTGGGGATCATCCCAGTGGGATGCGTATTCCTGGCCTCGCCGGAATACGAGGTCCATCGCCTCTTCGTTTTCGAGGCTCAAAAGGACGGTGTAGAGCTTGTCGACAACCTCCTTCATCAATTTCTTCATTTCTTGCTGGTTAATGCGGGATACTTCGTTCCAAGGAATCTCCCGATCTGGGGTAACCACTTTGACGTCAGAGAAGTCGCCCGTCTTGGATACGACCGGCTCACCCGCATGCAAGTCCTCAAGGAACGTGTTCCGCACGCAGAGGACAGCGAGTGCCTTGGCGAGCTTGGCGGAGTATTGTTGTTGTGCCTTTGTGTTCATGCCACATGGCTAGCATTTTCGTATTCGCGTCACAACACAAATCGGCACGGGCAAGAACCCGCAATTAGCAACCCCCCGACGCGGCTGAACAGAGCTGTATCACTCGCGGGCACTTGCTCTCGCCGACGCTAAGCACTCCCAGGCTCGAAGGACTGTCCAGCCATGACCTTCAGCTACGCGATCGGCAATCGGCTACCGTCTTGCCACTGGCCCGCTCCGCCCATGACTCAGAGACGACCCGCTGAGGCATCCTGCCCGCGTGGGGCATAACGCATCCTGCGATGCCCTCAAAACCCCTCAGCTTCCGCGGCCAAGGCAGCCATCCAGGCTGCCTTGCTGCTTTGAGAAGAATGAGCCGCTGCTATCAATCTGGCCTGTCACACGTCTTCCCTAAGCAGAGCTTAGGACGTGTTTCACCGTGAAAACCGCGGCCAGCCTGCATTTGCGTGGTGCAACCGCGTTGTCGGGGAGGCCAGATTGATTGCAGCGGCTCATTGCGCCATTTGACGCACTGACGCGATGGCCGCGCAGCTCCAGGCACCGATCATCCCTGGCAAGCCCGCAATCGCATTTGGAAGGGTCAAGGAGCCGCGAAACCCGCTCTTCGGCTGGGTTATAGCCTCCGTCGCGTTTCGCGCTTCTATGGGCCATTTTCGGGGCGTTTGGGGAGTGCCTGCGACTAACGGAGAATGCCTCTAGCCAATTCCGTTGGACCTGGTGGTGGCGGTACAGGTTGGGAAGCGGCTAAGGAGATCGCCCAGGAAAAGGCAGACCAAAAGGAAGTGCTATGGGGCTTTCGGAAATGGAGAAATCCGCCTTGATCGCCTGAACGAAATCGAGCTCAATGTTAAAGAGCGCGCTGCTGGGCGGCGCGATCTAAAGCAGGCACAAGAGGACTTTGACGCTGGCCACATCACCGTTGTCGAGCTGCACCGGATTCAGCGCGAGGTTGGCGCTAGGCAGAGGGCGACTTCGCCGTAATGCAAAAAGATTAAAAATCGAAACTGTACCACCACCGACCTGGTATCCCCCCTTGACTTCTCAGGATGAGCGCGATCTACTGCTTGCTTGCGCGATTGGTCTCGCGGCTTCCCCCAAAACGCCTTTCGGTGGATTATGGTGGGATCTTGTGACCTATGAGGTGCCCAATGCACCTTTTTTGGCGCATTCTGGTCATCGGTTCGCTCTTCAGCGCAATGGCGAGTAGCCTCTCCGTTTATCCGCATTCGCTGGGCTATCTCAATGAACTGGCCGGCAATCCCCAGAATGCGTACCCACAGCTCGTTCGCATCAATCAGGATTGGGGACAAGGCCTCATTGAGCTCGAACGATTGCTGGACGAGCAAACTGATTGGGGACCTATCGCGATTGCATACACCGGACCCTTGGACCCGGAAGCGATCGGCATTCGTGCGATGCCGATCGATTGGGGGCGATGTTCGCCGCTAGCGGGCTTTAGTCACGTTGTAATCAGTGCGAACATTTTAGCCGGGTCGACGGCGACGCGTGGGCACGTTCAACCTCGAACCGGGTCCACCGAGTTCGAGAGTTTTTTTAGGCAACAGCACGCGGTCGCGAATCTGGGAGGAAGTCTCCTAATCTTTGAGGCAGCTCCCTTCAATGACTTTTGCGAGAAGCTGCATCCGGCGCCGGGCGTTGGCTCACATTCGGTGGTGGCGAGTGTCTATCCTGCAAAGCGACCAATCGTGCCCAAGCTGCCAATGCTTGCCGACGCCTTTGGCGCCAATCCGCGCTCGATCGCCGCGCTCCTCCACAAACTGTTGCTGTTGGCGGTCTGTCGAACAAGGAGCGAAACTCCGGACTCGGCTCCGGAGGTCTTCCGTCTGCTTACGGACGAGCGTCTTGCAAAGGCCGCATTCGGGAAATCACCATTTATTCGAACTCGAAACGGCCTCCGATATCGACTCGTCGGAAGAGCTGTTGGGGACGACGCTGAACTCGGTGAGTCGCACCGCGATCAATGTCTGGCGACGTATGCCATGCTGGGCTATCCGCTCAATGAGCCAATCAAACTAGAATCCGAGACTTGCACGCTCCGAGATCTGCTCAGTGAATCGGTCGCTAATTTTACTTTCGAGCAGAGCGAACTGTCTTTTACGGCGGAAGCCTATGCCCGCTATCTTCCCCCGGCGCGGAATTGGACCGACCGTTTCGGACGAACCATTGATTTTTGCGAACTGGCGTGCTACTTAATGGACCATGACCTGCAGGGCCAGAGCTGCGCGGGACTTCACGTAGTCGACGCGATTGCGCAGATTGTGGACGCCGATTATCGAATGGGCATACTTGATCCACGCACTCGCATCGTTGCACACCGCTATTTGCAGCAGTTCCTTCACGCACTTGCTCGGAATCAAGACGCCGATGGAAGCTGGGATACAAGTTGGAATCGCCCGATCGGCGCGCCGGGACCCCCGAGAACGTTGTCGTCTCAACTGCTCGCGACCGGTCACGTGCTGGAAATACTGCATCGTCTACGACCTGCTCCTCCGCCTCGACTTGTGGCTCGCTCGACGAGCTGGCTGATCGCGACATTGCCCAGAATGAAATCCGACACACGCTCGAAGCCGGTCTGCCCCCTCACTCACTGCATTCGTGGCGTCTACCTGTCGTTCGAAAATCGCGCCATGTCGCCCGAATTGACAGATCTTTTTTCGTCTCTTCGCAAACAGGAGTAACGACGATGAAACGCTTAGGATGGATTCTTGGTAGTCTGACCTTAGGGCTCGCCTCGACGGCGGTTGCGGCGCTCGCAGGCACGTTTGATCCTGAGCCTGGTTCTGCAGTGTCGCAGCGCGTTGCAGCAGACATTCGTGGCGGCTGCACTGGTTGGTCAACTGTCACGTGTGTTTTGAACGCCGGGAGAGGTTGCTTACAAAAGGGTTTTCCGGCGGCTGGCCCCCTCCATACCAGCCAGAGCTCTAGTGGTTCTGTACTCCTGTGCAACAGTCAACTAAACTGCCATAGCTCCAACAACTGCGGTACGACTATACCGCCTCAGCCCAACAAGATCGTTGCATGTGTAACAGGAGGCTAGCCGTTTAGTCGAAGAGTCCAGCCGATCATCTGACCTCAATGCCACTCCCCACTCCGAGCACAACGGTTTTGATCTTCGGCCAAGGGAGTATGGTCGGCTGGTTCTTCCAGGGCTTATTGGGATTCGTCTCATCGCGGAGTAACCGAAGGGCCACGAAATCAAATGCGGCTCGATGCGCGCTGTTTCCCGTAACGCCTTGAGGTCGCATTGCGAGCGAGCGTGAGCGCCAGGAGCGGCGTACGAAGGTCAAGGAGATGGCGAGGAGCGGCTCATCCGCTGTGGACGTCCACGTCGCGTGGATTGAAGCCCGGACGATCATAACGACTCTGTGTGGTCTGTTAATCTGGATTGACGCACGTCAATGCCTCGGCCGTATGCCTGATGATGGGCCGCCGCGTTCGGCGGTCGTCTGCGGGCCGAATGCCTTGTTAATGTTTCTCACTCTTTGTGGTAGGCCGGTGGAAGGCCGACTGACCGCCGAAATCGAATGCGGACCACAAGGCGCGTCCTTGCTGCAACTTTGCAAGGCATGCGATTCAATCGGCTTCAAAACCGAGATCCGCCGTTATCAGCCGGACGATTTTGACCTGATGGCGCTGCCGGCGATTGTTCAATTTGTCAGTCCTGGCGGACACCATTTTTTCGTAGTCTATCACGTCACAGTCGACACAATAGATGTTTTGGATGGCACAACCGGTGAACGCATTTTTATTCCACGGGCACGCGCCGCCAGGACTTTGACCGGATTTGCGCTAGTTCCCAAACGATCATTGTTCGAACGCCTCGTCGTGGCTACTTCCACCAGCAGACAACTCGGTTGGGCCTTGCTCGCAACCAATGTTTTCTTCGCGCTTCGAATGGCAACCTTGCATTACCGCCGACTCCACGCGAAAGCCATCGCGTCAATTCGAGCGCCAGGCTAACGTGCTCCGATTTCGCTCCTCGTCGCCGTGCCCTGTAAGCGCGCTCGCGCCATGCTCCGATTGTCCCTGAACCTATGCGCAGTTTTCTTCGTTTAACCATTTCAGTCCTCATTTGCGGCGCATCAGCGCGTCCCATTTCAAGTGGTGACGCGGTTGCCCGCGCGCGGATGGACCGAAATATTGCAGCCTCCGATATTTGGCGTGACGCGCAACATAGTGGAATCAATGCGTTGTATGTACTACTCCAGCTCCGTGGCTGCCCTTACAGCTACGAGGCGTGCTTGAGCAGGACGACGGGACCGGCGCCGCCCAATACACTGGCCGACTTGGCCTCATTGGCGTCCAAGCTCGGATGTCAGCTATCCGTCCGCCAGCTGTCCCCGGATGACCTTACGCGCATTCCGTTACCGATTATCGTTCATACTTATGGAGATAATCCCTCGACGGGCGCCTTCCATCTATTATTGTTTGTTCGTGACAAAAACGTGATCTGCTTCAATGGGGCGTCCGCCACAATTCTTAGGATGCCTCGCGAGACATTTCTGCGCCAATGGAGTGCCATTTGTCTCTTCCCCGCGACGGAACCTAGTCACTCCATTGACATCTTTCTTGGGACAACGCTAGGAATTGCACTTGCCATGTGGTGCACTCGGAGGCGAGGTTATGGTTGACGCCCTTGCACGGACCGTGTTTTCGATAGCAACAGTTGTCCTAAGGTCGTTGTGCTTCGACGTGTACGCCCCGTTGGAAGATAAGGATGGGTCAGCACAACCTGCTCCGACTCCCGCGGTGCGCCCGGCCCAGGCGTTACCGCAAGACTGCACGCAGACGTTGGCACGGTCTGTAGGGTCTCTTAGCACATGTAGCGTGAGCTACTCTGTGCATCAAGACGGAAGGCCCGACGCAGAAGGCTACTGCGTGTTAGATAGTGATCATTTCTTTTATCGCTATTCTGCTCCCCCGGCGCCTCCTAACAATCTGGGGATTACTCGCGAAATGGCTTATGATGGTCACGTGTTCTATATTGGGGAGAGCAGCGACAAGGGCACGTCGAGCGTCGAAAAACTGCTGGGCGATAATCCACGAGATGGAGCTGCAGCGGCCCGCACAATCGATGTTCCCTATCTAAGAGCCGCAGGATTTGGACTTCCTCCAACGGTGAGTAAGTGGAGAACGCCTCCCTTGGACTCACTCGTGATCCAATACGCGACAACTGGCAAATTGACAAGCGCGTCCGCCGATAAGAATAAGGTCGCACTGCGATTTGAAATACCAGATCCTGTCGTCGCGTTTGCGAAGGGTCTCGACCTGGATTTGGCCGCTAAGCAAATGGGCGGCGCCAATCTACCAGGCGTCCAGCGGATGATTGACAAGCTGAAGAAAACGAGGTCCCTCGATCCGATGCGACGAGTGGAAATGACGTTGGTTTCCGACAAGGGGTACTGCATTGAGCACTCTGAGGACCGGACTTCAGATGGTGGGCTGATACAGACAGTTGACTGCGACGATTTCGAGTATTTTCCGCAGGCCCAGCTCTGGTTACCGCGTCGTTGCACTCAGCGGGATTACGCCCGGGCTGCGCAGTTGTCCAATGGGTCGAGCAAGGAGCCCACGATGACGACCGTGATTCACCTGGTGAAACTGTCGCTAGGGCGCCCTGAGGGCGTTTCGTTCCAGCTTGCGTATGGGCCTGGCTCTGTGGTTGTTGAGCGCAGTACGGCAAGCGCACAAAACTCTCCGGATGGGAAAATTGTGTATCGGAAGCCAGCAGACGAGAAGGAATTGACTCGCGCTGCAGAAGAAGTCAAAGGGGGGTCTCCGCGTCGGATTCTGGTGATCGTCAATTTAATCGTGCTTCTTCTTCTAGGGGTGTTTTACGCGGGGCGCCGTTGGTTGTTGCGATCGCGAGGGAAGTAGTGTGTTGGCGGTATTTTCAATCGCGGTAACTTGATGATTCTTCTGCCTGGAGCGAGTATCGCACAACTAGTCGGCAGTAGTTGAAGAAGAAGCCGATCGAGCGCTCAATCCCAAGGGGCCGCTGTCCGTGGTACTGTCATAGATCATGCGCCTAGGGCATCAGCACGCAACGCGGTTGTTCAAAAGCCACTCAATCAGTTGAACTTGAGCCGGACGCGCGGGAGATGTGGACGACGAACTCTTGCTGGAAGATTCCCGCCCCGAATCCATTTCTGGAGCCGACGCCAGCACGTAGCCGGAAAAGCAAAGTGCGTTCGTAAGTCTTTCCAGCGCGGGCCAGTGAATAACACCCAAAAGGATTCCTTTCAGGACGGCCGCCGATCTGGGCCATCTTTTTGCCAGACAGGGATGGGTTGTGAGTTGTTGAGACATCGCGCAGGACTAAAACGCTGGAACATGGAGCGCCCTTTGCGAAGGGCTGTGGCGGTCGGCGGCATATTGTGGTGCGCCTTTGGGCTTGTACCTCCGAATGCGGTGGCGGTAGATACTCCCGCGAGAGGCTCGCCGTCTCGTTTCAAGAAGTGGGAGGATGTACGCAGGTGGATGTTTCACCTCAAATCGGAATGGCAGTATTACGAGCCAGGTGCCAGCGCAAGCACTCGGCTGGGCCTGCAACGCATCATCGCTGCGGCCGCGCCTGGAGATATCTATTTCCGGAATGGGCACGATGACAATCTTGGGCCGGATTCGTGGCTACACGAGCCCTTTAACCTGGAGTGGACCCTCCACCAAGGGCAAGAAACCTTTAATCATGACTTTAACCGGCGGTATTCGACTTCTACCCTGACAAAGGGATCGGAGATTCCAGACTTCCTCAGCCATGATGGACTTTTTTTCATCCTGCCTGTGTGGCCCTTGTCGGATTATCAGCCGCCGCGCGATCTAACAAAGAAACTGATATTTATTGTCGGAGCGGCGATTAAAGACGCAGGATACAAGCGGACAAAGGAGCGTCAGCAAATTAATGGCCAATGGTGCACCAAGATCACTTCTTCGACCGGACAGGACGAAATCTGGATCGCAGAGGACAAGGAGCTGTGCGTCCTCCAAAGGCAGTGGTCCGACCAGCGGACAGGCCAAGTTCGATGGCGTATCATCGCGACGAGGGTGGCAGAAGTCGATCCAGGTCTATGGATGCCAGTGGAATTCGAGGAAACTCAATTTGGGATCGGAGATTCCCAACACCAGCCAGTCATGACCCGACGCTCGGTTACTCGGATAGTGGAGTACAAGTTTGGTTCAGACGTTTCAAGCGATTTGTTCGTGCCTAAACTTAGGCCGGGCGCTGTGATTGATGAGGGCGGGAGTCGCTTTCGGCAGGTGTCTCCAGGAGGCCAAGATCAGCTCGACGAAGTCGTCTCCTATCTTCGTGCACACACCGACCTTGCGGACCTGGCGCGGTACAAACGTAGCATCTCTCAAAGATTAGAAACGTTTCTGCTCGCAGTCGCTGTGGGTATCGTCCTGGGACTACTACCATTCGGCGCTCGCTGGCGTCATCTCCGACGCGTGGGGCGGACACGCACTTTTGATGACATCAAAGTACAGCCATGAGTCTACCCCAAGTCCCCCACAACAAGGTTACCATCCACTCACCTAAGCGCCACGGCGGCATTGTGTGGGGCGCGGTCTTAGTGCTCTTGGTGGCTCACGCCGGACTTATCGCCTATTCCCTGACGCGGCAAAGCCCGACATTCTACGAACCGGCGCACCTCGTTGCTGGAATTGCTCACTGGAGATCCCGGCACCCCGACCTTAATAGCGTTGATCCACCGCTTGTGCCGATGGTTGCGGCTTTGCCAGTGATGGCATTGGGTTATAATGACGAGTGGAGCGGCCACGATGTTGGCCCAGCGGAGCGTCCGGAGTTTGCAGCCGGTCGAGCTTTCGTCTCCGCGAACGGCACGCGATCGCTTTGGTTGATTCTCGTTGCGCGCTGGGTTTGTGTTCCATTCAGTTTAATAGGCGCTTTGTTCTGCTTTTTGTGGTCCCGAGCATTGTGGGCCAGCAGCCTCGCTGGCATTCTCTCCCTATCTTTGTGGTGTTTCGATCCTAACATACTGGCTCATGGCGGCTTGATAACACCGGACTGTGCTGCGTCGTCGTTCGGTTTGGGCGCCAGTTATCTCTTCTGGCGTTGGTTGAAGCGACCTTCTTGGCATCGAGTGTTTGCGGCCGGCGTGCTACTCGGCATCGCCGCTCTCACAAAGTCGATGTGGATCATACTCTTTGGGATATATCCTTTTCTCTGGCTTCTGTGGCTCTCCATGAACGATCGACGCGAGACGTCATCGCCGGTCGTAGGCCACCGAGTCACATGTTGTGTCCAAGTGAGTCAACTTACGGCGAGTCTGCTTGCTGCCCTCTGCATCCTTAACATTGGATATGCTTGCGATCAGACCTTTTCCTGCCTTGGTGACTATACATTTGTCAGCAGTAGTATGTCCGGAAGGACTCCTACCGGCGCGCCAGGAAATCGCTTCAGAGCGCCATATTGGGCGGGTCTCCGGATCCCATTGCCCATGCAGTACGTCCTCGGCATCGACGCCCAAAAACAGGAATGCGAGAAACTCCATGAGACTCCGTATTTGCACACCGGCTGGTGGGATCGTATCTATGCCGTCGGAGTGAAGGTGCCACACGGCACCCAGCTTCTAGTCGTGCTCGCTGTCGCAACACTGCTCACTTTGTGTGGCAGGTCGCACAGATATCCACGCGACGTCCGAGTATCCTCACGTGATGTCGCCGCGCTACTGATGCCCACAATCACACTCGGAGGGATAGTTGTCTTTCAAGTCGCATTCATGGAGGGCTACCGCTGTATTATGCCGACGTTTGGTTTTCTATTTGTGTTTGTGGGTGTGACTGCGCTCTGGTTTAGAGGCAATTTACGTTTGAGAAATGCGTGCCCGCCCGAGAACGGATAGTTGACATTAGCTTGCCGGCTGACAGGAAGTCGCATCGCGCCGTCCGCGTAAGAGTGCCGGAGCAGCGAAGTCGATGGATGCCAGTCTGAGTATGCAGTAGCGTGATCAGAGTCACTAGCGGCACGTTAATTGACATGAGCACGACGCCCTGCCAGATGTGCGGTGCCCGAGCCGGTGCGAGGTCGACTCGCTTGACGGCAGATCGACACTCGCGTGCGAGCGGTGGCCAAGCACATAATCTAACATAAACGACTATCACTAATTTAACATATGCGACTCTCAATTGAGCAAGTTAACCGGCGGCTGATTGGCATTTGTGTTCGTACTGCGGCCAAAGACCTTCGTGCTGGTGAACCCCAAAGGGCAATGCGATTCATAAGGTTTTTAGCGAAGGCGCCGAGGATCGAGGTCCTGGTCCAACTGTTATTGGCACGAGCGCACTACCAAAGTGGCAATAGACCTGCTGGCCGAAACACAATTCAAGTGATATTGTGTTCGTCGTTGCGGCCATTTCATGCCTGTCGCGCTGCCGACTGCCAGACGCAATGGGGCGACTTTCACGGCGCGCGCGATACGCTCACTGCCGCGGCGCAGCGATTTCCAAGTTGCTGGGGAATCTTTCGTCGCCTTGGACAAGTGCTTGCACAGACTTTCGAGCCCGAGAAAGCTCAAGCGTCTTTTCAACGTGCAATCGAATTGGCGCCGACGTTACCTGTCCGAGTCCACTGCATGTTCCGGCTCGCCGACTTTCTGCAGTCGCTCGGACGTAAAGCTGAAGCGATTTCCGTGCTGCGAAACGTGCTCGAGCTGATGCCGCACGAAACGACCGCCTATTGGGGGCTCGTCGAATCGGACAATCAACTTGATTCCGCGAGCGATGTGGCTCGGACGTTAATCGATTTATCTGGCTCCTCTTTGCTACAGACGGAGCAGCGGCCGGCTCTACACTACGCGCTGGGACATCTTTACGACAGAAGTCGACGATCGGCCGAAGCATTTACTCACTTTCTCCTAGCGAATGACCTGCGGGCACGGCAAGTCGCGCAACCGCCTCCGTCTAAATTGCGACGAGAGGTAGACGGGCGAAGTCAGGTATTTACCAAAGAGCGGATCTCGACGCTTGCGCGGTACGGTAGCGACGACGAGTCTTTGGTTTTCATCGTCGGCATGCCGCGGTCCGGAACAACGCTCGTTGAGCACATCTTAAGTTCACATTCCGCGGCTTGCGGTTTAGGAGAGCGCCCCGATGTGATAGGTCTCACGCAAACGTTACGTTGGCGACTGCGCAGCAGGAAGAACTATCCATGGTGTATTGATTCGTTGACACCGAAGATTGTGCGTGCGGTTTCTCAAGCAATTGTAGATCAACGTCGGAGAGATGGGGGAGGAGCCATGCGAATAATCAGCAAAATGCCGGAAGACTTCTGGGATCTCGGGCTAATCGGCATCCTTTTTCCTCGGGCACGAATTATTCATTGTCGACGTCACGCAATTGATACGTGTCTGTCCTGTTTCATGCAGTATTTCGAGAACCTCGCGTACACAACGAATTTGACCCATCTGGCGGATGTGTATGGTGAGTACCGACGGATAATGAAACATTGGCGAGCTGTCTTACCAGAGTTGGCAATGTTGGACGTGTCGTATGAAGAAGTCGTCGCGCAACCACTTCATCTGATTACAGAGTTGTGCGATTTCTGTGGGCTTCACTTTGAGGAAGCTTGTGTACGGTTTCATGAAACGGAACGTTGGGTAAACACGGCGAGTCGCTGTCAAGTGCGCAGACCGCTATACGAAGCATCCGTTGCGCGATGGGAACGGTATCGTGAGTTCCTTGGTCCATTGCTCGCGCTCGAGCCCGAATAATGAACGCAGTGGTCTGCCTTACGGTCTCCTTGAGCGAAATTGTTGCACTAACAATGTTGGAGCTTATTACACAAGTCGGAGAACGCCCCGAAGTGGCCGCCGACAAGGTCCGTGCGACGTACAACCATTCGGTACGCCGGCCAAGAACCCAACGATCGTCCCTAGGTCTGGCTCCGCGACGCACGGCTTTTGCGGTGTCGAGTCCGTCACCTGTTGTGCTTTCCTATCGTAATACCTACCATCAACGTAACGGGAGCTGTACAATCTGGCAATATTGTGACCGCGCCACTTACCAGTTGCGTGGTGAACCGTGCGCTTACCGGGCTGACAGAATCTTCCGATTTAGCGTATCAGTGAGGCTGATCGGGTGTGCCAGATTCAGTCCCGGCGATGCCAGACAGAATCTCTTGTTCGCCGCGTCTTAACGATGATCCTGTCGTCGGACTCGCAACTCGAGCGCCGCATTTCGTCGACTGCCTGCATGGTCGTCGCACTCTTGATCTTCCACTCCTCGATGCTCGCATGGATTGGGCTTCGCAATAGTCCGAGTCTGGATGAGGTGGGCCACCTCGCCTCGGGCCTCAGCCACTGGAAACTTGGTCGATTCGATTTGTATCGAGTCAATCCACCCCTCGTGCGAACGCTTGCGGCCGTGCCGCTCTTGTTTCTCGACGTGCAAACCGACTGGACGGCCTTCGACGAAGCTCCGCTTTCACGCTCCGAGTTTTCAGTGGGAAGTCGCTTCTGTGAGATCAATGGCCGGAGGGGATTCTTCTATTTCACACTCGCCCGTTGGACTTGCGTACCGGTCAGTGCTCTTGGCGGTTTTGTTACTTACCGATGGGGCACGAGTTCTTTACGGTTCGTCGGCAGGAATACTCGCCTTGGCTCTGTGGTCTTTTTCACCCAATGTGCTGGGAAATGCCGCCATGATCACGCCGGACGCCCCAGCCGCTTCGCTGGGGGTGCCCAGCCACGGAAGCATTGCTCGGCGGTCCCGGCGTGGCCGAGACCAATTTAATCCACGCCTCCGCGTCAGACGGAAGCGCAACGTTAGCAGAATGCCCTACGTCGCAGACGGAGGCATCGGATTGCCTCCCGAAATGAGTCACGACACGGGGAAGATCGCACGAATCGAACGATGTCGATTTTTCAGTAAGCCACGTGAATAAGCTGAAACCGCCGTCGATATCAGGCATGGGCGAAGGCTTCGCGCGATCGCCATGCCGTTCGCTGAAACCAAGCTGGGCTTATTGGAACGCGCACCAGGCAACCGTGTCAAGGACGTTAGCCATGTTTACGCCGTCCTCCATGCTCCCTGCGTTTGTGCCTCGAAAGACTGAAACGAGGGCGCAGTGCGTGCAGCGTGCGAAATGGAACGGGAATCAGCCAGACGGCAGCCTGTTGCTGTTCGCCAAACGACCGACTAATATGGGCTAAGAGATGTGGCAGTACCCCGAGAGTATCGTCGCACGCGAACGGGGCTCCGTCATGATTCAGGCACTCTTCGAGCCGCGCGGTTAGACGGGGCAGCGACTGCGCACGGAAAACCGCTGGCGCGTGTCGACCACTGGCGACTCAGTGTTGGCAGTCGATACATGTCAATTTTGAAATCTCCCGAGGTCACAGGACCAACGCCGGGACAAAGTCAAACCGCGGACGCTGAGTCCCTTCGACTTGCTCGACGGCGACCCGCGCTTGATGTAGCACGTGGCCTTGTCCTATTCGTAGCGTTTGCGACGACGACGCCAAGTTGGACTCGGGCGTTGGGGCAACTACCGGCCTCCGAGACCCAGCGACTCGTTGCCGAACAAACTGCCCATGCAGAGTGGAATGGATTTCACTTTCTCGACTGGGGATTCCCCGCATTCATCATCATGCTGGCGGCTTCAATGACGCTGTCGCACGAGCGTCGCCGAAGCCTGGGCGAGCCCACTACGCGATTCGTCGGTCGAGTCCTACTGCGAGGCGCACTTCTCTGGCTCTACGCCTTTTTTCTTTACGGCGGGTTCTCCGTACCTTTCACGCAGATTTACTTTGCTCATGTCTTTTTCCTCTTGAGCGCTTGCATTGTGCTCACCGGCCTTTCGCTTGCCGTTTTAAACCTTCGAGGTCAACTCATCGCATTTGTCCTTGCTCTTATTGGAAACTGGGCATTTATGGCGCTTCTGCCAGTCCCTGGCTATGGCTCGGGCAACTACTCGGCTGAAGGTAACGCCCTACAGCATGTCGAGCATTTGCTGGTGGTCGCAACCGGCGGAACTGCCTGGCACTCTGCGAGTCTCCGCCACTTCGATGAAGATCTCGTCACCCTTTGCGGATTGACCGTGATGGCTTATGGCACCTGCCTCTCGGGTTTGCTTCAGGGGCAGATTCTTCTTAGCAAGTATTCGATCCAACGCCAGGTTGTCATTCTGGCAATCTGCGGAATCGCCGGTCTCAATCTCGCGCTCCTCTGGGACGTCTGGTTTCCAATCAACAAGCACCTCTGGAATGCGTCCTTCACGCTCTTTACCGCTGGACTCTGCTACTTCGTGTTCGCGGGACTAGTCGAGCTGACAGAGGTCTGGCAATTTCGACGACTTGTGTATCCCTTCTCAGTTTTTGGGCGATATCCGCTGGCTGCCTGGACTTGCTACTTTCTTTTGCCATGGGAAAACTTCGCCCAGCGGCTCTTCGGTTCGTCATTCCCACCCGTTTTTGGTTCTTATCAGCCGCTGGTCATCGATATTACACAGGTTTTGCTGTGCTGGCTCCTGTTTGTTTGGTGGGACAGGCGACGAGCGGCAATCGAGTCCCGGAAGCACGCGAGTTCACACGGTGACCATTGGTCGCAACCACAACCTAGCAGCGACCTATGATGAGCGCAAGGCTTTTCATATCGCGGTGCACCCGGTGCGCCTTGGCAGACATCGCATTCGTTGCTCTCAGAACTTTAGGTTCTTCATTGCCGCATTGGAAGCATTCCTTGCGGCAATTGCATTCAATCGACGCGCATCACTTGCTGTTAAATGATATACGCGGATCGAGTAGCCGACGCATGGCTCTGGATGTTCATGATGTAAGTACTCGAACCATGGTCTCTCGGTGCTCAAGTGCATATAGGAATACAAGTCGTTGACACTGATCGCGTACCAGCCGGATTCTAACGGGGGACTTACCCCGACCCCGCTCGGGGGCTACTCTAGGCGCGGCATCGGTCGACTTTCAATGCCAACAAGGTCAGGGGCATTTGAGGGAAAACCGAACTACTGAAGATAGAGTGGTCGGGCGAGCGGATGTGCGACATACCAGCGCTTGAGGAAAAAGAGGTCTTGTCCTAATCGATGTTCGCATCAAGCAAATGGTCAGCACCGTTGCGAGGACCACCAGCAGCCTCATTGAAGTAAGATAAAGCTATGTGGGAACGCGGCTGAACTGCTTGTCGCGTATTGCTAACGTCCCGACGGTCATAGAGGGTACGACTCTCCATCGCGACCCGCATTGGACTCGTCAAAGTGTCAATCGTGAGTATTTTGCAAGCTGGGCGAGTGATCAAGGCAGTCCCCAGGAACGGTATCAGGGCAGTGTACGTTACATGCTGTACGCCGGGGGAATTGAGGCGGTGTGGCGTCGAGTGGTGAATCCAGACTGCGACGAGAGCTTTGCGTGGTCTCCGGACGGTCGATTTCTTGCCTTTGCGATCCTGTTCGGCGGTAACGATGGGCACGGCTTTCTCAGAAGCTCGCTTCGCAGCACCGAAATCGGCATCTGTGGCCTCGGCGGCTCACAGCAGCGTTCTGGAGCAGCCTGGTATTCTGGTGGCGTTAGATTGGTCCCCAGACGGAAAGCGGTTGCTCTTAGGTCGGCGACGCTTCGACGCGGCGCCGCCGGGACCTGGAGACATTTTACAGTTCGAGCTGACCGTCGCTTTAGCGGAGCGGTCACGTAGTCCCGCATTGACGAGAGGCGGATGGGCTGCGATGCAAGCACCGCGATTTCTGAGGCTGCTGCTTGAGGGTACAAAACATCGCGACCCTCAATAAGGCGCGCTATTCACCCAATGGCAAGTTTATCGCCGTGGAGTTTGCCGATCGGGACAAAATGTACGCGCCGAACGACAATGAGTTCGAGCGATCCAATGGGATGCGTTATCTTGGAAAGCTCGCTGTGCTTGATGTTGCGACGGGTCGCTTCTCGACAATTATGGATGACTCAGACGGACTCCGTGGGCCAATCTGCTGGTCGCCCGACGGCGAGGAAGTCCTCTTTTCGCGATACCTGGCCAATGGAGATGATCGAGAAAAGCTAGCAGGGAAAAAACAGCTCGGTTTGGCGATCTGGGCAATTGGCAAGGACGGCCGCAATCCTCACATGATCACCACAGGGTGGAGCCCCGATTGGAGGTAGCCGAGCGATAATGACGGGGTCCAGGCCCCAAAGAGGTCACTCGACGCCGGTCGAGACCCCCTGTTTTCGCGAGGGCTATTTCATGACCGAGGGAATTTCTTTCAAACCGATGACTGGGTTGCAGACCGATTTGGTGTCGGACTCCAGTTCCGCAACTTCCAGAGGCACCAGAGCGCGCAAAGGCCGTCGCGATAGCGCACTTTTTTTCCGCTTTCTGCAGTTCGGGGGGAATAACGAATTGCGACTTCGTTCATGCGAAGGCGCATCCGAACGGCCTTTGCGACGACCTCAGGACAGAACTCGAACCGCTCGCATTGCAGGTCCATAGCCTTCAGGATCGCACAGGGGAGGACTTTATAACAACAGGCTTCGTCGGATACCCGAACCCGATACAAGAGCCAAACAGCAAAATTCAGCAAACGCACTCCCATTCGAAAAGCCAGCGCTGCAGGTTGACGCGAGTAAGCCCCGCGCAGGAAGCGCGAGCCAATGACGAAGTCGGCACGTCCCTCCAAGAGAGGTTCAACTAGGAGAGGGTACTCCTGGGGGTCCGTCTCAAGATCCCCGTCCTGAATGATTACGAACTGGCCGCGGGCGCGTTCAAGTGCGGTGCGGATGGCTCGACCCTTGCCCCGATTCCGCTCATGGCAAAAAACTTCGATAATTGATTGCTCTTCCCATTTCGACAGAATTGCCTCGGTTCCGTCCGTAGAACCATCATCGACCACGATGATTTGCTTCGTGTATGGTGCCGCCAATACTCGGCGCAAGACCTCGTTGATCGTCGGGGATTCATTGAAGACAGGCATGATGACTGTCAAGAGTGGTTTGTCGTCCGACGTGGGGCTTTGCATCGCAATGGCACCTTTACAGCGATGCTGTGACTGACTTCTACTTAACCCTGGAAATGGTTATTGTTGCAGGCCAAGGCCTTTATTGTCCCGTTCTGCCGCGCTGGAATCAACGCTGCCTCGTCGGCGCGGAATCGGCAGCTGGCCGATCGAAGTGAGTTGATGCGAGCCCTGGTCCCCGCCCTGTTGACGGTCGCTTTGATCGCGGGAGCGATTGTCCTTCGCGACGTGCTGCCCAAGCCGCCGGAGCGATATCTCGTCATCCATGCCGACGACGCGGGAATGTATCCCTCCGTCAACGCGGCAACGATCGAGGCGCTAGAACGGGGAACCGTCTCTTCATGCAGCATCATGGTGCCCTGTCCCGCGTTTGCCGAGTTTGCGAACTACGCTGCGGCCAAGCCGGAACGGGACTTTGGCATTCACCTGACACTCAACTGCGACACGGACAGCTTCCGTTGGGGCCCGGTTTCCGCCAAGCAGAAGGTGCCGAGCCTACTCGACCCGGATGGATTCTTCTGGAAAACGACCCAAGAGACGGCACAACACGCGAAGATCGATGAAGCGGAAATGGAACTGCGCGCGCAAATCGACAAGGCGCACGCCGCAGGCATCCGCGTCAGCCACCTCGACCATCACATGTTCGTCCTATTCCAACGTGCCGATCTGCTGCGGCTTTATGTGAGACTTTCACTCGACTACAACATCCCCATCCGTTACGTCCAGCATCTTTCTGCCGAAGTTCCGTTCGCCGACGATCCGGAGATCATTACCGCTTATCGCGAAGGAGTGGAGAAGCTTCGATCGCGTGGCATGCCGGTCTTCAATGATATCGACTCGAGGAGCTACGACTTGCCACCCGAGCAAAAACGAAGACACTACCTAGCCGCACTGCCAAACCTGAAACCGGGTGTCACCGAATTCATCATTCACTGCGCGTATGGGCCGGTCGGACCCATGCATGCGCCGAACGCAGATCGCCGCGAGGCCGACTTGCGGGTGTTTACGTCCGAAGAGATGAGGGAGTGGATTTGCCGGTGCGGGGTCGTCGTCATTGACTGGAGGACGTTTCGAGAGATAACGGTGGGCGGTCGGTTGCGATAATGGGAACAGTCCATTCAGGGCCGCGCATCGAAAGGCCCTCCTTCATTTCGACGGTCCGTTGTCAGGCCCAAGTTGTGGTCGCACTGCGGGCGGTTCTACTGGTCATCGTTCTTCTCAACCGGCTGTGGGAATGTAATAAAGATAAATTGAATACCCGGCAAATGCAGTCGGTTTCAACTTCTGAAAATACTCGAGATGCCGTTCACCACCGTACGGATTGCCCTGCACGTATCCAATACTGATCGCGTACCAGCCAGGGCGCAGCTCCGGCGCAGCGGGAATGCCAGATCCACTTGCCGGCGACCCCACAGGGGGCGGGAAGTCGATTCTCGCGAGTTTCGGAGGAAAGAGACCTAGGTATGCTACGTGCATCGGTAGGGCCTCTGGATGTGCGTCGATCCATTTCTCTAAATAGAGGAGATCCTGCCCCCAATCGATATTACTCTCTGTGAGATGAAAATGACCGCCGAAGGGGCCGCCGGCCAATTCGTTGAAATAGGACAGGTGATGCGGCGCCGCCCACAGACTGCTGGCGATCGACCAAGCGAGCCCAGCGGCGATTGCGAGATTCCGGGTCAGTGACCGCGGCAACGTGGCGCGAACCGACTGCGAAATCCAAATGAAGGCAAACGGCAAAATCGGCAGCACATAGCGGAAATGCATGCTGAAGCCGGTTTGCGAGCTGACAAACGCCAGGATCGTGACAAGCGGCGCGAGAAGAACCAGATCGTCCCGCCAGTTCGCGAGCCCGGCTACCGCCGCGCGTGGCCGCCAGCAGATGGCGACTGCAATCACCAACCACGTCCCGAGCGGGACTTTAACCGCCATGGCATACAAATAGTAGTACCACCAGCCTCGATTGCTCCACTCACCTCGCAAATAAGAACGGTACGGTCCGCCACGATAAGTGGGATCTACGTTTTCCAGGTCCCGCTTCTGCGAGTCGATACCGAGCACGTATTGCTCGGGAAAAGGGACCGGAATCGCACCGAGCCAGCTTTTCGTAAAGCGATTCCCGATGGCGCCTGCTTTGAGATCTCCCGTGAACGTCCTGCTCACAAAAACAAACCGGTCGAGCCGTTTGAACGATCCATCAAATGCGTAGGCTAAGTTGAGAACGTACCAAGCCAAAACCAGGATCAAACCGATTTGGGCTGCTCCCCGTTTCCATTGCGTCCGCGACGTCGATCGCCGCGTGGGCCAATTCCAGGCTAGCCAGAGAAGCGGCCAAAGAACGACGAGGACCAAAAGTGTTGTTTTAGCCGACTCGGCGAGTCCTAGAGCGATACCGGCAAGCAGTGCTTGCACCCAGGTCGGCGATTTCAGCCATCGCCAAAACATGTACGCGGCAGCGACGCACAGTGCCGTCGCGCCAGCGTCGGCGGTCACGAGCTGCGCATGGGCCAGAACATTGGGGCAGAAGCACCACAGGCAGGCGCTGCAGAGTCCCGCGCCGGGACCGGAGAGATCGCGCGCCCAAAGGTAGCAACAAACCGCTCCGAGCACGCTCAATGGAATCAGCGCCCACCTCGCGAGGGTGAAGAGCCAAAGCGAACGCGGGCCGTTGGCCTGCACAAAATCTGAGCCGACCGCATGCGAAATGCGGGCTCCGGGCAAATGGGTAAGCAGCTCGCGCCAATTCGTCTCAGCGCCTACGACCAGTAATGGAGTCGCAGCGATGGTCCGAATGAGCGGCGGGCTGACGTTCGCCAACTCGAAATTCCCAAGCTGCCAGTGACTCAGGCCGGCCGGCAGATAGGCAATCTCATCGATGGTCGGAGATTGCGCGCGAGCTCCCCACGCGAGCACCCCGACATGAATCGCCAGGATCAAGCCGAGGCAAACTCCGATGGCTGATCCCTTCATGGGTGTTTCCCGCCACCGTTTAGTCCGAAAATCACGGTACGTTCCGTCTCGTTCCGCAAGCCGTGTACGTGGCCGCCTGGAGGAGCCGGCGGGCCACAATCGCGGAGGGTCGCTACGATCCCCACGCCCAAACCTTCATGGAATTCATATGCGAATTCATCACTCGGGTACTCCGCCGAGAAGCTGCACACTTTTCCGTTCTCGGACAACAGTGGTCTGAATTGGTTCATAACCGAGTCCACAATTTGTCACCCGATTCAATTGTAGCTAATTGCGCGAGCAGTCTAAACGCGAGAAATCCCCGCCCTGTTGGCCAAGAATTCGCATTCCTGACCAAAGCCAACCTCCCTCAGACCTCCTCCCTCCGACGATGACAGCTCTGAAGTCCGCCACTGGACGGGATTTTTCGGGCAGCAGTGTTTGTGACATTGTGTAATTGCGGGCGTGCCCCATTCGCTGTAAACGGTTTCTGACGGTGGGTGGGCCACCGCCGCAATCACAACCCAAACGAATGGAGATGCTTATGGAGCTTTATGTCGGACTCGACATTTCGCAGTCAATGACTCACCTGTGCGTAGTGGATAGCGAAGGAAAGCGCATATGGGAGGGAAAATGCCCCACTACGCCCGAGGCCATCGCCGAGACAATCCGCAGCCACGCGCCGGACGCCGAGCTGATCGGCATGGAATCCGGCGCGCTGAGCCCGTACCTGTGGCATCAACTCGATGCCAACGGGCTTCCAGTGGTGTGCATCGAGGCCCGCCATGCCTACAACACGCTCAAGGAACAGCGCAACAAAACCGACAAGCACGACGCTCGCGGCATTGCCCAGCTCGTGCGCACGAAGGTCTTCAAGGAGGTCAAGGTCAAGAGCATGAAGAGCCACCAGGTCCCGCACGCTGCTCGGCGAGCGTGCACAGCTCGTCGGCATGCGTACCGACCTGAAAAACCAGATTCGCGGCGCTCTCAAGACCCACGGCTTCGTCGTCTCTCATAGCGTCGAAAAGGGATTCAAGGCCAAAGTGGCCGGGATCATCAAGGACTCCTCGACACTGGCGAAGATGGTGGCTCCCTTGCTCCGCGTGCTGGAGGCCGTGGAACGGGAGACCCAGGAGCTTGACAAGCTCTTTCAAGAATACGCAGACACTAACGCAACGTGCCGCAACCTGATGACCATTCCAGGTGTCGGACCGATCACGGCAGTGGCGTTTACGTCGGCCGTTGACGATCCCAAGCGCTTCCGCAAGTCACGAGACGTCGGAGCGTACTTCGGCCTGACCAACCGAAGGAACCAATCCGGCGAACGTGATATCGCTGGCCGCATCTCCTTGCGGGGCGACAGCATGGTGCGTAGCTATCTGTTCGACGCGGCAGCCTCACTGCTCATACGAACGAAGTCCTGGTCAGCGCTCAAGTCCTGGGGACTGCGGATCGCCAAACGGAGCTGCCTGGCAAAGGCCAAGATAGCAGTGGCCCGCAAACTCGCGGTCATCATGCACCAGATGTGGCTCACCGGTGAGGCGTTCCGCTGGTCGGAACCAGAACCGGCAGCAGCATAACAGCCAACGAGGAACAACAGGGAATCCGTCGCCTGAAGGATGCGTCCCTTGCCAGGACGAAAGCACCGGTGATCCCGACGGGCGGCCTGCAGCTTCTATCGAAGACTGCGCTGGTGACATGGGGAACCGGAGCACCTGATGCAATCATGGAGCGAGCCGTAGGTCTCGACCCCGATAAGAACCGTGGAACCGGCAGGAACGACAACTACAGGCACCGGATGAAAGGATCAACCTATGTAAACCAAAAGGCCTTCCGACCGACCCACGCTCATGTAGTGATTGCACACTGCAACGCAACGAAAGGCTCCGGTCCTTCCTGCTCATGTTCGATTCTACGTTTCCGGCCAAGGTCCGCATCCGGCTGCTGCTCGAACACGGCTCGAAGCCACAGGAAAATCGGCTCATCCTGCCCGATTTTCCTTTCGCCCTCTTCGAGGCTCCACCTTGTCCTGCAACATCAGGGAGTTCCACTATGAGCAGAAAGGTTCGGTGCGCAAATGACTGGATTCTGGGCTTGTAGCGGAACTTCGCGCCAAGTCAACGCCGTGCCCATCCTGCCGCGGCCCCAGCCAGTCTTGCGATCCGGTCGATAAGGGCGTCGAGGGAGCGTTTTTTTAAGGTAACCGGCTGATCCCGCTGCTCACTCTTATTCCCATTTGGTTCCGCTACGGCTGTCTTTACGGTCACGCCTGGCAGATGACGATGAGAGAAATCCGCGAGCCATTTGTCGAAATCGTGCGAAAATGCGCCATCGGCGGCGATCGTGACTGAAGAGACATCCTTTAATTTACGACTGGCGATTAGCGGCATCATGAAAAAGTGAACCGGATTGATCGCCCCGGTCGTATTGCCGGCTTGTTTCGCATCCATGTCGAAATGCAAGGTCACGGCTTTCCCCGACATGTCCGTCGCCATCAGCTTCTCGACGGTACCAGCCCAAGGCTGGCTGAGGTCAATCGTAGCGCTGACGGCGCCGCGATCCTTCCGGACCGCTCCGTTCGGGGTCGCTTGAACCGATTTTGCGGCACGGGAGTCCAGGTCTTTCTTCGCGCCGCTGCGATCTACCGACATCAAGGCCGTACCATGCGTCACCTCAATGACCGCATGCGTATAAAGCGGAAGAGGCTTAATTTCAGCGCCGCGCGAAGCATGCCCGAATGGAAAGCCTTCAAAGACCGGCAGAGAATCGTTGATGCCCAGCCTCTTAAGGATCTCGGCTGTCTGATGCTTCGGAAACTCGGGCTCTGTTTGGGTGGGATTCGCATAATACTTGCCGAAGACGATCGCCTGATAACGTAACAGGTCGCCCGACTTTCTCAGCAACGTCAGCGTATCTTCCATTTCCCCAAGGCTCTTGCCCTCAATGAAAAGAACCGGTTTCCCCGCCGCCGCATTAAGCAGGGCACTTGCGCCGTGCGTCGTGAAACGCGCGATCGCCGTAATCTGGTCGGAACCACCAACCAGTACGCCTTCGATCTTTGTCGCTCGCCGCGCCGCGTTGTTCACGGCATGAAGTTCCACGCGTGGCATCGTCGGTTCTCCGTCCATTAATAAGTCCTTGAGCGCCCGGAGATTGGCCTTCGCAACGGCCGCTTCCTTTTCGCTCCTCGGTCGTGAGACCAAGACACCGCTTCGCTCCCATTGTGCCACTTTATTTCTCGCTTCGTCGTTCGTGGACTGGGACAAGTCGACTGCCGCAAGGGTTCCGTTTTCGTAGACCATGTATCCTCTGTTGGCAGTCAAATGAGCGCTTGGCGGCCCCTGAACCGGGGACACGATCCCGCGCTCGCCAAGATAGTGATGGAGAAACGTTGAATCACTGGCTCCAATGAGGGGAATGCCGCGGTTTGGTGCTTTGAGCAGCTCGGCTTCGCGTTTCTTTAGCTCGCCAACCACCTCGCTTGCACCCTCCCCGCCCTCAAGGGAATAGATCGCTTTCACTCTCGGGTCGTACAAGGCATCGATGATCTGCTGTGCTCGCTGTTCGGCAGTACCGCCCCAGTTGTAAAAACGATTGGTGATGGCAGGGGAATACGCGACCTTGAGTCCCATTTCGGCAAACAAGGTCGCAGCGTAACGCACGGTTCCGTCGTCGGTAGGCGTCGAGGGTGCGATTAGAAAAACCGTATCGCCCGGCCTTAGCGCGTCCCAAGCCGGTGTGAGTCGCGGCGGCGGCTTTCCGCTATTCCCTTCCTTAACGCTTCCGTTGCCCGAGTTTTGCTTCTCATCATTCATAGCCCTTCAACACTGCCACATCTATTGGATTAGCGCACGTGAAGATTTTGTGACGAGAGCGAAGCGATTGAAATTGCATAAAGAAAACCCCGCGCCGGAAACGTCCGACGCGCGGCGATTGCCGCTTGGCCAGGTCACGCTTAGCCTTGAAGGGCCGAGAGCCAAAAAAGGATTTGACACGCCCGCAATTTAAGAACCGCCCGAAAGAATCCGACCGAGCGACGACAACCCAAGTCCAGAGGAGGAGGAGGAGTTGCTGCCCACATTCTGCAAGGGTTCCTGCAGAATTGTTTTCGATGATGGTCGTGACCTGCCCCCCTTAACCGAGTCCAGGTGTTGAGTGATAAACTGCGACATTCTGGACATTGAGGAGGGCAAGATGCCTGGGAAGCGATTTGGGGCGGAGCAGATCATCCCGAAGCTGCGGGAAGCCGAGGTGGATTTGGC
>DASZIA010000649.1:0-5743 GCA_035949535.1 Planctomycetaceae bacterium | reverse complement strand
AGTCTGATAGAATCCGGCAGGTGACTGGATGAGCGACGGTTCCAACAAAACCGGAAGAGAGCCCCGCGGATTCTGCGGACGGACCCGCCGTGAATTCTTGTGGGAGGCTGGCGCCGGGTTTACAGGTATCGCGCTCACTGCCCTGCTCGACCGCGATGGATTCTTCGGCGGACGCGCCGTTGCTGGCGTCACGCCTCCGAGCCGTTCGCTCGATCGGCCGCTCTCGCCGCTTCCTGCTCCGTTCGCCGCCAAGGCCAAACGGTGCATCTTCTTGTTCATGTACGGCGGTCCGTCGCAGATGGACCTGTTCGACTACAAGCCCGAATTGCAGAAGCGGCACGGGAAAACGGTCAACGTCGAAGTACGGCGGGGGTATGTCGTGCCGCAAACTCTCTTGGCGTCGAAACGTCGCTTCGCCAGGCACGGCCAATCGGGACAGTGGTGCTCTGATGCACTGCCTTGCCTTGCCAGGCAAATGGACAAGTTGGCCGTCATCAAGTCGTTGCAGATGGATTCCTTCGCGCACGCGTCGGCCCTGATCCAGATGAATTCGGGCCGGGTACTGCAGGGGCACCCGTGTCTGGGAGCGTGGGTCAATTACGGGCTCGGGACGCTTAACGAAAATTTGCCGGGCTTCGTCGTGATGCTCGACCCGCGCGGCGGGCCGATCGCCGGTGCGGCCAATTGGATGAGCGGCTACATGCCGGCGGCTTACCAGGGCACCGTGCTGCGATCCACCGGCCAGCCGATCCTCAATCTTTCGCCGGCCAGCCGCATCGATCGAGACTGGCAGCGAGCCCAAGTGCATACGATTAATACTCTCAACGCCGAACATTTGGCGTCGCGTCCCGGCTATTCCGAGCTTCAGGCCAGAATCTCCGCGTATGAACTGGCGTTTCAATTGCAGTCGACGGCTCCCGAGGCTCTCGATCTGTCGCTCGAGACGCAGGCCACGCAGGAACTCTACGGCCTCCACGATCCGAAGCCGCCACACAAGCTCTCGCTTGGCAGCGGACCCTTCGGCAGGCAGTGTTTGATCGCCCGACGGCTGATCGAGCGGGGCGTGCGATTCGTTCAGATCTATCATGGCGGAGGCCATAACGACGAAAACTGGGACGCCCACTCCAACGTCGACAACAACTTGCAGATCCACTGCCCCGAGATCGACAAGCCGATCGCCGGCCTGCTGACCGACCTCGAGCAGCGCGGGCTGCTCGACGAAACTCTGGTGATTTGGGGAGGCGAATTCGGGCGACAGGCCGTGTCACAGCAATCGCTCGGCCGCGATCACAACCCTAAAGGCTTCACGTATTGGATGGCAGGCGGCGGGATCAAGCCGGGAATCAGCTACGGCGAAACCGACGAGATCGGCCACGAGGCGGCCGTCAACCGCCGCCACATCCGCGATCTGCACGCGACCATTCTGCATGCGATGGGTTTCGACCATCGCAAGTTGGCGTTTTTCTACAACGGTTTGAATCAGCGGCTCACCGGCGTGATCGAAGCCGAGCCAATTCATGAGATTCTGGCATAGGCCCGCCCTCACCCGGCGGCACTATCTTTCGGAGTTCCTCACGATGCACGACCGAGTTCTTAACTCCTTGATCGCGCGCGCCGCGTTGGCAGTCGCGGGCATTCTCGCGCTAGCTCCCGGGACGCGAGGGGACGACCCATCGGCCGAACACCCTCTCAATGTTCCGCCCGCGGGGTTTGTAGCGCTCTTTAACGGCAAGGATCTCACCGGCTGGAAGGGGCTCGTTCTGAACCCCAACCTGCGTCCCACCTTGTCGGCCGAAGAACATGCCGAAAAGCAAAAGGAGGCCGACGAGCGAATGCACAAGCACTGGAAGGTCGTCGACGGCGCGCTGATGTTTGACGGGGCGGCATTTAACCTGTCGGGCCCGCTTTGCACCGTGAAGCAATACGGCAATTTCGAGATGCTGGTGGACTGGAAGATCAGCAAAGGCGGCGACAGCGGCATTTATCTCCGCGGGTCACCCCAGGTGCAGATCTGGGATCCCGATGACCCCTCGCAGCAGAAACACGGCGCCGGCAAGGGCTCGGGCGGCCTGTGGAACAACGAAAAGAACGAGCGGTTCCCGCTCGTCCGGGCCGACAACCCGATCGGTGAGTGGAACAGTCTCCGAATTCGGATGGTCGGCGACCGCGTCACTGTCTGGCTCAACGGCAAGCTCGTCACCGACAACGTGGTGATGGAAAACTACTGGGATCGCAAAAAGCCGATTTTTCCCCGCGAGCAGATCGAGCTGCAAAACCACAATCACCCGCTGTACTTCCGAAATATCTTCATCAAGGAGCTGCCGTAGGATGGCGTCGGTCGATTGGTACTATCACCGCCCGGGCTGCACGACTTGCGGGAAATCGCAAGCTTTTTTGCAGCGCAAGAAGCTTGCCGTCAAGGAGACGATCAACGCCTCCAAAGTCCGCTTTGAACCTGCCGAAGCGCTCGAGTTCGTGCGTCAGGCTGCTCGAGTCGTCGTGGCCAAAGGGAAAAAGGTCCTCGACTTTGACATGAAGCGCGATCCCCCGGACGACGAGACTCTACTCGCGCACATTATCGGACCCAGCGGCAAGCTGCGGGCACCCGTCATTCGGCGGGGCTCGACCCTGTTGATCGGTTTCGCCGAAGAAGAGTTCGCCAAAGTGCTCGGGGCAAAGTAGAGCCCCGGCGAGCGGCTGGTGTCAGCCAGCCGGTTCTTGGTTCAGACGCTACTCCGGAGCCGGCAACGTGGAATTGTCCGGTCAAGTCGCCATCGTCACGGGGGGAGGCCGGCGGCTCGGCCAGGCCATTTGCCTCGCATTGGCTGACGCTGGCGCGTCCGTGCTTGTGCACTATTCGCATTCAGCGGATGAAGCGCAGGGCACGCTGGCGAAAATCACGGCCCTGGGCGGGGACGCCTTTTGCGTCGGTGCGGATTTCGAGAACCCCGCGGCTGCGGCTCCCAAAGTTATCGATGCCGCGTACGAGCGATTCGGTCGCGCGGACATACTTGTCAACAGCGCGGCAATCTTTCAGCCAGGCACGCTCGCGACAACGACCGACTCGGACTGGGAGCGACACTTTGCGATTAATCTCAAAGCTCCGGCCTTCCTCTGCCGCGAGTTCGCAGCGCGCCATCAGTCCGGACGGCCCGCTGCGATCGTGAACATCGCCGACTGGCGCGGCCTTCGTCCGGTGCCCGGGCATCTGTCCTACACGCTTACGAAAGCCGGCATTGTGACGCTGACGCGTCTTTTGGCGATCGAGTTGGCTCCCGACATCCGCGTCAACGCTGTGGCCCCCGGCGCGATCCTGCCACCTCCGGGAGCTGGTCCGGAATATCTCCAACGATTGGCTCAGAAAGTACCCCTCAAGCGGCACGGCGAGCCGAGCGACATCACCAACGCCGTGCTCTATCTGATTCGCTCCGATTTCGTGACCGGTGACGTACTTTGCGTGACCGGCGGCGAAGATCTCGTCTAAGCGTCGCCGCCCATCTTTTTGGGACTGGCATGCGCCGGCCCGGGCGCCGAAAATGAGCTGATGCACGCGACGAACGCGTGCCGCGTGGCGAGCAAAGTCGATGTCTGACAAGATCCGCATCAACGGCCTGTTTCTGCGCACGATCATCGGCATCAACCATGATGAGCGCGAACACAAGCAGGACGTGTTGATTAACCTCTCGCTCGACGTCGATACGCGGCCGGCCGCCCGCACCGACCAGATCGAGGATGCCGTGAATTACAAGACGATCACTAAAGACGTGATCGAGCTTGTCGAAAACTCCCGATTCTTCCTCGTCGAACGTATGGCTGACGAGATCGCCCGATTGTGCCTGCGCGATCCCCGCGTTGAAGGAGTGCGGGTCAGCATCGAGAAACCCGCCGCCTTGCGGTTTGCCCGCTCGGTCGGCGTCGTGATCCGGAGAACCCGGGCGGATGCCTGACCGCCAGACCAACCGTGCGTATCTTTCGCTCGGCTCCAACATCGAGCCGGAACGGAACCTCCCGGCAGCGGTTCGTGAGCTTCGAGCGTTTGGCCGCGTGCTTGGCGTTTCGAGCGTTTGGGAATCCGCGCCGTTCGACGCTGTCGGAACGGCTGCGACGGATCGAGCCACTCGTCAGGAAACCAAAAACTTCCTCAACGCGGCGGTGCTTCTTGAGACGGAACTGTCTCCCGCCGAGTTATATGACAAGGCGATTTCGGTGATTGAACGGCGGCTCGGGAGAGTTCGCGATCCGCACGACAAGAATGCGCCGCGGACGATCGATGTCGATTTGTCGCTCTTTAATCACGACGTCCTGGAGTTCGCCGGCCGCCGCGTGCCCGATCCGGACCTCCTCGAGCGGCCGTTCGTTGCCATTCCCTTGGCGCAGCTCGATCCGGATTACTTGCATCCGATTGAGGGGCGGCGGCTGGCCGAAATCGCCGCGGACCTGGTCGCGCAGTCGGGACTTCGTCCGCGACCCGACGTCAGGCTCGAATAAAGGCAACCACGAGTCTCTGTTGTGGACTCGCGCGCGGCCCACAACAGTGGGCCACCCTCCGGTGCGGGCTCGGCCCCCATCACCAACAAAAGGAGTTCCAATACAAGAGGTTGGCGAAGTTGGGAGTGCCGTACGTGTTGTCGAACTGGTAGGGCGTGACATACCCATACTGGGGCACTTGCGACGCGCTGGTGCTGGGATAAGGCATCTGGTTGAGCATCAGACCCAGGGCAGCCTGGCTGCGGTACGAAGGATTGGCCGCGTACTCCGCCCAACTGAATGGAATCGATCGGTAGACGTCGGCATAAGTCGCGTGTCCCCCCACTACGGCGGAACGCGGAGGCCCAGGTATGATTCGTAATTCCCCAGACGGAGAGGATCGGTTTTCGCTCGCTTCGTAAGTGCTGGGCCCCGGCTTCGCGCCTGGCTCTTTCGGGGCCGGGGCAGGTGCCATCTTTGGTGGCGCCGCCTGGGCCAACCTAAGCTTTGTCGCCGGGAGGATGCGGATTTTCCAAGTATCCTGATCCTTGTCCGCTGCCAAGGCCGGGGTCGCTAGTGCTGCGACACACAAAGCGACCCAGCCCCGCGTAACCGAAATCCGCCGGACGTGCCCCACCGCGTTGTGTGCACGAGGGGCCGTCAGGCGGACTGGAATCCCTGTAGTCTCACGCACCGTCATGGCAATACTCTGAAATTGAGGAATGGTCTTAATTTGTCAATTATCCCTATTTTATCTATCTTCACTTAGCGCGGTCAACGGGTGAAACGCGGCTACAACGCGGCGTTGGCCGCAGGCGATCGGGGGCGGGGGTCTTGATTCCTCTCAGTCCGCCCGCCGTTGACCGTCCTTGTTTGCTGCGTCTAAAGTAAATGCTCGCAGAGATTTGTAGCTCGACCGTTGTTTCCGGTTATTGAATTGGGCGACTGAGTTGTCAGCCAAAGCCTGGGGCGGCCGTTTTCAACAGGCCACTGATCCCCGAGTGGAACGGTTTACCGAGTCGATCAGTTTCGATCGCCGGCTGGCCGCTGTCGACATTCGCGGTTCCAAAGCCCACGCGCAAATGCTGGCCCAAGTCGGGCTGATTGCCAGCGCCGACTGCCAGGCGATCATCTCGGCGCTCGATGAGATCGGTGGCGAAATCGAAGCGGGAACTTTTCCCTTTCGCACCGAACTCGAAGACATCCACATGCACATCGAGCAGGCGCTGATCGCCCGCACGGGTGACGTGGGCCGCAAGCTGCACACCGCGCGCAG
>DASZIA010000648.1:0-3211 GCA_035949535.1 Planctomycetaceae bacterium | reverse complement strand
CGCCGGCTTCGCCGGCCGCTCGAGGTCGAACAGCACTTCCTGGGCGTCCGCCCGAACCATCGCGGCCGACTGATAGCGCTGGTCGGGGTTGGTCTTCATCAACCGTTCGACAATTTCGGCCACGCCCTTGGGAATATTCGGGTCGACCGTGCGAATGGGCCGGAGACTGGCGTAACGGGAAAACTGCCGACGCTCCTCGCGGCTGTGCGTGCGTGGATAAGGAGGAACGCCGGTCAAAAGCTCGTAATAGATGCCGCCAAGGAAATAGAGGTCGCTGCGGGGATCGTTGGGCGGGGCGTTGGTACCTCGTTCCAGGGTGGCGTATTCGAGTGCCCGCTGCAGGCTGTCGCCGCCGGCTTCGGAATTCATGACTTCGTCGCCAGCCAGCCCGAAGTCGACCAGTTTGGCGACTCCTTGCGTGCTCATCAGCACGTTGCTGAGCTTCAGGTCGCGGTGCGTGACCCCCATCCGAGCGGCGTATTCCAGTCCCTCGGCCATATCGATGAGGCAGCGAGTCGCCTCAATAACCGAAAGCCGCTTGCGGATGTTGAGAAAGTCCCGGAGGTTGCCCCCTTCGACGAACTCCATCGTGAAGTAGTGGCAGTCGCCCTGACTGGCGACGTCGTAGATCGGGACAATCTTCTCGTGTTTGAGTTTTTTGCCGAGGTCGGCCTCGCGGCGGAAGAGGCGCACGATCCGCGGATCGGCCGCCCACCGTTGACGCAACACCTTCAGTCCGACCATCCGACCATCGGTCAGCGAGGCACCGCGGTAGACGCGGGCAAAGCTCCCCGATGCGTTGCGGTACAGCAACTTGTAGTCGCCCAGAACGAGCGAGTCCGTTTCACCCCGTTCAAGTTTTCCAACTTGATACGGCGTGAGCAGGTGGCGGCTCTCGAGCGCCTGAAGCAGAACATTCGCGTCGTCCGTGGTAGGGCACGAACGCGAATGGACCAATTCAAGCGGATCGGGCTGAACAAGGTGCAGACGGACGAGAAGGGTCTTTAGCTCCTCGAGAGTCATTGAGTTTTTGTCGACCCACCGGCGTGCAACAGGCTCGAATGGGCCCGAGTTGACTGCATTTGCCGCACGGCGGTTTCAAGAAAATGATTAAAAACGGTCACAAATGAATAAAAATAACGCAGTCCGAAGAGCTAACAGAGCACTCGGACTGGTCATCTGATCGTACCACGCTTTGTACGCCGTTCAAGGAGAAACACGGGGAACATTGCTCGCAGAAAGGCCTTAAGGCGACGGAATCGTGCCAAACCGCAAGCTTCCCCCGGCAACCGCTGCCAGAATTTCCAGCGAATTTAGTTCCGAAAGGCGAAATACGATGAGGTCCGCACGCGAACCTGCCCGCAATCGGATCTCTTCGAACCCGAGCAAGCGGGCCGGGTTGCGACCGGCCATGTCGATTGCGTCGGGCAAGCTCACTCCTTGCCGCATCGCCTCCAAGACACAGCGGCCGGTGTCGGCGGCGGATCCGGCAAGCAGCTCACGCTGTCCCGCCACGACGATGCGTCCGTCCGCCAAAACCTCCATCTGCATCTGCCCCTCGGTGTAGATTCCGGGCGGGCAGCCGGCGAGCCCCGACGCATCACACGTCAAAATGACCCCGCGGACTCCCTTGGCGCGGATGATTGACCGCAAAACCGAGGGCGGGAGGTGAAAGCCGTCGGCGATCACGCTGGCTGACAGGCGAGAATCGCCCAGCTGCTCCCAGATGTAATTCGGATGCCGACGCAGCATGGGATGCGCGCCGTTGCCCAAGTGCGTACTCAGCCGCGCGCCGGCCGCAACCGCGTCGGCGATTTCCCGTCCGGATGCCGCAGTGTGACCGATCGCCACGGTCACGTCCGCGGCCGTCGTTCGCCTGATGAATTCGATCGCCCCAGGCAGCTCGGGCGCCAAGGTGATCAAACAGATTCGTCCGCCCGCAGCCGCCTGAAATCGCTCGAATTCTCCCCAGTCGGGCGGTCGGACATGCTCTTTCGGATGGGCGCCTCGCGGACCGTCCTCGGCCGCGATGTACGGTCCCTCGACATGAAACCCGGGCGCCATCTGCTGGGCCCACGGCTCTTGCTCACAAGCGTGCCGCAGCGCGATTAAAGCGGCCTCGAGCACCTCGGAGGAGTTGGTGATGACGGTGGGACACAGTCGCGTCACGCCGAACTGAAAATGCTGCGCGAGAACATTCAGCACTTCATCGACTGTGATGCCCGCCTTACCGAACCAGGTGCCGCCGCGGCCGTTGATCTGCAGATCGAAGAGTCCAGGGGCGACCCAAGGCCAGTCGTCCGCTGTGTGCGGCGGCCACGCCGGTTCGATCGCCGCGACGCGCTCTGCTTCGACGGTGATTCGCACCGGCTCGCCGTTTTCGTAGCGGCGGCCGTGGAGCGTCAGCATCGCAGTCCTCAGGCCGCTGCCTGCCGCCGCGTCGAGAACGGGTTACTTTGCCGAAATGGCCTGCTGCAGAGGCCGCAGCACGTGATCGACCACGTAGCCCTGCATCAGCTCGTCGCACTGGTCGCGGAGCTTGAACAGGCTCTGCTCGAAGGACTCGACCCCTTCGAGACCGCCGTACTGCCGCACCGTGAAATAGACGCTGATCTGGTCTTCCGAGAACTCGCCGCGGCGCACCTGATAAGCGTTGGTCCGCGTCTCGACCATCAGCCGCGCCTGGCGGCGGCACGTTTCATCAAGGCTGATCGTGATCGAGGGTTCATAGTTGAGGACTTTGACCCCGGGAACGCTGATCATTCCATCAAGTGCCGGCCCCGCGCCGAGTGCCTCGGCCACCAGCTCGTCGTGGTTGCCGCGGTAGCTGAAGTCGAAGCCCATCATGTAGTCGAGGGCCTCGCATTCGATCGGGCTTACGGAGAGCATATAGGGAGCCAGCCGCAGCATGAGTGCATGCTGTTCGACCGCCGAGTCGACGTCAGTGGGGTCGATCACTCCGCTGCAGATCCGGCGGGGCTCGAGAGAGAGCCAGCGCTGGTGCGGTTGGTCCTTGTCCTCTTCGAGCACGAAATCGCCGTTCTCACGAGTGTAAAAGTTCCGCATGCTTGGGTATTGTTTCTGGATTCGCTCGAAAAAACCCAGAATCGTCTCACGCCCCTGCGGAAGAGTCATTTCCGTGTTGAGGTTGAGATTGATGTAATAATCGTCGGCAAGCGAACTGTACACGTTCATAATCCGACCTCGACGA
>DASZIA010000647.1:0-4358 GCA_035949535.1 Planctomycetaceae bacterium | reverse complement strand
AAATCTCGCTCGTCAAAAGGACGCCGGCATCGCGGGCCTTCGTCAAGAACGGGCTGGCGGGCGGCACCGCCGGATTGACCACGACCACGTCGGCGTCCAAAAAATCCGCGTCGACGTGCCCGCCCAAGTGAAAAGCTTCGACCGGACAGCCGGCCAGTTGCGACAGCGGCTCGGCGAGATCTTCGGCCGACAGCAGATCGGTCACCGTGACAGAGGCGCCTCGTGCGGCGAGGAAGCGTACGGCGCCGAGTCCACCTCCGAACCGCCCCAAACCCATGACGGTGACTTTGCAACCGGCAAGTTCGATGGCCGGAAGCAGATCCATGAGCGTGCCTTCACAGTCTGCTCAAGCGGTTACGGACTGACGCATTCCGCGGGCTGCCGTTCTCCGAGGTGGTCCCCGACGACGACCTCAAAGCCGAGATCTTCCACCATCCGGTAGTCGTCCTCAGCCGGCTGCCCTTTTGTTGTGAGGTAGTCGCTGACGAAGAGCGAATTAGCCGGATAGAGCCCGAGCGGCTGCAGCGAACGAAGATTGACCTCGCGGCCCCCTGCAATGCGAATCTCCGTCGACGGATTGGCCAGTCGCATCAGGCACAACACTTTGAGGCAGTACCGTGGATTGAGCACGTGTGTGTGCTCGAGCGGCGTGCCCGGAATCGAGTGCAGAAAATTGACGGGGATTGATTCGACGCCGATCTCCCGCAGCTCGCGAGCGACATCGACCACGTCGTCGTCAAGTTCGCCCATCCCCACAATCAGCCCGCAACACAGCTCGAGCCCCGCCTCGCGGGAGATCCGCAGCGTCGCGAGCCGATCGTCGAAGCTATGCGTCGAGCAGATCTGATCGTAAAAGCGGCGGCTGGTGTTCAGGTTGTGATTGATGCGGTCGACGCCCGCGCTTCGCAGCGTCAGCGCTTGCTCCGAGGTCAAGAGCCCCAGGCAGCAGCAGACGTGCAGGCCGTATTGATCCTTGATTTTTTCGACGACCGACGCGACGTGCCCGACTTCGCGGTCCGACGGGCCGCGGCCCGAGGCGACGATGCAATACGTCCGCGCCCGCATTTCGTGGGCCTGCCGGGCCCCCTCGAGCAACTTGGCTTCGTTGAGCAGCGGATAACGGTCGATCGCCGAGTCCGAGACGATCGATTGCGAGCAATAGCCGCAATCTTCCGGGCAGAGCCCGCTCTTGGCATTCTTCAAGTAATAGAGGTGGACTTTGCGGCCAAAGTGCGCGAACCGGACGCGAAACGCCGCGGCCAACAGGGCCGGCAATTCGGAATCGGGCGCGCAAAGGACCGCCAATCCGTCGTCCCGCGTCAGCCGATCGCCGGCGAGCATTCGGTCTGCCAGCTGCTCCCAGCGAGTTGCCGGCGATGTCTCGATTGAAAGTTCGGCCATGCTGTTTTCTCGTGCTCGTTTGGAGATTCGAGCGCGGTAAAGCGCTCTGCGCAGTCTAGCGTGGCTCGGAACCGGGCGACAAGCTTTACGCGTCGCGGGACACGCGGTGCTCATTTCTCAAGCGGATCGGCTGATGTCGCTGCTAATGCGTTGCCAAGAGGGGGCCTGGGCGGCGAAAATGAACCGCTCTTGAGTTCGCTACAACCGATCGCTTCTGCGGAGTTCGTGATGCTCAAAGGCGTTCCCCCGGTCATCTCCCCGGACTTGATGCACCTTTTGATGAAAATGGGGCATGGCGACGAGATCGTGATTGCCGACGGGAACTTCCCCAGCGACTCCAAGGCCCAACAGATCGTGCGGGCGGACGGTCTGGGAGTCGTGGAAGTCTTGGAAGCCATTCTGAAATTTCTGCCCATCGACAAATTCGTCGACGACCCCGTGGCCGTGATGAAGCCGGTGAATGCCAAGGATCCCGAACCGCCGATCTGGAAGGATTTCCGCCGTTTACTGGAGCTGAGCGAGGGCCGGCGGATTGAGCTGACGCAGGTCGAGCGATTTGAGTTCTACGAAAAAGCGGAAGCCGCCTACTGCGTGGTCGCCACGAGCGACTCGGCCCTCTACGCGAACATCATCCTCAAGAAAGGCGTCGTGGCGCCCAAGGCTTGAGTCGGCGCCGGTCAGCCCGAACCAGCAGTGGCTCGATGCCCTTAGAGGCTCCCTCTTCGTCCCGTTTCAGCCTGGCCAGTTCTAGAGTTGCGGTTTGCTTAACAGCCTTTGGACCAGCTGCTTTATTCTTTGATGCGGAATGGCGAACGTCGAGCAGCGGTGGAAACGGGCGATATTGACACCGACAACATTGCCTTCCAGGTCGACGATCGGACCACCGCACTGCCGACGTCCCACAATCGCATCGTGGATGATGACGGCAGGAAGGCCGGTCAGTCGCATGCTCACGTCCACGTAACTCGGGCTCGTTATGCTGTCGCCAGGATTATCGGACTCAATCGGAAAGATCACCTGCGAGGTGGCTCGATTGCGGCGAATCGATAACTGTACGAAATCGCCGGCGACGAACGCGTCGTTTTTCGACTGTCTGACGTAGGCGGCCGGGTCCGGGATCGCCTCACCTTCGATGTGGGTGATCACGTCACCCTCGCTGATTGACCCCCGCATCAATTTGACGAGGTCAGCGACGTCACGCTGGCGAACGGCGCTGGCAATGGTCACGCCGCCTTTCCGCCCGTCGACAGGCACCGTAAGTCGCCCCTTTCGCGATTCGATTTTGAACGCGCCGTCGAGACTTACTACGCCGGTTTCGCTTGCATCCTTGCCCGGAATCGGAACCATCACGATCACTCCGCGAAGAGGCTCCGCCGGGCGGCTGAAGGGAGCGGACGTCAGCCCGCGCTTAGAAAGTTGCAGAAGCGCCACATCGTCTTCACGGGAGTCGCCGACCGCTCTCGCGTTGACCTGATCACCATCTGATAAACGGCAGGTTAGTTTTCCGAAGAGTATGCCCCGATGCGTCATGATTTCCGAACGCTTGGTCAGCACGTGCCCGTGCGTGTCGACAATTGTTCCCAAGATGATGGACTGACCGTCGAGCAGGACCTCGACCGTCGCTCGACGCGCCGGTCCGAGGACTTCAGAGCACAGTTTGTTTGCCAGATCACGTCGCGTGTCAACTGCCTCGCGTTTCGCGTTGGTAAACCCCAATCTGACCACCTCTTGGTTGTCGTAATTAGTCAGGAATGTCGTCCCGTCCAGGATCCGTGAAACATTGGCCCACGCGCCGGGGTGCCGTAGTTGTGGGCCGATGCTTTCATCGAGGATTCCGATGAGGCGCCCGTCGAAATCGAAGAGCGGACCACCGGAATCGCCTGACACGATCAGGCAGTTGGCATAGGAGCTGAATTGACCCGCTCCGGCGATACGGCCCAGTCGCAACGCGGGAGTTGAGAGCTTCGTGACCACGTTCAATGCGCTTGGATAGCCAAAATGAAAGCACCTCTCGCCAGCACTCGGGGGCTTCTCCTGCCGCAACGGAACCGCCGGATATTGGCCCGCTTTCCGGATCTTGAGTAACGAAAAGTCACGCCCCCTTCCGGAAATGACGCTGTCGATCACGGCATCGACAACCTGGCCGTTTGAGAAGGTCGCTTTGAATACGGTCCCTTGGGGGTGGCCGTGATGTCCATGCGTCAGAATCAATCCAGACGGATGAATGACCACACCGCTTCCCTGCAACTGAAATCGCTCGTCGATGTCGCGTCGTCCCTCAGTGAGTTTCACGAGTGCAGGAGCGACGTTGTCGGAAAGGGAGCGGAGTTGCTTCTGGACCGCCCGCGCCTCTTCCATCGATGCGAATTCGCTCTCCGCCGAAGTCGGTGGCTCGACAGGTCCTGCCGCCCGAGCGTGACCACCTTGCTGGCCGAAAGACAGCATCAAGGTCGCGATGAGCGCAAGGCGCCATCGATAGATCACGGTTCGGCGCCTCGCATCGTGAGTTGGGGGAGAAGGGTCATTGCGGCGCTCGGGGCTGAAAATGCGCGGGCCCGTACATCATAGCTGTCACAGCGGTAGCAGGCGCGAGCCTCCAGGGCGCGTCGCAGGCTCTTGACTGCAAGCCCCGTTTCCGAGCTCGAGCATCAAGATTGTCTAGGGACCGGCGCGTCTCTGGGTAAACCCTCGAAGGCGCGGCGTGGGCCGCCGCACCGGCCCAAAATCGCACCTCTTTCGCGCGCTGAGCTTTCACCCGAGTCGATGATGGGCGAGACCTGCGGGCCAAGGCAGAGGCTGCGCTCTTTGCGCAGAGCTTTTTGGTTGAAGCGACTTCTCCGGTCGTGTCGATATTGACGAGGAACTCCGACCTTGCGCTCGGAGTCCGCAAGGATGCGACCTTGAAGCCGTCCGTCTTATTGGTCGTTTTGGCTGCCGTGCTCGCGCCGGGCTGCGCG
>DASZIA010000646.1:0-2412 GCA_035949535.1 Planctomycetaceae bacterium | reverse complement strand
GTCGAAAATAGCGAGAGACGCGCCCTTTGCCTGCGCGAGCTCGCGGACCTGCGCGGTCTTGCCCTTGCCGATGAAGGTGCGCGGGTCGGGCGCTTTGAGGCGCTGGCGGATGACACCGGCGACTTCGGCGCCGGCGCTCTCAGTGAGTGCTTTGAGCTCGTCGAGGGATTCGTCGGTGCCAATTCCTTGTTCGGAACCGAGTTCGATTCCGACCAGGACGGCGCTCTCATGATGTTCGTTGGAAACGTCGTATGATTTCGTCAGATGCTTACCTCGGGCGCGGGGCGCCCAAAGTTTGAGGCTATCAGACAAAGGCGACCTGAGCCACGTGACCTGCGCGGCCGTTTTTACGGCCGCGCAGGTCTGCACTGTCGCGAACGCTCGGGGCTTGCGCCGAGGTTATTTGCTGGCGCGGAATACTCCGACAACAGTCGGATCGAAATTGCCGTCGTTGTCGTCCAGGAAGGTGATGAAATTGTCGCTGATCGATCCCTCTTCGAGGTTCACCCACGAGCCGCCACCGGGCTTGGTATCGCCAGCGAGAGCGATGTTTTTGGTTTTTTTCTTGCCGTTGGTCACAAATTCGCCTGCGAAGTTTGCCGCGTCGCCGGCTATCTCGGCGGCAAATTCCACGCCGCCTTTGGAATTCATGGTCGGACTGCTAAGGCCCTCGGTAAATGTGCCGGTAGTCCCCGGTGCGGAGTCTCCGGGCTTTATCAGCACCTTGGCCTTGTTGGTCAAGGTGCCGAGCGTTTTAGTAACGATCCCGTTGGCCACTGATCCGCTGCTAACTTCCAGCAGTGCTGCAATCTTGTCGTCGACGATACCGGGACGGCCGATCCCGATGCTGCCAATCGTTCCGCCAAGCGCCGCGGGAGGCGTGTCGGTCATGAGTATAAACGGCTGGATCTTTCCTCTGGGCTTGATGGCCCAGATCGAGCCCTCCTCGCTGGGACCCGTGCTGCCGCTGATATTATCGGCGGCAAACGCGACGGTGTCGTCATCGCTCAACCAGGGACCGTCCAAATCGCCGAGGTTGTCTGAGGTGCCCGAAGTCGCGATGACGCCGCCGCCGGTGCCGGGAAGCGTATCACCGCTTAGAACGACCGACACAACCTGGAACTTGCCCTTCTTGTTGAGCACTTTCCTCAAGAAGATTCCGATTTTGAAGGTCGTTCCCCCGTCTTCGGTGTAGTTGCCGACCACAGCGAAATCGCCCTTCCTGGGATTCACGCTCATGTCGTCGAAGCTGACGAATATTCCGCCAGTTGTCCCAGGAGCCGGGTCGCCTTGCCTCATGATCGAGGCCAGCGTTCCGCCAGCGGGCATCATGTAGGCGCCGGCGGTAAAGGCCCCGGTCGAGCCACGGTTCACGAAGAACACGGCGCCCTTATCGTTGATTGCGGGACCGTCGAAGTCGCCAGAGAGCACGGCGCCGTCCACTGTGTCGCCCTCTTCCGCGACCTTTGTGAGCGAGCCGCCGTTGGGCAGCAGGTAGATGCTTTCGTCTCCGTTGGACAGAGTCGCCTCGAAGACCACGTCGCCGCGGCTGTTGACCATCGGCTCGTCGAAGACGGTGAACGTGGCGCCGCCCGACGCTGAGGGTGCGGTGTCGCCTCCTCTGGCGATCGCAATAACGGCGGCATCGACCGACGCTACGCTAATGCATCCGAGCAGGGCTGCAGATACCGATACGAGCAAGCGCCGTCGAAACTTAGCGCGGGCGCGTGATGGCATTTTGAGACACGTGATTAATGTGCCGATCTGGTTGAATTGCATTGACCCCTCCAGCCGCAGGACGCGGCATCAAGCAGCTAAAAATCGAAACGATAGGGAGCTAACACAATTGTCGGAGCACTGCCAGCTACTACTGAAATCCGGTGCGCTTGCGCGCGAGAGGGGATAAGAGGTGCCGCTCTCTCGTCAGCGCAGTTCGACGGAGCCGGGGGAGAGGATTTGTTCTAGTTCTGAGATGAAGGAGGTGGTTGGGGTTACTCGGTAGGTGTCGCCGAGTAGCATTACTGCTTCGCGGCCGTCGGCGAGACTGACGTGCAGGTAGGTCATTGATTTGCCGTGATAGCGGGAGAGCATTTCTTTCAGGGCGTCGAGGCCGCCGTTTTCGAGGCGGTTCAGTGGGGCGGTGATCCTTACTTCGCGGATTGAATCCAGTAGGGCGGAGTCCAATGGCACGAGGCCTTCGAGGATTATTTGGGCGCGTTCGTCGTCGACGTCTAGTTTGCCGCGGGCTACTACCGGTTCGTCGCCCATGATTATTGCTTCGTACTTTGCGTAGGTTTCTGACCACGCGATCGCTTCTACTGCGCCTTCGCGATCCTCCAGCGAGAATGTTGCGTAGCGTTTACCGGATTTGTTGTTCTTTAGCTTGACGGCGTGGATCACGCCGGCGATCTG
>DASZIA010000645.1:0-7423 GCA_035949535.1 Planctomycetaceae bacterium | reverse complement strand
GGCTTGAGAAACCAGTCGGGCAGCACGCCGTCCTCGGCCACGCGGTTGAGCACGCCGTTGGACCCGATGATCGACGTATTGACCGCGCCCGACAGGATCAAGAAGCCCACCCCCACCACAAACGCGTTGAGCAGCAGCGTCAACCAAACGGGGCCGATCATCTGCATCGCGAGGCCGCCGATCAGGTTGTCGTAATACTTTCCCATCCGCTCCTTCTCGGTCATGAGAATCATCGCCAGAAAGCTGACGGTTCCCGTGAGGAGCAGGCTGTAGATGAAAACGATGAACGCCGCCTTCTTGAAGTTTTTGAGCTTGGGCGATTCGACTTCGCGATAGACCTGGGCCAGCGTTTCCTCGCCGCTCATGGCGAGGATCGAGTGTCCGAAGGCGATGACGATCCCAATCACGCCGATCAGGCTCAGCCAGCTGGCGGATCCGGAGTTCCGCAGCGGCTCGGCAATCGCAGGGAAACGCCCCAAGAATCCGAGCGGATCTTCCTGGCGGTGCGTGATGGGATTGATTTTGGGGACCTTTTCTCCCGTGTCTGTAACCGTGTACTTGGGATTCAGGTCGGGGTGCCAACTCGGCACCGGTTCCTTCGCTCCCTGGACTGCCAGTGTCACTCCACTCCAGATCAGAATGACCACACCCATGACCGTGGTGGCGATCATGATTTTGAGGGCCTTGTCGCTCGACTCGTGAATGCCGAGCAAGTTCTGCCGGAAGAAATAAAGCGTGATCAGGCACGCGATCGCCACGGCTCCCCAGCTCTTGATATCGTGGCGCAGCTCGACCGGGATCGGAACGTGCAGGTAGTCGGTGAGCGCGTCGAGTCCCAGGCCGACAATGTACTGCCCCGCCGTGACGCCGCTGATGGGCCCCGTAAGGATGTAGTCAAACAAGAGCGCCGACACAGAGAGTTTGGCGACGAAGCCCCCCATCGCCTCCTTGACCACGCGGTAGACGCCGCCGCGAACGAACAGCGCGCTGCTCTCGATGTAAACGGCCCGCATCGCGTAGCTGAACACAAGTACGCCAACGATGAACCAGGGCGCCGCCGGGCCGATCGTGCTTTCAACGATCGCCCCGATGTAATAAGCGGTGCTGGCGAGGTCGCAGAGGACGACCGCCGCCGTCCGCCAATAGGAAATGAACGTAAAGGTCACGCTGCTGATGACGATGACCTGGGCAGCGCGAATGGCCTTCGCAGCGGGCGAGGAGAGGCCCGCGGAAGGAGCACCGTTGGAATTCAAAAGCGCGGGGGATGACGAGGCCGGATCCGACTTTTCGTTCGCCACGAGGGGTTGGCGCCCTTTATTCAGGTGCAAAGCGGCCATGCCGAATCGGGGATGCAAAATGCTCGAACAGCATCCCGCAAAAATGCAATTTGCCCGGCAGGCGGCGGTCGGGCATTATCGCCCGCAGTCCGCAAACAGGCAATTGTCCTGAAAGAACGCCGCTGCCGTCAAGGAGCGAACGTCAGCCGAAGCCTCAGCGCGAATGGTCCAAGGTCAAGAATGCCAGACATTTCCGCATTTCCCAACTTTGGACTTCGGACCTTGGACTTTGGACTGCTTCCACTGAATAATCGCGGGAATTGCGCCCCCCCGATGCCCGGACTTGCGACGCCATGGCTCAAGACGGCCGCGCCCCAGTACCTTTGCGGACACTCTCCCGCAGCCTGAATCTGCCGCAGGCGATTTCACTAAACGTCGCCAATATGGTGGGGGTCGGGCCGTTCATTACGATCGGGCTCATGCTGGGTGCCATGCAGGGTCCCCAGGTCGTCGTCTCCTGGCTGGTCGCCGGCCTCTTGGTGCTGTGTGACGGGCTCGTTTGGAGCGAACTCGGGGCCGCTCTGCCCGGCAGCGGCGGCTCGTATCACTTCCTCAAGGAAATCTATGGACCACTCAATCCGACCTGGGGTCGGCTGATTCCCTTCCTGTTTATCTGGCAATTTCTGATCAGCGGGACTTTTGAAGGGGCGTCGGGCTATATCGGGGCAATCAAGTACTTGCAGTACATCTTCCCCGACATGGAGGAGAGCCTCGCGCAATGGCATGTGCCCGGCGGATCCGGCACCGTGGCGGCAGTCTTGTGCTTGTGCGTGACGGCTCTGTTGTGCCGGCATATCCGCGTGCTCGGCCAGTTGAGCTTGTTCTTGTGCGCGGGCATCCTCGGGGCTTTGTTGTTGGTCATTGTCTCCGGGTTGCCCGATCTCGATCCAAAGTTGCTCCGCGTTCCGGCCGATTCCCTCAGCCTGGCGAAAGCGCCGCAATTCGCGCACGGGCTCGGCGCGGCGATGACCATCGCGATCTACGATTACTTCGGCTACTACAACATCTGCTACCTGGGGGACGAGGTCCGCAACCCCGGCAAGACGATCCCCCGAGCAGTGATCAGCTCGGTCTGGATCATCGGCATCCTCTACTTCCTGATGACCGTCGCCGTGATTGGCGTCATTCCGTGGCAACAGGCGGTCGATTCCGAAGCCGTCTGCGCCCTCGTGGTCGGGCGGGTCTTCGGCCCTCGCGTGGCGACCGCGTTTGCGTGGCTGGTCGTTTGGACGGCCCTGGCGGGCGTGTTTGCCATGGCGCTGGGTTACTCGCGAATCCCCTTTGCCGCCGCCCGCAACGGCGATTTTTTCAAGATCTTCGGCGAGCTGCACTCTGGCGGGTTTCCCGTAGTTTCGATTTTGTGCCTGGGCTTGCTGACGGCGGCGTCATGCTATTTTGCTCTGGACGTCGTGATTAGCGCGGCCGTGGCCGTCCGAATTTTGGTGCAGTTCATTGGACAGATTGTGGGACTTCACATCTTGCGCACGACTCGGCCCGACGTGAAAATGCCCTTTCGCATGCGCCTGTATCCGTTGCCGAGTTTGATCGCGCTGGCAGGCTGGCTGTTTGTGCTCGGCACGCAAGAACGATTTGTGCTCGAAGTTGCCCTGGGAGTGACGGCCGCCGGCGTTCCGGTATTTTTCATTTGGAAGTCATGGACGTCGACACGGTCCCCCGCGCCGAACAACTAGACGATATCCGGGAGGGCGAAGCTCCTGCTGAGCCAAGTTTTATGTGCCGCCAATGAGCGGCTCGGCGGGAGCCTCGCCCTCCGAAACGCAGATCGAGGAGGGTAAACCATGGACCGCGTTGGACAACTCGCTGACCTTCTGAAATCGATGACGGCCGTCGACCTCGCGCCGCGCTTGGAGCGGGGTATGCCGAAGTATCCGGCCCATCCCCACCTGATCATCGACCCGACCGTTACGCACGCGCGCAACGGCTATTACTGTCAGACGCTCTCGATGCCCGAGCACATCGGCTGTCACGTCGATGCGCCGGCGCACACCGTTCCCAAGCTGATGGATTCGACCATCGACATGCTGGCGGCCGACCATCTCGTCGGTCCGGCGGTGGTTTACAACTTTTCCGAGCGAGATTTGCAGCCGGGTCAGACGCTGACTGCCGACGATTTCCTCGCGTACGAACGCGAGCACGGGGTGCAAGCCGGCCCGGGCGATATGCCGCTCGTCTGTTTTGGCTGGCACCGACGCCACTGGGCCTCGCCGGGCTTTTACGAACGCAATCAGCCCGGGATGGACGAAAAAGTGACCGTGCTGTTTGCGGAGAGAAAAGTCCGCGCCGTCGGGGCCGACACGATCGCCTGCGAAATTCCGCTCGTCAAAGGCGTGCAGGGGGAGTCCCCTGGACATCGCAAACATTGGCTTCCGAACGGCATTTTAATCGTCGAGTGTTTGGCTCAGTTGGAGAAGCTGCCGCCCCGCGTGTTCTTGGTTGCGGCACCGCTGCCGATTCAGAACGGTTCCGGCTCGCCCCTGCGGCCGATCGCGTATTTCTGAAGCACATGTCGCGAGAAAACTCGGCGAGCGTCGGGCGTCAGCCAGGCGTCAGCCCAAGGGTGCCTCGCCTTCGATTGCGGAACCTCGAATCACGCGACAGACAAAAAACGAAGCACCCCCCAGCTGATAACGCTGGGGGCTCGCCAGTCTCTTCGATCGATCGACTATCACGGCTCAAAAGGGAGTTGGCAAAAAGGGCGGTTCAGGATACAACTCCGCACGCGCTGTTCAAGATCTGTACAGACCGGCGGCTTCGAGCTCCTCCTGCCAAGAATCCCCCTCCGTCTCTCTTCTTCAGTCCGACTCCGGGCGCCAGCCTAAGTCGAAACTCATTCTTCGGTTATTCGCAATCCACAACGCGCCGGCTTCTTAGAGCCGGTCACCGAAACACTTCACTCAGCTCCCACCTTCGACACTACGTACTGCGCTGTCATCGCTCGGTCATGGAATGACCCGCGGTCGACTTGCGCCACAAATCCGAAACCGTGACTGCGTGCTGAAATCCCAGCAAAATCCGACGCAGAGCCGATCGGCGTGTCGATCGATTGCCGGCCTTTGCATTTTTCTGCTGGGCCTTTTCGGAATTGCCTCGTCGAGTGCCGCCTCCGAACCCCCGGCACAGGCCGCTAGCGGTTCGTCCTCGCCGCCGGCTCCGGCCGCCCAATCGGCGGCCTTGATCGATCTCGGCAAGATCCCGATTGGCGCCGACGACAGCGGAACGTATTGGGCAACCTTCGATCCCGTGCCTTTAAATCAAACTCCTCCGTCTGGAGCTCTCCCGCCGAGCCCCATTGTCATTCCTGAGCCGGACAAGACAGACAAGGCGAACGGCAACGGCGAAGACAAGAAAGACGAGGGGCTCAAGATCGAGGAGGACGAGCGGAAGCTACTCCCCCCGGGATGGAACCTCCACGCTCAAACCACCCTCATTCAGAATTTCGACCCCGGAATTCGTGCCCTGTACTCCGGTCCCAACAGCCTGAGCACACAACGCGATCGCGAGGGATCGATTTCCGCGGACCTCTTTCTCGGCGCGCCGTTATGGCAGGGTGCCGAGTTTCATTTTGATTTGCTGATGTGGCAGGGCTTCGGCCTAAGTGACAGCTTTGGCCTCGAAGCCTTTCCCAACGGAGACGCGTACAAAGCCGGCTCCGAGACTCCCCGGTTCATGGCTGCGCACCTCTTTGTTCGCCAGACCATTGGACTGGGCGGCGAACAGCAGGACGTTCCCGACGGCCAATACACGCTACCCGGCAAACAGGACGTCTCGCGACTCACGATCACCGTCGGCCGGCTGAACATGGCGGAGCTTTTCGACAATGTCATCTACAACACTGACCCTCACACACAGTTCATGAGTTGGGCAAACACGTTGCTCACCTGGGATTATCCAGCAGACACGATCGGATTCACCACAGGATTTGCCATCGACCTGAATCAGCCGAACTGGGCCCTGCGCTATGGATGGTTCCAGTTGCCCAGCATTCCAAATGGTTTCACCTCCGATGACCGGATCTTGATGTGGCCCGTCGAGCCGGGGGAGATCACCTCCGACGGGAATTTCTGGAAACAGTGGGGAATGATCCTGGAATTCGAGCGCCGTTGGCGCTTCGGGGACCATCCTGGGAGCGTCCTGCTTTCGGCATGGATCGACCACGGATTGCTCGCCGACTATAACGCGGCGACCACTCTTCTGGTCCGCTCCCCTCCGCCCGCTAATACGCCTGCCGGAGTGGAAGTCACGGTTCCACAGGCGGCCTTCAGTTACCGTTCCAAATACGGCTTTGGGGTGGATTGGCAACAGGAGGTTGCGAAGAACGTCGGCACGTTCGCCCGCTTTGGCTGGCAGGACGGCGAAACTGCGGCGGCAGTGTTCACTGACGTTGACTGGACGGTTCAGCTCGGTGTCAGCGTCAAAGGCGCCGCCTGGCACCGTCCGAACGACACCTTCGGTCTGCTCGGCAACATAGCCGGCGCATCATCCGATCAGGTCGCCTTCCTGAAGGCGGGCGGCACGGGCATTCTTAACGGCGACGGCAATCTGGGCTACACGCCCGAGATGTCTTTGGAAACGTACTATGACATCGCCCTCGCAAAGGGCTGTAACCTGGCGTTCGACTACCAGTTCTTCGGTAACCCGGCGTTCAATGCTGACCGAGGCCCGGTCAATGTCTTCGCGACAAGACTCCACTGGGAGTTCTAAGAGCGCAGGCTGACGGTGCCTTTGCCCGCAGTACACTTCCCTCGACTCGACGGATGCCGCGACAAATTCCTCTCGACGCGTTTCGGCCAACACGCTAACCTTCCGTTCCTTTCCCGTCGGGCCTTCCTCGATCTCGCTCGTTCCGGCTCAAACCCGAGCCAATTCCTCGCCCTTTTCGCCCTCCCTCGCTCGTTCTCCAAATCCCGTTTTGAAGATCGCGATGAAACTTCACTTCGCGAACCGTCTTGCGCGCGCAGGATCCCGCCGCGTTCGTTCGGCGTGGATTGTTGTCGGCTGCGCGATCCTGGCTCTCGCCGGGTTTAGCATGATTGGCTGCGTCGATCCGCTGGTTCACCTGCACACGTTCGGCGACATCAGCGTCAACGCCGCGCTCGCTCCCAATCCGAAGCAGACGCCGGTCTTCGCGTCGCTCTTGCCGCATCGGCCGCATTTTCCGCGGGCTTGTCGGGTCGCGGTGATCGACGTCGATGGCGTGCTGCTCGATTCTGACGCGACAGGATTCGGATCGATGGGCGAAAATCCCGTCGCCGTCTTTCGCGAGCGGCTCGACGCGATCGAACACGACCACTGCGTGCGGGCCGTCGTGCTGCGGATCCACACGCCGGGCGGAAGCGTCACCGCGACCGACATCATGTGGCGCGACTTGCAAGCGTTCAAAGCCCGCACCTGCCTGCCCGTCGTCGCCTGCTTGATGGATGTGGCGGCCGGCGGCGGCTACTACCTCGCGACCGGCGCCGACTGCATCGTCGCCCATCCGACCACCGTGACCGGTGCGATTGGCTGCATCCTCAACATCTACAACCTGCAGGACTTGATGGCCCAGTTCAATATTGTCGGAATTCCGATCAAGTCGGGCAAAAACGTCGATTTGGGGACGCCGGCCAAGGCCATCGATCCGGAATCAAAAAAGCTCCTGCAAAATATGGCCGACGAATTTCATCAGCGATTCGAGAATATCGTGATGAGCCGCCGCCCGCAGGTCGATCCGCAGAACGGCACGACATTCGACGGCCGCGTCTTTTCCGCCAGTCAGGCACTGGCTCTCAGGCTGATCGATCAGATCGGCTACTTCGACGATGCCGTGCAACTGGCCAACGGCATGGCCCATCTCAATTATTCGGAAGTCGTCTTCTACCATCGCAAGGGCGACCCGGCTTATTCGCCCTATTCGTCCACACCGAACGTGCCGCTGCAGGACAAGCTGGTGCCCGTCAATATCCCGGGCATCGAACGCTCGCGTTTGCCGAGCTTCTTGTACCTGTGGCAGATCGAGCCCTCCCTGGAACGCATCAACGGGAAATAGAGCTCGAGGCGGGCCGTTCGGTGTACCCGTCGGCGGACCA
>DASZIA010000644.1:0-8135 GCA_035949535.1 Planctomycetaceae bacterium | reverse complement strand
AGCTTGAGAAGACACATCCCGGCTTGACGGTTCAGCGGCCCATTATCCTAGCCTACGAGCCGCGCTTGATGCGGGACGCCATCCATCTGAATTTGGCCGGCGTGGAAAAATTCATGCCTGTCGTCGCGAAGGATGTGCAAGAGGCGCTCGAACACGGTTGGCGAAGCCAACGAGCGCGCGCTAAGCGCATCGCCGGGAAGCCCGACTTGGACCGCGAGATGCACCAGACGAGAATTGCCACTCAACGCTCGGTCCCCCGCCCCTCCCTCGTCGATCACTTGCCCGTGCTTCGCGCGCGAGGCAAGTTTCTGCCCGCCAACCCGATCGGGCGGCCTGAACCGCGTTGCCGAATCGCTGTCTATTAATCACTCCCCTCGTCCGGACGGTCCCGCTGCGTACAATATTCAGGAGCGGTTTGGCGGGCGCCAAGGCGATACTAAACATTGCGAGAATCGCGGCGCACGGATGTTTCATCGGGCCAATGTCGCGTCCGGATGTCCATAGACGGTATACGCCAGCCAGGTTGCTTCGCCTGCTTTTCGGGAGGCCTCGCGGGCGGCGATCGTCGCCTCGGAAAGTTTCTTGCCGTCCAGTAGACCGCGGTACAGCGTCTCGGTAAAAGTGCGCGCCGTCCCGTCGCCCACCGACCACATTGAAGAGATAAAGAGTCCAGCGCCTTTGCTCAAGAATGCCCGCGCGAACCCGCCGATGCTCGTCAGTTTGTAACCCGCGCGGCCGACCTGGCACGCATTCAGAGTCACCACGGGTCGAACTCCATCGTCGCCAACAAGCCGCGGCAGCTGCTCGACTGCCGATGCGCGAAATCTCTCCGTGAGATAGTTCTCACCGACCACTCGCCCCGCCAGGAGGATCTCCGCACGCGCAATGTCGCGATTCTCGGCAGCGCCATGACCTGCGAAGTGAAATAGATCAAACCCACCGCGCTTTTCCAGCGCTTCATGGAGCGGGCCGAGATGGGGGACTATGGGCTGGCATTGAAACGCTTTCTCCAGGAAGGGGATTTCCTTCTGTGCTTCCAGAAGCTCGTAGTCCCGATGAGGATATTTCGGAATTAGGTAAAAGCACCGACCTGGGCGTGCGCGGAGTTCCACGGCCGGCAAGCCGTAGTTGTGCAGCCAGCGAACAAGCCCCATTTGCCCGAAGAAGCAAGTGGCCGTGGGCAGCCCCTGTTGTTGTGGATCCTTCAGATGCACGAGTTCCCAGGGAATAAAAGGCTCTTCGGAATAGACCTGAATACTCTGGATGTTGCTGCGGGCTTTCCAAAGGTCGGCTTTCAATTTATCGGGGATTAACTCATCCCAGAGCCCGGCACCGACTTCGCGCAATTCCTGCTGAAACTGCGTGGAGTCCTGTTGGCAGTCCACGTAGCGAGTTTCAATGTCCTCGTAAATCCCTTTGACGTATTCCTCGCGGCTATTCTTCAACGGCTTTGACTCATAGGTGTTGCGCAGATTGAGCGTCGGCGAATCGAGAATGAAGAGATAATTCAGTTGGCCGCCGTGTTCGGTCTCCAGAATCGTCAATTGATGCTGCGGCTGTGGACCCAGCGGCGTTTCCGGCACTAACGCAATTTGCGAGCGGCGCACTCGTGGTTGTTGAGTGGGCTGCGGCACAATCTGGCAGTTCAGCGACAGGTTGGCGAGGGTGTCCATCTGCTGCCGAATCCTGATGACAATCTCTCCTGGGCCGACGTCGGTTGCCGTGACGTCAAAAGTCAGTTGCTGCGGCGTCTTCGGACTGGGAACTTTCACGTCGACGCGGGGAACTTTCACGCCGTCGCGGGTGTCGCCGGCGGGCACAAAATTCTTCTTCGGGATCAGCTCGACGGTGAGTCTGCGCTGGGTATCGGCCTCGGCCTTCGCCCCGGCCGTTTTGGCACGCGTCGGCTGGATGATCTCGCGCGAAAGTGTGACGTCGACCGACACCGTCTCGTTCACCACGACGGTGTCGTCCATCTCGGCGAGAAAGCGGCACGTGACCGTGGTCGGAGCAGCTGGGGGCTTCGGTGTTTTTTCAGGCGGCCCAGGCCAGGCGTCGACCGGCGGTGTCGGGCCTCCCGTGTCTCCGCCAACCGGGGGAGTCCGTCGCTTGGGTGGCGCCGCTCCGCTTCCGGTGCCTCCCGGCCCTTCTTCTTCGTCGACCCAATCATTGAACCCGAATGCGGCTTGCTCGCTTTCCGCAGCCTCTGCGTCTTCGACTGCCGCCTGATCGAATTCAAACGTGTCGGAGATTGTGAGCTTCTGTGTCTTCGGAAAGACGTCCTTCGCAAACTGGACGAGTTCGGTGTCAGGCGTGGGAAGCACGCCTCCCTCAACGACGCCTATCACTTTTCGGTCGTCGAACGCCACGACCCGCCGCGCGCTCTCTGCTGGGGCGTTCGCGCGCAGCTGCGGCATCAGGTCCACGTCCGGGTTCCATGTCGGCGAGGCATCGGTTTCATGGAGCCTCAGGGCATTTTCGAGCGTGTCGTCGCCCGCATCGGCGATGGCATCCAGCACTCTTTGGGGCGAAAGCGCATAGTGCAGCTCGTTGCCAGAATCCCATCGCTCGACGACGACATAGTCTGGTTTGCGTTGTTTGAGTCGCTCCTCAATCTGGAAGCCGCGGTCGGCACCGTTGATTAGCAGAAAGTTTGTGTACGCCTGAGCGGGAACTTCCACAGGCCGGCGCGCGCCGATTTCGCTCACTCCCCGCATCGCGGTTACGGTAGGAACATCCGCCGCCTTCAGGTCAAACCAGCGGGCAAGGGCGGTCGCGACCTTGGGCTGCAGGAAGTAATTCGTGTGGTAGACGATCCCATTGGGCCCGAAGGCCAGAGTGTCCTTGATGAACGTTCCCGCATCGGGATCGATGTGCGTCATCGACTCCGTGTCGACCACGAGGTCGTTCGTCGCCTTCATCAATTGTTCGACCGCCCCCTCGGCTAAATCCAGTAGCAGTTGGCGCGGCAATTCCTCGAGTGAATCGACGCCCAGCGACGCCCGGAAATCAGACGTGACGGCGTAATACCGGCTGTCCGCAGCCGATGGCTGTCCCGGCTGCAACTTGTTTAAGTCGACGACGAATTCACCCGTGGGACGCATCGCCGCCAGACCGGGCAGCACATCGGCCGTCGTGGCTTGTTCGGCGAGAACCCTGACTAGCACGCCCAAGCCTTTGATTACTTCCGCCGTCAGTGTGGCTGCGAACGTTGCCTGGGGGAATTTCGCGATCGCCCGGCAGGCAGCGGTTGCGATGTTGGTGTAGAGATTGATGAAGGACCGCCAGTTTTCGGGGTCAGCGAGCTTTGTTCCGCCATTCACCACTCCGACGAATGCCACGCGATCGAATTGAACGCCAATCTGCGTCGCGGGCAGCAGGCGTTCGACCAAGCTCCTGAGCACAAGGCCCCCCCGACTGTGGCAAACCGCGTCGACGGTTATCCCCTTGCCCCAGCTCTTCGCCTCGAAGCAGCGTAGCAATTCGGTCGCGTTGACGAGGGGGTCGACACTCACGGTCGGGTGGTCAAAGCCAATGACCGCGTCATAGCTGGCTAGGGCCGACTGAAGAAAGGCCTGACCCCAGGGCGTGGCGCAAAGTCCCGAAAATCCGCCGCGCGTGCTGCTGAAGGTTCCATGAACGAGGAGCAGAATGCGGGGGCGCCGGTCCGTCGGCAGCTTCACTTTGGAAAGATCCGCGACGGTGGGCCAGGCGGTCGGATCAAGGCCATTGATGACCACGATTCCTGATCGCACGTTACGTTCGAGATACACCGACCCCCGGCGCAGGAGAAAGCGCCCCGCATACTTAAAGACAAATACCTGCGCGCGCCCGATGATCAGATCATGGATCCGCCCGCGCCGTCTTTTCTCGTCCAGAGGAGTCTGTCCGAGCGGCAATCGAAACGTCAACCGCCGACCGCCGGTGATTCCGGCGCGCGTGCGTGCGGCTGGGGCGGGTGCCGGCGGGACTGTCTCGACCGCGTCGAAGTGCCATTCATAGACACCATCCTGCTCCACGAGCAAGACCGCGCCTTCCGTTTGATCCAGGTCGACATCCACTGCGACTTCAGCCGATCCGACGGATTCCGTGCGCACGCCCGTCGGACCTGGGGGAGACGGGCCCAGTTCCAGCCGATCGACACGCGTGAAATCCTGGGCTTCCAGCGCTGCGGCAAGAGCCGCGGCTTCGTCGCCGACCGGCCGCGCGGCCTGCGGCATCGGAACCACGCTCGGTGCCCGCCCAGGCCTTCGACGAACGCGCGCCGCAGGTTCCTCCGGGACAACGATGATTCCGCCGGGCAGCGTGACACGAACACCGGAACTCCGAAGAATTGAATCAGTTGCCATTGGTCGCAGATTCCGTTGTCTATCGCCGAGTCGAAGGTGATCGAAGCTCGATCACAAAGGGAGGATTCAACCGCTGGCGGGAAGAGATGGATTCCGGACCAGAGTCAATGCCCTGCTACGGACTTTACTGAGCCGTTCGCTGCAAGTTGCCAGGTGCCCTTCAATCGAGAATCAGAAGCCGAGTCGTTTCCTGGATCAGGTTCGGGCGCCATGCTCGAAGGAATCGCAGGAGGCGCCGGGAATGGAGTACGCAATCGCGCTCAGGATCGGTCGAACAGAAGCAAGCGAACCCAGGCTATCGAAAAACTAAGTGCAGATTCTACCCCCCGCGGTGGCCCGGCTACCAGATGCTGAGGGTTGGATCTTTGGGATGAGTGACGGACTCTTAAAGCGGAGCTCGCGATCACCCAAAGGCCTGTGCGCTTGGGCCGAATTTGCCGATCGCGGGGCTCGTCAAGGGCTTCGGAACTCCTCCAAATCGCCAGCGCGAAACGCGCCCCGCGGCTGGGCCAGCGTCCCGGCACGGTCGTTCGCGCGCGATCCAACTTTTGCGCGGCCTTCAAAGGCCCTGCGGAATTGCGTACCGAACCCCGTTGCCGAATCGCTGTCAACAAATCACCCCCCTCGTCCGGACGGTCCCGCTGCGTACAATATTGAGAAGCGGTTTTCGGGCACATGCCGATCGCTAGGAGCGCTCAGCAGTCCGCTTCGCAGGCGCAGCTTTTCGCGCCCTATGCCGTCGCTCGGGGAATCAACTCGCCGAGAGTCTGCCGGCTTCCGGCTCCAATTTCCATTGGCGAGATCACCAAACGTGTCCCGCGTCCGAGGATGCCTTGCGCGCCGAGGATGCGGATGCGAATGGCCACACCCGGCGTGCGTCGGGGGCGCTTGAGCCGACGAATCGGACTGTGACGGTCGTCGGACAAGAAAAGCTGTCTTGCATTTCGGACAACGGGCGTTTCAGGCACCGCCGGTAAAGAACCTAAAGTCCTCATACGGAGGCTGTCGAAACAATACGTCAGACGTTTGGACTTGGCTCGTCTCACGGGTGGCACCGTGAGGCCGCAGGAAGCGGCCGACGAAAAAAGCTCGAACGTCCTAGGGGGGACGGACAACTCGGATTCCACCTGCCGCCAGAGCCGGACGCTCCGCGCGTTGGGCCTCCGGTCCCTTGCCCCCACGTCGACAGTTCTGTCTCGCACAGCGCTTGTTCGACGTTGATTCCCGACGACGTATTGCCCGAGCCTGACCATCAGGCGCGCAGCGGGACGAGCGGGGGGCCCTTCTTTGGGGAACCGCGCGCGGATCGTTGCGACCCCGACCCAAGACCGCGGTGGTTCTTGTATGTCACGGACCGAGTGGCTAGGAGAGCCGGCCATCGTGCTAGGGGTGAAGATCCTGAGGGCCCGACGAACCCTCTGAGTTGGCCTAGAGAATCTGATTGGAGAGCCCGCAATGAGGACGATCTTCACTACTGGACAAGTAGCAAAGATCTGCAAAGTGGCACCCCGCACCGTGAGCAAGTGGTTTGATTCGGGCCGGCTGCGCGGCTATCGGATCCCCGGTTCCCAGGACCGGCGGATTCCCCGCGAGCACCTGATTCGCTTCCTCAAAGAACACGGGATGCCGCTCGGTGAGCTGGAAGACGAAGCGATGGGCAAGATTTTGCTCGTCGGCGCCGACCATGCCGTCCGCAGCAGCTTGAACGAAATGATGGGAACCGACGATTTCAAAATCGAGTCGGCCGTCAGTGGTTTCGAGGCCGGCATCCAAGCCGAGTCGCTCCACCCGGATTGCGTGGTGATCGACTTTGCCATGGGCCGTAACGAATCGCTGATGATCGCTCAGAACCTCCGCAAGAACTCCGAATATACGGAGACGGTTCTGATCGGATTGCTGAACGACGACGATAATGCCAGCGGTTTCGACCGGACCCTCTTCAGCGAGACGTTCCGCAAGCCGTTTGACGCGGCCCTGCTCGCCGAGAGAATTCGGACGCTCGTTGGACGCAAGAAGCAGCTCGCCTAAGCGGAACCCAGCCGCACCACTGGCGGACCAGCCGCCAGTGACAACCAAGACAGCGAGCCCGACCCAATCGGCCGCCGGGTCTTAAGGACGAGACCCGGGAAGACCCCGGCCAACTCGACCCCCCCAAGTCGACCGCCAGAAAACAAACACCGATGCCGGCTGCGACCCAACTTGCAGCCGGCATCGTTGTTTTCATGCGCGGTCCCGATCGGCTGCCTCGCATTGTCTCCCTCGCGCGCCGCGGCATAGAGTAGCGGGATGGCACTCTCGCCGACTCCCCTGCCTCGACCCGCACGTCTCTGGCCGCTGCCTGCGGCGATTGCTTGCGCTGCCTTTGCTTGCGTGGTCGTCGCCATCGATCCGGCCGGCGACTATCCCGATGTGCCGCAAGGGCCCGGCCTCACCATTGATGAATCCTTCAACGTGCAGGAAGGAGCTCACCTTGTCGAAGGGCTGAAGACGTGGATTCTCGGCTGGGTAGCTGGTGAGCGGATAGTCACACTCAAGCAGCTCTTCGGCGATTTCGATGATCTGGGTCCAGGGGCTCCGTTCGGATACCACAACCCCGACCATCCACCCCTGGGTCGCCTCTGGCTGGGACTGTGGCACAGCGCAACGATCTCCCTCGCGCCCCCGCGCGATCACCCGGGGGACGTGAAATTTGTCACGAGTGCGGCTCGCGTGGGGTCGGCGGCCGCCTTCGCGATCACTGTGTTTCTCTGTGGCTGGACGGCCGCGGTTTGGTACGGCAGGTCGGGGGGTGCCGTCGCGGCACTGGCTCTGTGCTGCATGCCGCGCGTGTTCGGACATGCGCATCTGGCCGCGCTCGAAACGTGCATCGGCTGCACATACCTGATCGCGGTCCTCGCCGTGGCGCGGACTTGGACGCCTGGCTCCGCCGTTTCGTGGAAATGGGCGGCCCTGGCGGGGCTCGCGGTGGGAGCGGCCATGCTGACGAAGATTCAGGGGGTGCTTATCCCCATTCCCGTGACCATTTGGGCGCTCGCCCACTGGCGATTTCGTGCCTGGCGGCCGCTGGTGATTTGGGGTTGTGTCGGCCTGGCGGTCTTCTTCTTGTTTTGGCCCTGGCTCTGGTGGCACCCGGTCACCAACTTCCTCAAATACCTGGGACGCACCACCAACCGACAGACGCTCTACCTCTGGTATCTGGGAACGCGGTACACCGACCGCGACCATCCTTGGCACTATTGCGCGGTCATGTTCCTGACGACGGTACCCATTGGGCTGCACGCATTGGGCGGCTTGGGATTGTTCGCGGGTCGCACGCGTTTCAAGCTCGCTCCGCGAGAGCAACTCGTGTTGGGGGCGATGCTCTTTCCGCTTTTGCTCTTCAGCATTCCGCGGATTGCCGTCTATGACGGGGCGCGGCTGTTTCTGGTCGTGTTTCCGCTGTGGGCGATCTTCATTGGTCGCGGAGGTTCGCTAGGCTGGGAGTGGCTGCGCAAACGGCTGTCCCAGCGCAGTTCTCTGGCGGTGGCCGGTCTCGTGCTCGCCAGCCAGGCGTGGGCAATCGGGGCGACGTGGCCCTGCTTTCTCAGTTCCTACAACGAGGCAGTCGGCGGTCTGGCGGGCGCGAAGCGACTCGGGCTGGAACTCGATTACTGGGGCGCGTCGGTCACCCGCGATTTTCTCGAACGCACGACCCAAACGCTGCCCCGAGGGGCCGAGATCGACGTCGCCCCCGTGCTGTTCGATTTCCAACTGGATGAATTGCTCAAACAGTCGCCCGTGCTGCGG
>DASZIA010000643.1:0-4813 GCA_035949535.1 Planctomycetaceae bacterium | reverse complement strand
CAGCGAACTGTTTCCGCACTTGGGAACGGTGGCCGACGAGCTGTGCGTCGTGCGGAGCCTGCACACCGACATCATCGAGCACTTTCAGTCGGTGCTGGCGATGCACACCGGTTCGGCAACGGTCCCGCTGCCGAGCATCGGGGCGTGGGTCAGTTTTGGATTGGGAACGCTCAACGCGAATTTGCCGTCGTACGTCGTCCTGTGCGAGCATCCGCCTTATGGCGGCTCGCAGGTGTGGGACAGCAACTTTCTGCCTCCCGTGCATCAAGGAGTGCGAATTTTTCCTGGGCCGAATCCGCTTCCCGATTTGGTCTCCCGCGCGCCGAGCCTTTCGCTGCACGAGCTCGAACAGCGGATGCTCCGCGATGCCAACGAGCTGCACGCTGCGGCCCGACCGGGCGATCTCAACCTCCGCGCCCGGCAGACGAGTTTCGACATTGCCCGCGGCATGATGCGGGTCGCGCCCGAAGTTTTTGACCTGGCGCGTGAGACTCGTGAAACGCTCGATTTGTACGGCGTCAACTCGGGCGACAACACGTCGTTTGCGTGGCAATGCTTGATCGCCCGGCGGATGGTCGAGCGCGGCGTCCGCACCGTCGAGTTGATCGACAGCGGGGCAAACAACAACTGGGATGCGCACGGCAACATGCAGGACCATCGACCCAAGGCGCTCCGCGTCGATCGGGCTTTGGCCGCTCTCCTCAGAGACATTAAACGACGGGGCCTGCTCGACGACACGCTCATCGCAATCTGCACGGAGTTCGGCCGCACGCCCTGGACCGACGGACCCAACGGCAAAGGTCGCAACCATTATGCGGCCGCCTTCTCCTGCCTGCTGGCCGGCGCGGGTATAAAAGGGGGAACGACCTACGGCCAGACCGATGAACATGGGGCCCAAATCACGGCCAACCCGGTTCACGTGCATGATTATCACGCGACGATCCTGCATGTCCTGGGCCTCGATCACGAACACCTGACCTATCGCTATGCCGGCCGCGACTTCCGCCTCACCGACGTCCGCGCCCATGTCGTTCGGGACATCTTGGCCTGACTTCGTACGGGTTGAGGCGCGGCGCAACGTAGAGCAGGCTGTGCCTGCCGCTGATCGATGCGGTCCCCAAGATTTCGGCAGGCACAGCCTGCCCTACAAGAGTCTGAGGGCGAAGCGAAGCGGTTCGACCCCAGCCGCCACGCGGCATCTTGGTTTCGCATTGATCGATTTGATTGCCGTCGTGTGCGCGGTTGCGCTCGTGACCGCGATCGTCGTTTATGGCATTCAACAGTCGCGGATTCGCGCCCGCTCGCTCGGCTGCCGCGACAATCTGCGGCAAATGGGGGTCGCTCTTTCGCAGTACACCGACACCTATCGCACCCTTCCGACCGTGACGTTCGCGGGATCCGATTACCGGCTCGCCCACAGTCCTCTTGCTCTGTTGGTGCCACTGTTGCCCCAAGAGAGCCGCGCATCCCCCTCGTCATCGGCCGGCACCGAGGCGACCTACGATTCCACGCAGCCCTGGTTTCGGCAACGCGAGGGATTCGCAGCGGCGGTCGTGCCGACGTTCCGCTGTCCGGCATCGAGACATCGCGATCCGGTCGAGTCGATCGAGGCCGAGCGCACCCACTGCCCTCTCGGCACGCTCTTGGCGACGACAGACTACATTGTTTGCAAGGGACCGAACGATTCGTGGTGTTTGGAGGGAGGGGTCTCCGCTGTCCCTTTAAAGGAACGCGGGGCTTTTGAGATCGGACGGCCGCTAAGGCCCAGCGACATTTCCGACGGGTTGGCACAAACAATTGTTCTCGGCGAAGGGACCAGCGGCCGGCAATGGTCCTTGGCACTCAAGGATCGCTTTCCCCTCACGCTCATCGACCGACAAACGATGCGATCACTCCCCGCTTTCAACTATTGGGGCTGGCCCTTTCTCAACACGTCGGAAGGGCAGCGGCAGACCCAAGCTGTCGCGGCCGGCGTGTTCGGGACCACGGCAGTCGAACTGAATCGGCGGCCAGTCGTCGAAACGATTCTGAACCTGAACAAGCTCGACGACTGCAGCCCCCGGTACAAGAAGGGATTCCACGCGGTGAGCAACTTTCGCAGCGACCACGAAGGGGGCGCCTATTTTCTCTTCGCGGACGGGGCAAGCCATTTTGTCTCGGAGGGAATCGTTCCCGACATCTACCGCGCCCTCTCGTCGATTGCTGGCGCCGAGAGCGTCGATTACATCAACTGAACCCCGGAGGTCCACAGGGGCCGCGCACTTGAGAAACTGCGTGTGCTTGCCCGGGGCTCACTCGGAGGCTGATCTTTCAGCCGGCCAAGCAATCTGCTAATTTTTCATGCCGCCTGTTCCCATCCTGTCCAAACGTTCCGAACTCGCAGATCCCCGCGTTTTGACCCTCGGTCTCTTGGGCCAACTGAGCTTCTCTGCTTTTCCAGTTCTACCCGGTCTCCGATAGCTGAAGCGTGGCTGGGCCTACTTGGTTTGCGGAAATACTCAGCGCCCAAAGGGACTCAAGTCTGCTTTCCCGGCGTGACGACATGAGAATTTGGCGGAGCGTCCGGTCGTTTTGACGACGTGCTGCCGGTCCGCACCGGGCAGCCTTCAAATGACGGACAGCGGCCAAAAGGAATTGAGCCATGCGCCTGCGAAAACGATTACTTCCCGTTTGCGGAATGCTGGTCCTCAGCTGCCTGTCAAACGCTGGCTGCCAGACGCCCGACAACAGCAATGCCGTCACGGGCGGCGTGCTCGGGACGGGGCTGGGCGCACTCACCGGAGCGATCGTCGGCAGCGCTTTTGGCCGTCGTGACGCGGCAGCCGGGGCGTTGATCGGGGCGGCAGCCGGCGGACTCGGCGGCGCGATGCTTGGTCATGCCCAGGACGAAAAGAACCAGCAAACCCGGGACGCGATCCAAGCTCAATATCAACAGGCGCAGGCCGCCGCCGAGCAGCGTGCGCTGCATAACGACGACGTCGTCTACATGGTCAAGACGAACGTGAGCGACCAGGTCATCATCAATAGTATGCGCGAGCGAGGCGGGCGCTTCGACACAAGCCCCGAGGCGATCGTGAATCTGAGATCGAACGGCGTCGACGACGCGGTGATCTATGCGATGCAAACGACGCCGCCTCCAAGCGCCATGGTGTCGCCGCCGGGCGCGGTCGTCTATGGTCCGCCGCCAGGTCCGGCCGTCGTCGTCCGCCCGGCCTGGGGATGGGGCTGGCGCTACTAAATTTCCGAATGACGAAGCACGAATATCGAAAGAATGACTGAATGACCTAAGCCCGAAGGAGCGCTGCTTTCCATTCGTGCTTCGAGCATCGTGCTTACTTCGTCATTCGGATTTCGGATTTCGCGCCTGAGTCAGCAAACGCTTGAACTCGGCGATCACGAAGGACACGTCCATAAACGGCTCGGAGCCGACGTCGGTCCAGCGCACGAGCCCCTGCGGGTCGATCAAAAACGTTCCGTGCAGCGCGATTCGCTCGAAGTCGTCATACGCGTGGTACGACTGGAAGACTTTCAACTCAGGATCAGCCAGCATCACGAACCGAAACGGTCCCGGCTGGTAGCTCGTCAGCGATTTTTTGAGGCCGTCACGGTTATCGGAGCTGATCGCGATGACGGTCCAACCGGCGTCGGCCAGAGCGGACTTTTTACGGGCGAACGCTTCGAGCTGCGCCTGGCAATGCAGGCAGCCGGCCCCCAGGGAAAACAGCAACGCCACGGGCATGCCGCGGTAGTCAGATAGCGAGTGTTGGCGGCCCTCGGCATCGCGCAGTGTCCAATCGGGAGCGGTCCACGGTTGCCACGTGCGCGGGCCCATCGATTCCAGCGGACGCCGTCCCGCGAGAGTTTTTTCAATCTCGGCAGGCAGCCGCCAATCGGTCGGAAAACCGAATTCGCGGGCAATCGGGGCGAGCCGCACGAAGGGAGGCGCGTCGAGATCGGCCATCCCGGCCATCGCTCGCAACTTTTCGAACTGGCTCCGCGCTTCCTTGAGTTGTCCAGCCGCGTAAAGCATCTCAACGAGATTGGCTTGGGGACGGACCTGATTGACCCGCTCTTGTGCGTATTGGCGAGCCGATTGCAGCGCCGCCGCCGGGTCGCCTGCCTCGAGCTGCTTTCGCGTCACGAAGGCGAAGTCGAGATTGGTCGATTCGTCCGCCATGTTGACGAGCGCCCAGTGGCCGTAACACAGACAGCCCGCGCCGGCGACGCCCAATAGGCCCACAAGGGCTGCCGTCATCCAGCGGCGACGCAAGAGCCAGAGCGCGACGGCCTCACCCACCAAGAGCCCCAGGAGTCCCCCCACGAGCTGCGTTCGGCTGACAAAGAAGCCCGAGACGACTCGGCGGTACGAGTCGACTTCGGCCAGCGCGTGCCCAATGCCGGCGAGCGGTCGCGCAAAACGCTTGTCGACCGCGTGCAGCGCCCCGGCGCGCTGGCGCTCGGGTGTTTGTCGCGCCTCTTCGATGGCTGACTGTCTTAGAGCCAGTTGCTCGTCGCGCAATTCATGTAGCGCCTTGAGTTCCTTATCCCCGGCCGCCACGTCCCCTTTGCAGTAGTGCGCGACGCCCAGCGCGGCGTGCACTTTCGCCTGCTCGCGGGGAAGGTGCGTCAGCTCGATCTCTCCAGTACGGCACGCCTCGATCAGATCGTCCCAGTATTCGTAGCGGCGGAAGAGCTGCAGCAATCGCTCGCGGCCGTAATAGGCGCTCGAGCCATGCGCCTCCTTCGGTTTCTCTTTTTTTTCCTCGGCGGAAGCTTCCTGCTCGGGCGGCTCGAGCACGTTGAGCAGCGGATG
>DASZIA010000642.1:0-3364 GCA_035949535.1 Planctomycetaceae bacterium | reverse complement strand
GGAGGGCCGGAAGCCGGGCAACGAAGGGAGGAAAGGGGCGGGGATTATGCGCCTTATCTACGCCGGCTGCAACACCGTTTTGAGCGTCGCGATCAGTTCCTCACTGCTCAACTCGCGTTCCGGCAGCACGAGGTAGGCGCTCATCGCGTCGACGACCCGTAGGCGTCCTTCCCATCGCTTCGCCAGTTGCCCTATCTTGCGCGGATTTCGATAGCGAAAGACTGCGTACTTCGGCGCTTCGAGGTGAATGTCGTCGATTTCCCAATGACGCGCGAAGACCTGCAATTGCCGCACCTCGCGCAATTGCTCAGCTTCCGGAGGCAGCGGGCCGAATCGATCGCGCAGCTCCGCCTCCCACTCGGCCAATTGTTCCAGCGATTCGACTTGCGAGAGCTTGCGATAGATCTCGATCTTTTGCTTCATCGAGGGGACGTACGAACCAGGCAAAAATGCGGAAACCGGCAGATCGATCCCGACGTGAAACGGCTCCCGCACCGGCTCGTTCTTCAATTGCCGTACGGCATTGTCGAGCAGCCGGCAATACAGCTCATAGCCGACCGACGTAATGTGGCCGCTCTGTTCGGTGCCCAGAATGTTCCCAGCGCCGCGAATCTCCAAGTCCCGCATGGCGATCTTGAAGCCAGCGCCCAATTCGCTGAATTCTTCGATCGCCTTGAGCCGCCGGGCCGCGGTCGAAGTCAGGCTTTGCCCTTCTTCCAAGAGCAGATAACAGTACGCGCGGTGCTTGTATCGGCCGACCCGCCCGCGCAGCTGGTGCATATCGGCCAGACCGTATTTGCTCGCCTGGTGGATGAAAATCGTGTTCGCGTTGGGGATGTCGAGTCCGCTTTCGACAATCGTCGTGCAGACCAACACGTCGGTCTTGCCGGTGACGAACTTGAACATCGCTTCTTCAAGCTGATGTTCGGCCATCTGACCGTGGGCCACGTCGAAGCGGGCCTCAGGAACGATCGACGCCAGCCGGTCGGCGAGCGAGCGGATGTTGTAGACCCGGTTATGGACGAAGAACACCTGCCCGTTGCGATTCAACTCGCGAATGATCGCCTTGCGGATCAGCTCGGCGTCGAACCGGCAGATGCGCGTCTCGATGGCCTGCCGATCGCGCGGCGGCGTCGTGAGGTTCGAGATATCGCGAATGCCCAAAAGCGAGAGATGCAGCGTGCGCGGGATCGGCGTGGCGCTCATCGTTAACACGTCGACTTCGAGGCGCAGGCGTTTGAGCATCTCCTTGGCGTCGACGCCGAACCGCTGCTCTTCGTCGATGACCAACAGTCCAAGGTCCTTGAAACGGATATCCTTCTGCACGAGCCGGTGCGTGCCGACCACGATGTCGACTTCGCCCGATTCCATGCCCAGCAGCGTCTGGTGCTGTTGGCTCTTGGTACAGAACCGCGAGAGGACATGCACGTTGAACGGGAACTCGGCCAGTCGCTCGCTGAAGGTCCGGTAGTGTTGCTCGGCGAGCACGGTGGTCGGCACGAGCAGTGCCACCTGCTTGCCCGCTTCCACGGCCTTGAACGCGGCCCGCATCGCGACTTCGGTTTTGCCGTAGCCGACGTCGCCGCAAAGCAGCCGATCCATGGGCCGCAGGCGCTGCATGTCTTCTTTGACGTCGATGATGGCCGCGGCTTGATCTTTGGTTTCGGTGTAGGGAAAGGCCGCTTCAAATTCCTGCTGCCAGTGGCTGTCGGACGGGAAGGCGATCCCCTCGCGCGCCTCGCGGCGGGCTTGCAATTGGATCATGTCGCTGGCGAGGTCGAGCACCGCGTGGGCGACGCGTTCCTTTTTCTTGGCCCACGTCGCGCTTCCCAGCTTGGAGAGCTGCGGGGCCGACTTGCTCGCCCCGATATATTTCTGCACGAGATAAATCAGCGAAACGGGCACGAACACGCGCACCGCGTCGGCGAACTCGAGGATCAGGTGCTCTTCTTTCTGGTCGCCTTTGTCGAGCAGCTCCATCCCGCGGTAGATACCGATGCCGTTCGTCAAATGGACGACCAGGTCCCCTTCGCTCAGCTCGAGGAACGTGTCGATCGCCCGCGTTTCGTAGGTCCGGCGACGCGCCTGGCGGCGGATCTCCGTCCGCCCAAACAGTTCCTGATCGCTAAGGACGATGAGTCCTTCCGAGACGAGACGGAAGCCGTGCGACACGTGGCCGATGCACAGCTCGACGCGGCCGCCCAGCGTGCGGACCGGTTCCGCCAACAGTTCGGCCAGTCGGGTGCGCTCGCCGTCGTTGTGGCAGGCGATCAGCACTTGCTCATCGCGCCCAACGACCGATTCCAGCTCCGCAAGCGCCTCTGTTCGCGGACCCGTGAACCGCTCGATCGACTCAACGCGCAGATGGCAGGTTGTGTCGTAACTGTCGCCGGCAATCGCGGCGATCGTCACCGAAGGGAACTTCGTCAGCCGTTCCATCGTGTGCGGGACGCTGAACAGGCCCCGCGGATTTTCCATCCGCGTCAGGTAAGTCTTTCCCTCTTCCACGATGTCGGCCAGTTCGCCGAGCGCGATCCAAGTGCCGGGCGGGAGCGAGTCGAGCAGGCTCTCTTCCGCGGTCCGGCCCGTTCGAGGGCCGTTTCCACCGGAGGCGTTAGAGACCAGGTCATCCGACCCTTCCTGCCGCGCACCGACAATCGTCAGCTCGACTTCGGTCAGTTCCTCGAGTTTGCGCTGCGTCTCGGCGTCGAAGCGACGAATCGACTCGATTTCGTTGCCGAACAGCTCGATGCGAATCGGATCTTCCGCGTCCGCAGGAAACAGGTCGAGAATGCCGCCGTGTAAGCAGAATTCGCCGGGGACCTCGATCGCCGGCACCCGCTCGAACCCCTGTTCGACCAGCCACCGCAAGAGTGTCTCGATCTCGAGCGTCTCGCCGACGCGCACCACGCGCGTTCCCACTTCACGCTCTTTCCGCGGCGGGACCGGCTGCAGCAGGGCTGAGATGCTGGTGACGATCACTCGCGGCGGCTCGGAACTGGCCAGTCGCCGCAGCACACGCAGCCGTCCGCCGTAAATCGGGTCGCGAACGCCCGACTCCTGCGGCAGCGATTCCCACGCGGGGAAGACGTCGGGAGCGACGCCCAGAAAGCCGAGCATATCGGCCGCGAAGTCGTCGACTTCGGACGGTCGCGGAAGCACGACCAACAGCGTGCCATCGGTGCGAGAAGCGATGGCGGCGGCCGTCAGCGCGCACGACGACCCCCAGGCTCCGTCGACGGCGGCACTCTCGCCTCGGGCAAGAGCGGCCGCCACCTCGACCAGCCCCTCGCTCTGCAATAACCTGGGCACCAGGTCCGTAAGGGCCGTGGCGACGATTCGGCCCGTCGCTGCCATCGAGGGA
>DASZIA010000641.1:0-7074 GCA_035949535.1 Planctomycetaceae bacterium | reverse complement strand
GAACGAATTTATCGTCACCGGGCCGAACGGGGCGTGCGATTTCATTTCGGCCGTCGACACGCCGCCGATTTGGGAACTCAACATCTGGTATCACGAGCTGAATTGCGGCGTTCGCACGCGGATCAGCGGCGAGACCGACTTTCCGTGCATCTACGGCGACAAGGTGGGGTTGGGTCGGGTCTACGCCAAGCTCAAGCCCGATCAGCCGCTCGACTATGACACGTGGATTCTGGGCGTGCGCGACGGACGCAGCTATTGCGGCGACGGGCGGAGCCACGTCTTTGATTTCAAGGTGGACAATGTGACGGTCGGCGAGCCGGGCTCGGAGGGCAAGATCAGCCAGCTCAATCTCGCCAAGCCGGGCAAGGTGAAGGTGACGTTCGACGTGGCCGCCCGGCTCGAAGAAAAACCGACGCCGCAGACCGAAAAAATGCGCCACGCGCGGCTCGATCAGAAGCCCTACTGGCACATCGAGCGGGCGCGGATCGGCGACACGCGGAAGGTGCCGGTCGAGATCATCGTCAACGACCACCCGGTCGCCCGGCAGGAGATTGTTGCCGACGGCGAGATTCGGCCGCTGAGTTTCGAGGTCGACGTGGCGAAGTCAAGCTGGATCGCGGTGCGGATCTTTCCGTCGGTGCACACGAACCCGGTCTTTGTCGAGGTGGCGGGCAAGCCGATTCGGGCCAGCCGCAAGAGCGCCGAGTGGTGCCGGCGGGCCGTCGACGTCTGCTATCGGATGAAATCGACGCGGTTCCGCGACACCGAGCGCGCAGCGGCCAACGCCGCGTACGACAAGGCTCGGAAGTATTATGAGATGGTCCAGGCCGAAAGCCTGGCTGACTGATAGCTGCGGGCCGGATGCCCCTCACCCCCAGCCCTCTCCCGCGAGGGACGAGGGGGGAAATTTCCTTGCAGCGCGCTCTCGGGCAAGCCGCCGGTCTGAATCCGCGGAACTATTGAATATTGGGCTTTCGCAACTCTCTCCAGTTTGCTTCAAATGGAGAGAGTAGGATGGGGGCTCTTCAGCACGCTCAAGGATGCCCTCACCCCGGCCCTCTCCCATTGGAATGGGAGAGGGGGAAAAAGGCCGGCGGGCGACAGGGGCTCAATTATGCTGTGCATCTCCGTCGCTCCTGTGTCTCGCAGCCTGGCGAAGGCCGATCTGCTCAACGCGGCCAATCAGTGCGATCTGGTCGAGCTGTGCGTCGATCACTTCCTCAAAGAGCCCGACGTCGGCGACCTCGTGAAGGGGATCCCGAAGCCGATTTTGATCGCCTGTCGCCGCACCCAGGACGGCGGCAAGTTCGAAGGGACTGATGAAGAGCGAATGCTGCTCTTGCGGCAGGCGATTGTCGCGGGCCCGGAATATATCGAGCTTGATCTCGAGGCAGCCGCCAAGGTGCCGCGGTTTGGCAAGGTCAAGCGGCTGATCGACGCCACGTCGCTCGGCGGGCCGCCGGACAATCTGGACGCGATCTTCGAAGAGGCGGCCACCGTCCACGCGGATGCGATCAAGTTCGCGTGGCCGACGCCGACGTTCGAGGCGGCGTGGCCGTTGATCAAGCTCCTGTCGCAGAAGCGCTCACTTCCCGTCGTTGGGCTGGGGATTGGACGAGCGTCGCTTACGCTGGCGCTCCTTGGGCGAATGCTCGAGGCGCCTTGGTCGTATGCCGCTTTGGAAAAGGGCTTGGAATCGGTCCCCGGTCAGCCGACGGTGGCTGACCTCAAGGAGTCTTATGCCTGGGACGAGATTGGCCCCAAGACCCGCTTCGTCGGGCTGGTGGGTCCGCTGGAGCGGCAGACCCCGGTCACGGCCCGGCTGCTGAATGCGGCCTTTCGCCAGGCCGACGATCGCCACCGCTGCCTGCCGCTGCCGGTGCAGTCGTTCGATCGCCTGCTGACTCGGCTCGAAGGATTAAAAATTAATTCGCTGCTCGTGGCTCCCAACCTGGCGGTCGAGGCCGCGCGGAACGCGGGCCGGCGGGAGGGTTCGGCCGAGCCGAGCGGCTACGCTGATCTGATGCTTCGCCAACCCGACGGTTGGACCGCGTACAATACGGTCTGGAGAAAGGCTCTCGCCGCGGCCGAGGAGCGAATCGGCAAAAAATCGGGCGATGACCACCCGCTCGCACGGCGCAACGTACTCGTGGTCGGCTCAGGCGGGATGGCGCCCGCATTGATCTACGGGGTTCAGAAGAAAAGCGGCATCGTCAGCGTGACGGGGCCCGACGAGAAAGCCGCCCAGCAGCTCGCGCAAAAATTTAGCGTCCGGCATGTGCCGTTTCACGCGCTCTACGATACGCTGGCAGATGTGGTTGTCATCGCAGACGCGGCGATCAAAATGGGGCATCAGAAAACCGAAATCAATGCAGGCTACTTCCGCTCAACGATGCTGGTGATGGATCTGTGCTCGATGCCCGATGATACCGAGTTGCTGGAGGAGGTCCGGGCCCGCGGCTGCAAGGTGGTCGAGCCGCGTGACGCCTTTCGCGACTGGGTGGCCGCGCAGTTTGAATCGGTTTGTGGGAAGAAGTTCCCGACAGAGGTGTTCGACGAAGTAACGGGGACCAGCCCTTAGCACCACGGCGGCTCTGCCCGCTAAGACTTCAATTACAGTACGGCTCGGCACAGTTGATCATGCCCATCGAACGAATTCAGTGGACCTGTCCGGTCTGCAAACGGCGTTACGCGATCCCCGCGACGGCACCGACGCCCGCGCGTTGTCCCCAGTGTCGGCAGGCTGAGGAGCAAGCCGCGTCCCGAGTGGTGCACGCGCCCGTTTTGGCAGAGGCGATTGCCGAACCGGTCGAGCGCGCCAACGAATTGGACGTTCCCTACATCCCGACCGGCCCGATCTCAGGCGCCTCGATCCCGGCTGGCCCGCTCTCGGCCCTGGCGGCCATTCAGCTCGAGGTCGCGGAGGAGGCGACGCGCGGACCGACGGCGGCCGCCCCAGTCCTGCGACACGTCGTCGCCCCGGCGTTCAAGCGACTCGAGGCGATCGCCACGATTTACACCGTGCTGGCCGGTCTGGCGGTGGTCGCAGGTTTCGGGGGACTGCTCTTCGGCCTGCGGGCGGCATTCGTGATGGAGGCGACTCCGATGCGCACGTTCGCGATCTTCAGCGCGCTCGCGCAGTTTGCCGCGGGCCTGATTGGGGCGCTGGGATTCTTCGCCTTCCGCGAGGTGATCTACCTGCTCTTGGCGATCGAAGAAAACACGCGCCCGCGGCAGGGCTGATTGCCGCCATCTTTCTTGTCCCCTCTCCCATTCCGATGGGAGAGGGATAGGGTGAGGGCGCCTTTATTCGGTTGGACGAGCCACGATCAGGCTGAAAAGCTGCTGCCGCAGCCGCAGGTCTTCACGGCGTTCGGGTTCTCGAAGGTGAAGCCGCGCTTCTCGAGCCCATCGTAGAAATCGACCGTCGTGCCATCGAGAAACAGGGCGCTTTTCTTGTCGACCGCCACTGCGAGCCCGTGCTGGCTGGAAACGTGGTCCTTCGCGGCGTCGGTCTTCTCGTCGAATCCCAGGCTGTACTGGAAGCCGCTGCAGCCGCCGCCCGCGACACCGATGCGAAGCACGGTCGTCTCTGGCATCTTTTGCTCGCTCAAGACGCGCTGAATTTCCTTGGCAGCCTTTTCGGTAATGGTAACTGACATCGGTTCCCGACTCCCTCTCTGCTTTCGATAAAAAGACGACAAACCACCCGCAACCCAAATCGGCCTCCCGGCGGCTCAGCCGGTCCCCGGCGGGTTCTGAGTAATTATAGCAGTCAGATCGCAGCCCAACGAGAGGGATCTGGCCGCAGACACACTCGATAACCCTGGCGAGGGTCGGGCGTCAGCCAGGCGTCAGCCCGATGGTGCTTGTATTCTCGGTTGTGCGTCCTGAGAGGGAAAAGCGAAGAGAAGCACCCGCCAGCTGACGCTGGCGGCTCGCCCGGGCCGAGCATGCACCGTACGATGAACGTGCAATTGGACTTGGGGAGCACAGAGCAACGGCATGTCGCGGCGGCATATCGATCGTCCTGGTGCGGAGAAACCTTCCGGACGGCCGCCGGGCCGGGGACCGACTCGGGTACCTGGCCGCATTCCGACTCAGGTTCTCCATCCCGAGCAGCGCTCGCTCGTTCCGGACGCTTTCGACGACCTGCCCACCGTGCTCGCCAAGACGGCGGCGACTCACCCGTATCTCTATCGCAAGCGGATCGAGCGATTCGACGCGTCTGCGCGGCCCGGCGACCTGGTGACCGTTCGTTTGGATCGCCGCACCGTGGTCGGCTATGGCCACTTCAATCCCCGGGCGGAAATCACCGTCCGCCTGTTGAGCTGGGGGCCCGATCCGCCTGGCGAGGCATTTTGGGAGCAGCGGCTCACGTCGGCCGTCGCGCTGCGGCGGGATTTGCTCAAGCTTGATGACGTCACGGATGCTTACCGGCTGATCCACTCAGAAGGAGACGGCCTCTCCGGAATTGTTGTCGATAAGTTCGGGGACGTCCTCTCGGCCGAAGCGTTCAGCCTGGGCATGTACCAGCGGAGCGCTGACTTGCTCGAGCGCCTCGCCAGACAAACCGGGGCGAGCGCGTGGATCGTGCGGCCGGGCCCGGCGACGGTGGCTCAAGAGGCGTTCGAGGGAAGCGTGCTGCGATCGGAACAGGCGCCCTCCGCTGTCACGATCCAAGAATACGGCACCCGGTTCCGCGTGCTGTTCGAGGGGGGACACAAGACGGGCTTCTTCTGCGACCAGCGCGAGAACCGCCGCCGGCTGGCCGGCTATTGCGCGGGCAAATCGGTGCTCGATCTCTGCTGCTACACCGGTGGCTTCGCCCTGCAGGCGAAGAAGCTCGGCAACGCGGCCGAGGTGACGGGAGTCGACCTGGATGACGAGCCGATTCGCCTGGCCCGCGAGAATGCCGGCCTCAATCAAGTGCGGATCAACTTCGTGACCTCCGACGTCTTCGCCTACATGCGGGACATGATTCGCAACGGCCGGCAGTACGATGTCGTCGTGCTCGACCCGCCCAAGCTGATCCGTTCCCGCGACGAATTCGACGAAGGTCGCCGCAAGCACTTCGATCTCAATCGGCTGGCGATGCAGTTGGTGCGCCCCGGCGGACTGCTGTTGAGCTGCACGTGCAGCGGCTTATTGGACGAGGCCGAGTTTCTCAAACAGCTCCGCGCAGCGGCCCGCCAGGCCGGACCTATCGGCGAGTCGGCCGCCGAAGGACGCCCTCAACACGAAGCGCGGTCGCTCCAGATCCTGGAAAAAACCGGAGCCGCGTCGGACCACCCGGTCGCGTCCAATTGCCCGGAGGGAGAGTACCTGCGAGCCGTCTGGATGCGCGTTCTGTGACCCGAATGGGAGGGCGAGCGGTAACCACGCTAGTAGGACGGCGTAAGCGACGGCGGCCTAAAACGATTGAAGCGGTTATGCCGGCTCTTAATGTGAAAAACAGGATAGGATTCAGGCGTCGACACTACGGGGTGCCAATACTGGACCGATGTTCTTAGCGGTCCATCTCGGTTGAGTCGGACGGGGAGACCTCGGAGGTCCTTAGGACGTCCGGGGTCTCTTTTTGTTTTGCAACTTTTCATCGCACGCCGAAATCAGGCCTGATCGCGCTTTCTTAAACGCGACCGACGACTTGCGGGCTCCTTGGCGGTGAACGTCCAGGCACGCCGGGGGTCCATATTCTTGGTCGTGCCTTTTATGACTCGGTCGGCGACGCAGAACTCGGCGAGCAATTCCTGACCGTCGGCGTGAGTTTCCTTTCGATCACGACCCGAGCCTGTGGTCGACGTTGGAACTCACGAAGTAGCAGGGGCACGCTCGTGCACCCGGTGCAGCCACGCCCTCGACTCGATGTGCGTTGCTTGCCGATTCTCGCGTGTTCTCACGCCACAGCTGGCAATCGACACGTTTGCTATCGCGCCTCTATCGGGGGCATGAGAGGCGGGGTAGACTCTCGGCTGGGAGGTGCACCATGCGGCGCCCTTGGCTCCTTTTCGGATCGACCGCGGGGATCTGCGCGCTTGGCATTCTTGGTGTCCAAACGCAATCGCTGAGCTTCGCGCAACGGGAAAATGACGCTGAGGTCGAGATCATCGCCATCCAACGCCAGGCCTCACGAGGCAAGCTCAGTCAAATTCTGCTGGCTCTCTACAACTATCAAGAGAAGCACAAGCACTTTCCGGCAGCCGCTCACCCAAATCCCAACCTGCAGCCAGAGAAGCGGATCAGCTGGCTCGGTGCCATTTTGCCCTTCATGGAGCAAAAGGCGGTCTTTGATCGGATCGCATTCGGCAAATCGTGGGACGACAAAGCCAATCACGCTGCGATCGCGACCATGGTCGAAGGCTTTTTAAACCCGGGGCTCGAGAAGCCAAAGGCGACCGACCTTCCCTCCACCCACTACGTGGGTCTGGCCGGTCTCGGGGCCGACGGTCCGACGCAGCCGGTCGAGAGCCCGCGGGCCGGCTGTTTCGCCTACGACCGCACCACGCGCCTTGAAGACATCAAGGATGGGACGACCAACACGGCAATGATCTGTGAAGCGTCGAAGGACTACGGTTCGTGGGCGGCCGGCGGACGGCCGACTCTCCGCTCAATCACCAAGGAGCCCGTCATCAACGGACCCGACGGCATCGGCGGGCCTTGGAAAAAAGCGGTGATCGTCGGTTTCGCCGATGGCTCCGTGCGGGATGTGTCCGAAAGGATCGATCCGAAAATATTCAAGGCGATGGTCACCATCAACGGCCACGAAAACATCGACATCAGATGATTGTGGTCGGCGAGCTGGGGTCAGACCGGGGTTGCTTGGCCGATCGGCAAACGCCTACGAGGCTGCGACCGAGAGGTCACCTCTTTGGGCGACCTCGCCGGACGAGGGCCTCTTGAACCAGCTCTTCGGCTCTGTCGGCGTCTCCTGTCAGACGAGTCGCAAACCGCAGCGCGGAAGGCAGGTGTTCGGTCACGAGCCGGTCGAGTTCGTACTGGTCGCTCGATCGGGCCATCGGGAGACACGCCCTGTTCCACCCGTGTTAGACCGGGCGGGACGCGAAATCAAAAACC
>DASZIA010000640.1:0-22536 GCA_035949535.1 Planctomycetaceae bacterium | reverse complement strand
ATGGCCTGGCGAACGTCGCGGCGCGTCAGCACAACTACCAGACGGCCGTTGACCTGTACGGCAGATCGCTGGCGGTACAGCCCGGCAACGCAATCGTTCGAACCAATCTCGCGAACGCTTTGGCGGCTTCCGGGAAATCCGGGTCGGCGGAGCGAGAGTATCGAACGGCCGTCGAGTCCGATCCGTCGTCGATCCCCGCTCGCCTAGGGCTGGCACTGGTTCTGGCTCGCACGGGAAGCCTCCAGCGGGCTGAGTCGGAGTGTCTCGAGATTTTGCAATTGGAACCAAATCACGGCGCCGCAATGAGGTTGCTGGCGCGCATCCGGCTCGATCGCCGAATCGCGCAGCCGCGCGGTGCGATTCATACCAAAGGGTAGATTTCAAGCGGGAGCTAGAAAAAGATGCAGAAGGCGAAATTCACAATCGTCCTCGGGAGTCTTGTAGGTGTCGCGGTCCTTTCGGGGGCGATCTGGCTTGGGCGATACGCCCCTTGGGTCCAAAAGCCCAAACCCACTGACTCGGTCATCTCCCGAAGGACGCGCACACTCCAGGAGATGGAGGATCTGCGAGCAGGACGGGAACCGAGAGACTCGGTCGGCATCGCCAGCGACCCGACCATCGACCGCCGACCACCGATCGCGGAAAAACCTCCGTTCCCGAAAGCCGCGATCGAAGAACGCGTCTATCGGTTCGGCACGATGGAGGTCTACGAAGAAAGAAAGCACAAGTTTCGGATCGAAAACCGGGGGCAAGGTCCATTATTCATCGCCAGGGGCCCCACTCAGTGCAAATGCACCATTAGCAGCCTCTCCAAGGGAGAGATCCCTCCGGGCGGTTTTGCCGAGGTCGAGCTGCGCTGGAAGCCGCTCGAGTTCGGCTCATTTGTCAAAACGGCCATGATTTGGACCAACGATCCCCAGACTCCGGAATTCGACTTCACGATCGTCGGACAGGTTCTTCAAAAAGTCGAGGTCCTGCCGCTCTCGTGGAATGCTGGTGAGATCACCGAGGATCACGATGGCACGGCGGTCGCCAAGATCGGTTCCCCGCTCGATGCAAACTTGAAAATTGCGACGGTCGAAACTGCCAACCCAAATCTCAAGATCACTTACAAGCCGTTGGGGAAACCGGAATTGACTCGCGCCGGCTGGAGCGCGGGCTACGAGTTCACGGCGACGGTCGGGAAGGGGATCCCTTGGGGGCGTTTTCGCTCCAAGGCGAGAATTCGCACCACTTCGGATCCGGACCACCCAATTGACGTTGATGTGGCGGCCGTGCGATCCGGGGACATCCGCTTCCTGCCGCCGGTTGCCATCGTCGGCGGCGGCACCTGGTCCTCGACCAAGACCCTGCTGAACCTCGGGGTCTTTCAGCATGAGCAGGGGAGCAAGATCGCCCTGCCGGCCCTGGTCGCTGCGATGAAAGGCAACTTTCAAGTGCTGGGCGTCGAGTCGGCTGTCAGCTTTCTCAAAATCTCGGTGGAGCCTGATCCGAAGATCGGGAGCAGCGAACGGCAAGGCGTCCGGATTGTCGTTGAAGTGCCCCCCGGCTCTCCCCCGCTCACGCGACCGGTCTGGGCACCGGTCCGCGTGACTCTCAAAACGAACCATCCAACGCTGTCTGAGATTGGCTTCGACCTTGCCTTCGTTTCGCGATGACGTAAGGACCAGAAAGAAAAACAAAGCGGCCAGCCCCAGCGGCATGAAACTTTGATGAAGGTCTCCCTTAGAGTTCCTCAATAAAACTTGTTTCGGGCTTCATCACACGTTCAAGCGGCATCGGTAGGGTCATCTACACTTCGGCCGCCATCGAGCCGGATTCCCCTCTTCTCGACACGGAGGTACTGCCATGTGATACACATTCTCCCCTAAATCGACGCACTTGCTGAGCATCGTGCCGACCGAGGCTCCGTTGCGAAACTCACATTCGGGCGATCGATCTTTGCCGTAATTCGATCCCAAGCAGGCTGACGCGGCACCCGTTTCACACAAAACCATACGAATAAGCAAGAGGAGACGTTACGAATGAGATCGGACCATTTGGTTAACCGTCGCGGGCGGCGCTCGCGGCGCGGTTTCACCATCATCGAATTGTTGGTGGTCATTGCCATCATTGCCGTTTTGATCGCCTTGTTGCTGCCCGCAGTTCAGAGCGCGCGGGAATCGGCCCGGCGGACCCAGTGCAAGAACAACCTGAAGCAAATGGGGCTCGCCGCTCATAATTTCGAGTCCGCAACGCGGGTGTTTCCGACCTCTGGCGAAGGGACCGACTTCACCACCGCAACGAATCCCTCCTCCGGCGCGACTCCGCCCTTCACGACGTTTGCCCTGTACTCCTTCTACGCGGCGGTCGCTCCCTACGCCGAGGAAAACGTGCTGACCATCACATACGACTACACCAGGGTGTACAACGATGCCCGTTCGCCGCAAAACCAGACCGCGGCAAAGACAGTCATTCCCTGGTTCCTGTGCCCGAGCAACTCGCTCTATGCAGCCGATCCGGACGGCTACGGCACCACCGATTACATGGTCACCGCTTACACCGATGTTGACCCTACCACCGGTGTTCGCAACAAGCTCACTCGAGCGCTGGCCGGCTTGTCGGTCGATGGTCCGCCGATCGGCAGGATTTCCGATGGATTGAGCCACACCATCATGGCCGGCGAGGACACCGGACGGCAGTTTGAGACGCTGACGTTCGGCAGCGAGTCGCTGTACAACGATCCCATTTTTGGGGCGGGCGGAACGTCAGCACAGATGGGATTTTACTGGAACGGCAAAGCGACCGTCCTCTACACCGGCGGCACGCTGCCGGCGGGTGACACGCCCACCCCGAGTGGTCGCCGCGCGCTTCCGCGCTGGGCGGAACCGGATAATGCGAACGGAGTTTCGGGTCAGGCGAATGCAACCAACGGAGCGACACCGGGAGTATTCATCCCCAACCCGATCAACGGGAACCAAGCTCCCAAGGGTGGCCCCGGCGGGTACGGGTCGGCAGTCGGCGAGCCCTACCAGCTCGTTAACCCGTCCTCGACATCAACGGGGAACTACACGGCCGCCGCAATCCCCGGCAATCCGTGCGGATGGTATTGGAACAACTGCGGCCCCAATGACGAGTTGTTCAGTTTCCACCCGGGCGGAATCAACGTTCTCATGTGCGACGGCTCAGTCCACTACCTCAGCGAGCTGATCGACCCGATCACCCTCCGCTACCTCGTTACTCGCGACGAGGCCATTCCGACCGAGGGCGGAACGTTTCTGCAATAGGGCCGCCGCGACACGAAATCGTCGCTGTGGTCTGAGCCGTGCCTGCCGCCCGGCTTTGCGACAAGCAGCCGGCGCCGGACGCACTTTCGGGTGCGTCCGGCAGCCGGTCTCCAACCGAGGGTCCCCCTCTCATGACAGCGATCGGGGGACCTCTCGGTTTCTTCTATTTTTTCCGTTTAGACCAATGGCCGCAACCGACTTTACGGCGAAGCGGTGTCAACTGACGTGAGATGGATCCCAATGACGTATCAATCCTCTTTTCGGCTTCAAGGCTCGATTGCTCTCTGCGCGTGGCTGTTCGTCGGCCTGTCTGGATGCAGCGTGAAGAGCACCGAGTTATCAAATCAGGCACAGGCGGCGGCCAAGAACAGTTCCTCGCGGGGGACCGCGCCAGACATTTCTCTCAAGGGCACCGTGGAAGCCGACGGTTCCAGCACCGTCTATCCCATCACCCAGGCGGTCGCCGAAGAGTTCACGAAGTTACACCCCGCAGTCGCCGTCCGCGTCAACATTTCAGGCACCGGCGGGGGCTTCAAGCGGTTCAAGGAGGGTGATCTTGATATTTGCGATGCGTCCCGCCCGATTCTCGACGAAGAGCGCGCGGCGTGCATCAAGAACAAGGTCAGCTTCATCGAGCTACCGATCGGCATCGACGGCATTTCTGTTGTCGTCAACGCCAAGAACACCTGGTGCGACTGTTTGACCGTCGAAAAGCTCAAGAAGCTCTGGGAGCCGGGCAGCACCGTCAAAACCTGGAACGATCTGGATCCCTCGTACCCGAATGAAAAGATCGTTCTTTACGGGCCCGACACCGATTCCGGCACGTTCGACTACTTCACAGAGGTGATCTGCGGCAAGAAAGGGAAGAGTCGCACGGACTACACGCCGAATTCCAACGACAACGTCCTGATTCAGGGAGTGCAGGGAAACGCCGGAGCCTTGGGTTACTTTGGCTACGCGTACTACGTCTTGAACAAAGACACCCTTCGAGCGCTCAAAATTGCTCCCGGAAACGACAAGGCAGCCGGCATTGCACCGACTGATGAGACGATCCTCTCCGGAAAATATTCGCCTCTGTCCCGCCCGTTGTTTCTCTACGTCAACAAGCGCTCGCTCGCCCGGCCCGAGATCATCGCTTTTCTGCAATTCTATCTCGACCGGGGACCGAGTCTGGTCAAAGAGGTCCACTACATTCCGCTTCCCGAGTCCGGAAACAAGGCGTTCACTTACAAGGTGAGCCGGGATCGTCTGCAGCAGGGCATCGACGACTGATGGTTTTATCGCGGACCCGCGACCCGCGGCGCTTCGAGTGACGCCCGCATCTCACTGAGCTCCAAAGCTCGAGTCTTTTGCTAGGAAAGAGTCTTGGGACCGTCAAGCGCGCGGATCGATCTCAATCGCCGCTTCTCGCTGATGCGCGCTCGCGAGCTGACGATTCGCTTTGTGTTGCTCGGCTGCGCGCTGGCGTCCGTGCTCACGACGGTCGGAATCATTTATGTCCTGGTCACGGAGGCCTTGATCGCGATCCCTCCCGACAAGGCATTCTTTCAGGAAGTGTCGCCGCGCGAATTCTTTACAGCGACCCAATGGACGCCGCAGTATGAGGACAAGCGCTTCGGAATTCTCCCGCTTGTGGTGGGGACCTTTTTGGTGGCAGGCATCGCGGCGGTAATTGGACTGCCGATCGGATTGGCCGGCTCTGTTTATCTCAGCGAGTACGCCTCGCGCAGAACGCGGACGATCGTCTTGCCCATTCTCGAAATCCTGGCAGGCATTCCGACGGTCGTCTACGGCTATTTTGCCCTGGTGTTCGTGACGCCATACGTTTTGCGGCCCATCTTTCAGGGCCTGTTCGGTTTCGAGGTGAACGTGTTCAATGCCGCGAGTGCCGGCATTGTTGTCGCGATCATGATTATTCCGATCGTCACGTCGCTCAGCGAGGACGCCCTGCGCTCTGTCCCCCATGCGCTACGTGAAGCGGCTTACGCGCTCGGGGCCACCAAATACCAGGTCTCCGCCAAGGTGGTCGTGCCCGCGGCGCTCTCGGGGATTCTCGCCTCGTTCTTGCTGGCGCTTTCCCGCGCCGTGGGCGAAACGATGGCAGTCGCAATTGCGGCCGGGCAGAGCCCGACACTCACGCTCAACCCGTTTCAAAGCGTCGAGACAATGACGGCTTTCATAGTCAACGTCAGTTTCGGCGATAAGCCGCATGGCAGCATCGACTGGAAGGCTCTCTTCGCTGTCGCGATGACGCTCTTTGTGATGACGCTGACGATGAACATCGTCTCGCAGTTGATCATGCGCCGGTTCCGCGAGGTCTATCAATGAGCGCCACGGTTAGCGAATCCGGCGCCGCCCCTAGCGAATCGATGAGGGACCTTTTGCACGTGCGGCGTCGGTCCGCGCGATCGCGCTGGACTGAAAAAGGGTTCGAGTGGATGGGTGCCGGTTCGACCTGGTTCGGGCTGGGGGTGCTGATTGTTCTGCTCCTCGGCGTGCTCTGGCAGGGAGCAGGCTGGCTCACCTGGTCGTTTCTGACGAATTACGATTCGCGACACCCGGAAAACGCCGGTGTTCTCGCAGGGCTGTGGGGTAGCTTTTGGCTCGTGTCCCTGGCTACGTTGGTCGCGGTTCCGGTCGGCGTGGGAGCTGCAATTTTCCTGGAGGAAATTCAAAAGAAAGGCTGGCTGCGCACCCTGATCGAGATCAATCTCGCGAATCTCGCCGGCGTCCCGTCGATCGTTTATGGAATTTTGGGAATGGCTGTGTTCGTCAAAATGTTTGGAGCCTTTCAGCACGATCCCAAGGTGATGGAGGTCTCGCTTTACTTCACGACGATCGAGATTCCCATCCCCTTCGGACGCACGGTCTTGTCCGGGGCTCTGACGCTGGCCCTGTTAATCTTGCCCATCGTCATCGTCGCTTCGCGCGAAGCACTGCGAGCAATTCCCGGATCGATCCGACATGCCTCGTACGCGCTGGGAGCCAGTCACTGGCAAACGATTCGACATGTGGTCCTGCCCGTTGCGATTCCCGGCATCTTGACCGGGGTGATTCTGGCCGTTGCCCGGGCGGTTGGTGAGACGGCCCCGCTGTTGATGATTGGGGCGGCCGTTTTTCTTGCAAGAACCCCCGGTGGGATCGCGAGTCCGTCGGATATTGTTCGTCACCCGCACGGTCTGGTGGAGGCGCCGTTTGACCATTTCACGGCTCTTCCGATCCAGATTTACAACTGGGTGTCCAGGCCCGAGCCTGAATACAAACATGTGGCCGCTGCCGCGATTATTGTCTTGCTGGCAGTGCTGCAACTCTTCAACATCGCGGCCAGCGTGGCCCGTTCGCGGACTCGCCAGCGAGCCCGCTGGTAATCAGAGGTCGCAGCTTAGTTCGGGATTGCAGGCAAGCGAGCCCGGCGCCTCGAGATGACGAGCCAAATCGACCACAAGAGAAGAACCGCGCAGCCGGCGGCAGTGATGGCGAATCCTTTCTTCAGGCTCGCGGGGTCATAGGTGCACACGATCGAGTGCTTCCCGGCAGGCACCCGAAATCCCCGAAGCGCAAGATCGACGCGGTAAATCGGACAATCAGCGCCGTCGAGTTCCGCATGCCAACCCGGGTCCCAGCGGTCGGAAAGCAGCACCAGCCCGGCTGTCTGCATGTCAATGTCGAGATGGGTGCGGGTTGGAGTTTCATAACGCACGCGCGCCGTCCCGCGCATCGCCTGGGGCAGTCCCACATCGTCCGTCATCAGGACCGTCTTGCGGGGATCGAAGTCGAACCCTGTCAGGCGCGAAACCGCCTCTTCGTCGTTCTGGACGAGGCGCGCCGAGAGGGGCACGTACGCCCGCGGAAGTGCGGCGCGGTTTTCCATGATCCAGTAGTCGTCCTGATGGAGGAGAATGGGAAGATCGCCCCGCGGAGCTTCTCGAAAAATCAGATAGCGCACATTCAAGAGATCGGCCACCGGGTGGAGCTTTAACACGTGATCGACGACATTGCCTGCCGGCACGGCCATCAGCGTTCGAGCGTACGAGTAATAGAAGGTGCGTTCTTTGTCGCACGCGAGTTCAAAGAGCCTGATAAAGTTGCGCGGATCGACCCCGTCGTAGCCACGAATGTCCTCGAGACCACACATCTGATTGAGATTCGGAGGCAGACAGCCGACACCCCAGATGCGACCTTCGGGCAAGGCAGCCAGCTGATCCAGGATTGGGAGACGAGGGAAATAGAGGTTGCTGTCGGCTTGTCGACGTTCGTCCCAGGCAAACGCCAAAAGCTCGAGTGGAAGCAGGCCGATCGCCGCGATGCGAATCCATTTTGCGCGTGGGCCGGTCCGAAAGGTCACGACCCACGCCACAAGCGCAGTCAGCGAGAGCGCCGCGCCGAGGAGAAAGTAGGTTGCGAAACCTTGTTCATCGAGCTTGCGTGTGACCGAGAACAATCGATAGAGACACCAGCCTGGAAACACCGCCGTCGCACAGATCGGAACCGCCCACCACCAGCGAAATCGCGGAGAGCCAGCACGCAGCGAGTCGACGCCAATGGCAGCCAGGATCAGCATTGCCAGCGAACTCGCAAAGACCCACCGGTTGTAGGACAACGAGACCAGCGGTCGAAGCGGCCTCGATCGCAAGACGTCGACGATGCCCGGCACATTCAGCGTCCACCCGAGCGTGACGAGCACCAGCAACATCCAGAAGACCGTTTGAGATCTCAGTCGGGCATGAGACCAGGCCAATGGCGCCAGCCAAAGCGCAGCGAGCAGTCCGGCATACGCGCTTGAGGAGCTTTCGATGAATCCCGCGACAATTGTGCGAGTCCAGTTGGCGCGAGTTTGGCCGCCATAGACATCGGGCCGCACGATCGCCGGGAGAGCTTCGAGTCCCTGGGGGGGGCGCTCCTCGAGCCCCTCGGAGTGTGAGTCCATTCGGGCTCCGGTGCCGACGTAATCCATCAGCGGAAGCAGAACGGCTGCCGAAATTGCGAAACCTAACATCCACCCCATGCCGATCGTGACTGCCGCAGTCAGAGCGCGTTGCCGATTCTTCTCCCACACTGCCTCCGAAAGCAGCCAGACGGCATAGAAGCCGGTCGTTAACAGCACGAGACCCGCAATTCCCATGTGTCCCGCCAGCAACACAAGAGCGGTCAGCACAGCGATTCCCAAACCGGCGCTCCCCCGCGGACTCTTGACGGCGCTGTGGATTGCGACGAGCAGCCAAGGGAGCCAACAGACGGGGGCGATCGTCGAAAAGCCGTGCCAAAGGGTCATGAATCCTGTCAGCGGCGCGCACCAGCTGGCGAGCGCCGCAGCCCAGTAAGACAGGGTTAGACAGCGACGGAGGAAAAACCATAATCCGAGCCCGACGGTGAGCGACTGCAACAAGGAAATCCACGCCACGGTCACTGGAGAGGGCACAAGATAATAGGGCATCTCGAATGGCGAATAGCCCCATCCGACGACCGGTGCTCCGGCAAAGTTGTGTGGGTTCCAAGTGGGCAGGCGTCCCGCGCGCAGCTCTCTCGCAAAAAAATCTCGAGCCGCGGGATAGCAGAAAAGCAAATCCGTCAGTTCCACGTCATGATGGACTACGGCCGGTGCAAAGTCCTTGGTTCCAGGAAGATAGATTGAATGGCGGGCCAGCAAGTCGACCGGGATGTCGACGGTTCGGCCCACGAGCGCCGGACCGAGCAGCACAAATTGCGGAATCAACCAGCCGGTCCACAAAAGGATCCAACCCGGCCAGCGACGGGTCCAGGCTTCAGATGCGGCACCGGCTTCGCCTGCTAACCTTAACCGCTCCGCGGCAGGAGATTGCGATCGAGGCGTCTGATCGTGCGCCGTCCCTATGTCGCTTGGGGATTCAGCACCCTTGTGGGCAACGAGCGATTTGTGCGTTTCGAACACGGGAGATTTGCACCAAAACGGTCGGCGACTCCGCTTTCGCATGTCAGGCGGAGCCACACACAACCACATTTCTGTTAAGAAACCGTGTGCGCGAGGTTTGGGCCAGGCGAATCGTTGGCCCCGTCGCGCCGCATCGGCGTTCACCAAGTCGCTTTTCCAGAGCGATCACGTATCATCGCTTCAGCATTCGCGCGGCCTGAATCGATCTGAAAGCGCAATTGTTACGGCATGAATTGACTGCCATGAATTGACTGCGATGAGTTCGACAGAAAATCGACGATTCACCAACGCGACTGCGCTGCCGGTAGACTCTGTGATGCAGTCCGGCAGCTTCATCAACCGCCGCAATCCGATGCTGGTCGTGTTGCTCATCGCAGCGACTTTGGCCGTTTACGCTCAGGTGCGTGGGTTTGACTTCGTGATCATCGATGACGCACTTTACGTCGGCGACAATGAGCACGTCCGCGACGGACTCCGCGTCGAGAATCTTGGCTGGGCGTTCACCACGTTCCGCGACGGCAACTGGTTTCCGCTAACGTGGATCTCACTCATGATCGATGCGTCGGCCTATGGCATGTGGCCCGGCGGCTACCACATGACAAACCTGGCGCTGCACGCAGCCAACGTGCTGCTCGTGTTTGCGACCTTTTCGAAAATGACGCGAACAGTGCTGCCGAGCGCCTTTGTCGCAGCCTTGTTTGCGGTCCATCCACTCCACGTCCAGTCGGTGGCATGGATTGCCGAACGCAAGGACGTGCTGAGCATGTTCTTTGGCCTCTGCGCTCTCTATGCCTACGTGGGGTACGCCCAGAGCGGGCGCGTCCGCAGTCTCCTCTGTTCCGTACTCTTTTTCCTCTGCAGCTTGTGTGCGAAACAGACTTTCGTCACGTTCCCGTTCGTGCTGTTGCTCTTGGACTATTGGCCTTTGGGCCGCCTGATGCCGTGGCGTCACAATCCATCAAGCGACACTTCTGCGGTGAAGAATCAAGTACGTGCGGCCGACCCAGATCGTGCGCCGAGCACGCGTCCCGACCGGAGCCTGAAACTGCTTCTGATAGAAAAAATCCCATTCTTCACGCTGAGTGCCGCGTTCTGCACCCTGGCCGCCGTTGCTCAGTCGCGGGGTGGAGCCGTGTTATCCCTCGACGTGATTCCGCTCGGGACGCGCATTCTCAATGCCCTGGTCGTCTACCGCTTGTATGTTCAAAAGGCGCTCCTCCCGACGGGCCTGGTGGCCTATTACCCGCATCCCGGGTCGCGCTTGGGTCTCGGCGACGTCGCGATCTCAGCGATCTTTCTGGGGCTCGTCACTGCTTTAGCCGCAATGAATGCGCGGCGACGCCCGTATTTAATAGTGGGCTGGCTTTGGTATCTGGGGACGCTTGTGCCGATGATCGGTCTGGTTCAGCTCAGCGGCCAGCAAATGGCCGATCGGTACACCTATTTCCCGCTTTTGGGCTGCTACCTCGCGATCGCCTGGCTCGTCGCCTCGCTGGCGCCGCGCCTCGCAGCACGCCCGTTTGTCCTACCCGCTAGCGCAGCGGCAGTGGTCGCTGTTTATGGATCGGTCGGGTTCGTTCAAGCGTCCTACTGGCGCGACAGCATCAGCCTGTTTCGCCATGCGGTCGCCGTCGGCGAGGAAAATCCCTATTCCCTCACGACGCTTGGCTGGGCATTCGTCAACGCCGGGCGATTTGACGAAGCGCTTCCGCCCCTGAGGCAAGCCGTCAAGCTCACCCCCGACTTTGGCCAAGCACAATTCTTGCTCGGCTGTGTGCTGCAAAAGCAGTCAAAGTTCGATGAAGCGGCCGACCACTTCCGCGCGGCACTGGCCAGCGATGAGGGAAATGCCGCGGCCCACTTGAACCTCGGAACGATCCTGATGGCTGGGCGCGAATACACCGGCGCCAGACGTGAATTTGATCGCGTGGTGGAACTCGACAAGAACAACGCGCGTGTCCAGGCCAACCTGGCCGAACTTTGCCTGCGGCTGCACCACTACGACGAATCGATCCTCCACGCCAGGCGAGGACTCGAGCTTGATCCAAGGCAGAAGCAATGCGGCCGCCTGATCGTGATTGCCCTTCGCGATCAAGGGCGATTGGATGAGGCCATCGACCAGCTGCGCGACTTGGTCGCTGCGACACCGGAAGACCGGGCATCGCAACAAGAGCTCGAACGACTCCTTTCGCAACGCCGCGGCAAACTTCGCACTGCGACGCCCTGAGGAGACGCGAGTCCCGGGACGCGGCCGGAGCGCGAACTCGTAGCTAGTCCGCGCCCCAGACCTATAAGGACCGGTCACTTGAGAGTGATCGGATGGAAACTGTTCGGCGGTATATCGACGCCATCGAAGAGATCAATCCGAGCAGGGCGCGCCATCGACCGAAGTGTTCAAGCCCCGAACGCATTTCGAGACTTTATAATAGCGCCCATGAATCGGCGGAGGCGGCATGGAAGGCCCTCGCGCCGGAACTCAGGGACAAGATGTCCCCTCCGCCCAGCACGCAAAGTCGAGTCTTGAGCGGGTTCGTCGTTAGGGGGCGTCCAGAATCGCGTCGATCTTTTCCTTAATGTCCGCCACGCTCTCCGCTGAGACGGAGTGGCTCCTTCCCCTCGCGTCGACCCGCGCCCTCCACGCGTAGCGGCTGCTGGACTTTTGGCTGCCGAAGGAGAATGCGCCGCGCCGAATGCGGCGCACGCTGACGTTGCGATACTCGAAGCTCTCCGGAGAGTTCTCTGGCCCTTCGTCGCTCATGCCCCGATTGTAGCGGGAGCGGCGGACGTTGGCCAAAACTCGGGCGGGGTAGTGGGTCGTTTGAAAAGCGAATCTGAGCGATTGGCACGGGAGTTTCCGAGCCGCGGAGCCAAAGGTGACAGACTGTCCCCGGTCCGCCTCATCCTGCTGTCGAGCATCGGCGACCGATCCATTGCCCAGACCAGGGGTGCATAAAACGTGCGCACGCAGACGTCGACCTTGGATTGAGAGAAGAGTCCGAAAGAGCAGAGCCACGCGCCGTCGCAGCCATCTGGAGCAGTTCGGGAAAGCGGAATCGAAGCAGCAGCTTCGAGGAGGTGCGGTCCCAAGCGGAAGTGGGACCGAGGAGCAGCTGATCCCGAGTCAAATCTCAAAAAACTGATCTTGGCCGATTTGTATTTTGTGGTTGAATAGAAATGGGCGTTTTCGTCGAGCGCTTCTTTGTGCCCGTATGCCTCATGTTCAGGATCCCCGCGAGTCGCGTTTCGCCGGCACTGGAGTGTGTTCGCTCGCGGACGAAATGTATCACGCACGGACAGTTCGCGGTGGGTCAACTACTTTCGGCAGAAAAAAAGAAAGTGACCCACCGTAACTTCATAAGCAAACGATACTTAGATTCTGAAAAACGGTGGGTCAACTACTTTTTTTGATATAGGGGCAGGAAGTTGACCCACCGCGCACAAGGGCGCAAAAATCGCGCGCTTTTGCGCCGCTCATCTGCTGATCGAGCCTTTGCATTCGCGGCTTAGCCGTCGAGAAACTGAGTTGTGTTGCTGGCCAGGCCTACGGATCGTGGGCTGCTAAGTCGGCTGGCTCGAATGCGCCGTCGGGAAGTGGTTCAAGGCTCCAGCCAAAGGGCTGAGTGGTTTGGAAAGGCATTGAGTCGGGAGTGGTTAAGGGTTGTCCGTCGTCTGGCCCAGTTCGTTGACGTACACCCTTTACCGCTTTAGGCTGAGCCCTGCCGGAAGGACGCAGAGTCGAGAGGAGATCGCCATGCGAATCCTTGCGTTGGTGTGGGCGGCGGTGTTGCTTTTGTCGTCCGCAGGCTCCACGTTTGGCGGCTTTGCCACTTCCGTGACGGGTAACGGCGTTCTGGTCGCGCCCCCCGCGTCGGTCGTTCCGGGGGCTTCTTCCAACAGCGACTACGTCGTTTTCAATGAGAGATCGGGGGCACTGACCTCGAGCGTGACCTTGGATGAAAGCGGCACGGACCATGGAGGCCACGACGGGCTATCGACATTCGTCCCCGTCACGTTGCCCGCGGGAACTCTTTTCGGGACTACGCTGGTTCAATTGGATCCCGAGCAAGCTGGTAAAGTCACTTCCGGCGCAGCGGTCATCCACTTTAGCTCAAAGATCCTAGGGATTGCGCTGCGGAGCTCGACGCTCGATGCTACGGACGTTTACGGGCACCCGGGAACGACCTATCCAACCGGCAACCCAATTCGGGGCATCGAGTCCACGCACGATGACAAGTTCACGATCGCCGCAAACGGATTGAACCTAGAGGTCAACTTCGACGCGAGCAACTTTGACTTCGACCAGATTCGAGTCTTTACGTCGAGTCCTGTTCCCGAGCCAGCATCCCTCTTGACCTGGCTCCTGTCGAGCGGCCTCGCTGCCGGCTTCGTGTTCGTGCGCCACCACAGAACATCAATCGTGCCGAGCTAACCGGATTTGGCGCATCATCGCGACAGCGACCTGCGTCGCAACAAGTGGTCCTGACGACGATTGGCCCCCGGATCATCAAGCGTGGACCGGCCGCGGCGTTGGCCGCAGCCAGATGAAAGGCGACTATGGGACGGGGACTGATCGTCTTCCGAGCCGGGGAAGCGGCGCCTCCGAGTGCCTTGCCGGTGAGCTGATGCGGCCCACTGCGTTCGCCGCTCAGCCGTCGAGAGTTTGCCGCACCTTCATGGCCAGGTCGAAGGTGGTGAATGGCTTTTGCAAAAGGTGCGAACCAAGGTCCGGCAGTCCGAGCCGAGTCAGTTCGCCTTCCCGGTATCCGGAAACAAACAGCACCTTGATTTTGGAGTACTTCGTTCGAGCGTTTTCCGCCAACGCCACGCCGTTCGTGTCAGGCATCACGACGTCGGTGAGCAACAGGTCGATTTTCCCTGAGTGACTGCGGAGCAGCTCGAGCGCGTCGGTCGCATTGGCTGCCTCGTGCACCTGATAGTTCTGAACTCGTAACAGGCGGGCCATCAGACGTCGCACCGGGGTCTCATCTTCGACGACCAGAATCGTTTCGCTTCCCCGCGGAATGGCTTGCGGCGCGGCATCGACTTCCCAGGCCGCTAGCCCGCTGGTCACCGGCGGCAGGAAGACTTGGAATGTCGAGCCGGCGCCTGGCTGGCTTTCAACCGCAATCTGACCGCCGCATTGCTGGACGATTTCCTGCACGGTCGCCAGTCCCATGCCGGTCCCTTTGCCCGCGCCTTTGGTGGTGAAAAACGGCTCGAAGATGCGAGTCCGGGTCGCCTCATCCATGCCGCAGCCGGTGTCGCGGACGGCCAGAAGCACGTACGAGCCGGGGGCCGCGTGGGGAACGATCTTTTGTGCCCGGGCGAGCTGAACCATTTTCGTCTCAATGGTGATGTGCCCGCCTGTCGGCATCGCGTCGCGCGCGTTGACGACGAGATTCATCACGATCTGCTCGATCTGAGCCGGATCGGCATGCACGTGCCCGAGGTCGGGGGCTAGCGTCGTCGAGAGCTCGATGGCTTCGCCGACCAGCCGTCGCAGCATTTTCTCCATGCCCTCGACATGCGCATTGAGGTCGAGCACGACGGGGTTGTAGATTTCCTTTCGGCAAAAGGCCAAGAGTTGTCGCGTGAGGCCGGAGGCGCGCTTACCCGACTCGACGATCTCAGTCAGGGATTCGCGAATCGGCGCCTCGCCACCGACTTCGCCCAACAAGAGCTCTCCGTAGCCCAGAATCACGGTTAACAGATTGTTGAAGTCGTGAGCGACGCCTCCCACGAGGCGTCCGACCGACTCCATCTTCTCCGACTGTCGTAGCTTATCCGTCGCGTCGTGCAGCGATTCTTGAAGCCGCCGGCGCGACAGGAAAGAGCCGATTTGCTCAGCAATCGCGGTCAGGCAGGCAAGCAATTGCTCATCCGGCTCGGGGATCTGCTCGGCAAAAAAGAGCATCGCGCCTGCGGCATTGGGACTCGATCCCACCGGAACGCCGAGCGCGTCGTCAAGCCCACAACGAGCAGCCAGACCGGCGCGGTCGAAGGTGCGATCGGAACTGAGCTTGGCGAACCACCGCGGTTTGCCATGACTGACCACTGCCTTCGCAAGATCGACGGGCTCGGAGGAATCCCAATTCCGCGTTTGGTTCTCGAAATCGGCCGCGTTTGTTGCCGAGCAGTGCCAGCTTTCGATCATTTGAACCGACGAGTTGCCGCCGTCAGTCGCCCAAAACTCACCACAGCTAAAGCCGAGATGCGTGCCGACGAGAGACAAAACGGCGTTCAGGGCCTGATCGGCCGACTCGAGGTCGGTGAGCACGCGCGTGACGGCGTGCTCGAGCGAAAGTCGGCGCTCAGCTCGCTTGCGCTCAGTCAAGTCGGCGAGGATGACCAGCACCGCTTCAACCGCCTTGTCGGGACCGAACAGCGGCGCGACAGACATTGCCACGTCGAGCTGTTGGCCGCTCGACGATTGCACCTTGGTTTCGATGTGAGCCGTCGCTTGTCCGGCCATTGCACCTTGGAGAGATGCTTGAAAAATTTCCCGCTCGGCGCTGCGGACGATCGCGAGGGGGCGGCCGAGCACCTCGGCGGCAGACCGGCCCAAGAGGCGCTCCGCGGCGGGGTTCCACCGGGTGACGTTGCCGTCGCGGTCCAAGCAGCAGATGGCAGTTGGCGCCGACCGCACCAGCGCGTCGTTTGCCCGTTTCGATTCCGCGAGAAGCTCGTGCTGACGCAAAAAGGCGAGCGCTGGCCCGATTTCGCCGGCGGATTTTTCCAGCGTAAATGTGTCGACTTCGCGGATCGCGCGGGCGAAGCAGGCGGCGACGATCGCGACCACGCGATCCTGCAAGACGATGGGGTACAGAAGGATTGCGACGATGCTCCGCCCGCGAATGATTTTCTCGAGCACATCGGCCGGAGTCGCGTCGCCGGTGCTCACAAAGGCACTCGGCGTCTTCGAGCCGTGGACCTTCCGCACCTCGTCGATCAGGAGCTCGAAGAAAGCGATCGCTGGAGAAGCGTTTGTGTTGTGCGAGGCGGCGCCAAACACGGGATCGGCTTGGCGTTCGTCGATCGTCCAGATTCCGACCTCGATCGCCTCGAGCGACTTTGCCAGGGTGTTGGCCCACGTCTCAAGAATCGATTTCGGCGAAAAAGCCCGGGCAAAAGGAGCCCAAATCTCGGCACGCAACGAACTGACGTAGGCGCGGCGCTCGGAACGCAGCTCCCCCTCTTTGCGCTCGGATACGTCAAAGGCGATGGCAAACAGGCTGCGGTCGGTATCGCGGCGGACTTGCCAGTACAACCACTTGTGCGTTCCATCACGGCAACGCATGGGAGCGTCGAAACTGCGAGCGGCTCCCAATTCGGACGATTCACGCAAGACCGCGGCGAAGTCGGCAGCGTGGTCGGGGTGTACGAAATTGCTCACCAACCGCCCCGACACAGCCTCGCTGGGGTGGCCCAGCAGGTCGGTCCAGGCCCGGTTAGCGAGCAAAATGCGGCCGTCGGCCGATGTAAGGACGGCGAGCACCGGCGATCGCTCAAGCAGACCGCCGCATTGCTGCAACGGCTGCGCGGCGGTCGCGTCCTGCGTCGGAAGTCGGTCGCACGTCGTGGTCATCGACTTATTGGACGAGATAGATGTCCATCGCTGGGGGAAGCAATTGGGCGGGCGTCAGCTTGCACTGCAGGAGGTTGAGACAGAGCATTGACCCGGTCGCAAATCGGAGGTTGTAGGTTCCGCTCGCTGCAAAGATCGTTTGTCCATATTTGGCGTAGATAGCTCCGCTCAGTGTTCCCCCCAGGATCAACGTCTCGTCGGCCAAAACGATCGGTCGACGGTCGATGCGCCGCTGGTAGATCAGCAATCCGTTGAACGGGCTGCTCGGGTCGTTCAGGCCGGAATAGCTGCTCCCGAGTAACGAAGCGATGACGACGCTGGGAATCAAGGTGCCAGATCCCGAAGGGGGTACCGCGTTGCCATCGCCGTTGTCCGGTGCCCCCGAGGCGGGTGAATAATTTGCCGTGTCGGTGATGTAAAACGTAACGCCATTGGCTGTCACCGTGCCCGCTACGACGCTTAAGGCAATCTGAGTGAGCGGATTGACGCTGCGAATGATGTAAACGCCAGGGTTGAAGGTTACCGAGCCGCTCACGATTTCAATCCAATCGTAGACCCCGGGATTGAAGACTTTGGCCGGCAGCAAAGGCAGCCCGATGACGGTTACGCCGCCATAGGTGATTCCGACGACGTTCTTGCTGTCGGCGGCCGTCGTCGGCGCGGGGACACCGCTGAACGGATCAGGAACCGGCAACGCGTTGCATCGCAACGGGCTAGGCTGGCCGGCGTTAATGCTGCCAAAGTTATGCGGATTGTCGACTCCGCCCACCACGCGAATGTCCTGGGCCGCGACGTTTGTGAGACTCACCAAGGGAGTGCAGGAGGCCGCGTAGGGCGGGGCCGGCCCTGAACCAGCGGGGTTTCCGTTCTGGTCGACGCCTCCCCACTGATTGTTGTCGAGCACCGCGCCGTTCACCTGAAGTTGGCCCAAACCGAGAACCTGCAGCCCTCCCAAAATGGGCGGCAAGGTCAACGAAAGGGGGGCGACCGGTGCCAAGTTCACTGTGATCCCTGGTGGATTTGGATCGAGCAAGCAGATCGCACCGCCCGCGGTCGCCGCTTGCGCACCCGCCGTCGAAGTCGCCTGAATCGTCTGCACAGATGAGCCGCCCAACACTTGGATGAGAAATGTGCTCGCCTTGCGGGTGACGACCACTTGCGCGTAGCTCGAGTTCCCCGCATAAGGCCCACTGGCGGGAGGGACGCTCAGCGCGACCGTGGCATCTGACAGGGAATTGTCACCCTGCACGGCCGTGGTTGCGGTTGCCTGCGCCTGGGCGACGCTTCCACCCTGGTAGATCGTCATTGCGGCAGCAGTCGCGGCTGCATCAGCGGCGTTTTGCAGATTGCGGTGGGCGGCGAACAATACGCTGGTGTCGAGTACCAGTCCTGCGATGCCAATCAGCATGGGCAGCGCGATCGCCAAGATGACGAGCACACCCGCAGATCGGCGGTGTCCGAACGTCAGTAGAGAGTGATGACGCTTATGAGGGGCGCCAGCACCATCAAGGATGCGATTGCGAATGGCTGAATGCATCTGTTCGCCTCTTTGGAATATTGCCTATCAATGGTCGACGGGCATGGTGCAGACGGCCTCAAGCGAGATCGGCTGGTTCCCGAGAACAAACGGGACCATGGGCTTGTATTGATAGGTCAGCGTGGCTCGCACCGAGTCGTCCGGCTGGTTCGTTCCGTTCGGCCATTCGAGCTTGTAGTTCACATTGGCGAGTGGCAGGGCCGTCAGATCCTGCTGAAAGCTTTTGCTGTATTGCGAGCCATCTCCGGCGTTCCCCTGAACGGTGGTCGGACCCCACATCGTCTCTTGAGGCGCCGATTTGGAACCGTGAACCATCGCCTGGCGGCAAAGCTGCTGTGCGCCATCGCAGAGGAGGTTGTAATCGAGCACCATGAGCCCCAGGTCGATCATCACAAACAAGATGAGCAGGAAGACGCTCAAGACGATTGCGGCCTCGACAGCCGCGACTCCGCGGCGCGGCGCGGCGCCTGCGCGGCAGCAATCTGCGCCTGTTTGTTTTGTGTGCTCAATCATCGGTATCGCCGCATCCCCACCGTATGGGTGATCGTGAACTGATGGGGAAGCCCCGGCCACTGTGTGATTGTGCTGAACTGGTAGTTCGCAGTGACGGTCGTCAGATTGAATCCGCCGGTCTCCGGCGTGGTATTAACGTTGACGGAAAGCAGACTTGGATTGAACGACGGGTTTCCCTGCACCGCGTTTTGCACTTGTTGCGCCACCTGGCCCTGCCAGGACGAATAGGTGTAACTTGTGTAGCCATGCGTCGCCCCGTACTCCGCGCCCGCCCGTGCCGCGCAGGAAACCATCGTATAAATCGAGACTGCCCGCCCCAGCTCCACGCAGCCGAACGCCAGAAGCAGGAGCAAGGGCAGCGTCAGTGCCAGCTCGGTAGCTGCCGCGGCACGCCGCTCTTTTCGGTCGGCACGGCAAGCCGAGCACGTCTGTCTCGACCCTCCGGGTGGCTTTCCCGATCTTTTGCGCATCTACTTGCTCTCAACGGCTGCCGCATGAGGTGTCGAGAAGGTTCGCACGATCTGAACCGCCGCCGGGCCCACCAGCACGATGAAGATCGCGGGGAAGATGAGTAACAAAGTCGGGAACAGAATCTTCACGGCCGCTCTCTGAGCCATCTCCTCCGCGCGCTGCTCGCGTTGTTCGCGAATCGTTTCGGCGTGGGTCCGCAGGGCGTCCGAGATGCTCGTCCCGAAACGCCGGGTTTGCTCGACCAGCGTGCTCAACGTCGCGATCGCGGCCAGATCCGAACGCTCGGCAAAATTGCGGAGTGCTAAGTCAGGAGTTGCGCCAAGCTCGATCTGCCGTTCCACGATTCCCATTTCCCCTGCGAGGACGGGATGCGCGACGGCCAACTCCTCGGTCACGCGTTGCAAAGCCCCGTTCATGCTCAGTCCGGCTTGAACGCAGGTCACCATGAGATCGAGGAAATCGGGCAGCGATTTCATCAGCGTCGAGTGGCGGCGGGCTTTCCGCCTTTTGAGCCACAGGTTGGGCAGGAAGATTCCGATTCCGCCGGCGATTCCCGCATAAAGGAGAATCCGCTGGGGGTGACCGATTCCGAGGGCGCTGAGAAACAAGGCGACGAACACCGGGACGACAATCAGGGCGAGCTTGATAGTCAGGAAAACCCCGGGAGCCCACGCCGCGTAAATCCCAGCGTGCAGCAGTCGCGCCTGAAGCAGCGTCCGTTCTCGCTTATCGTTCGGCAACAGATGTGCCGCAAGTCTCGCGACCTTCGCCCGCACAGAGCTCGCTGCGGGCGAATCCGATCGGACCGACCGCGCCTGCATGGAGGGCATGTCGCTCGAGAGTTCAACGAGCCGATCATCAATGCGTCTGTCGCGCGCCCAGATGGCGTGAAACGCAAGATAGGTCAGGCCACTGACTGCGAGGAATGCGCAGAGCGGCACCGTCAACGAGTCCCAACTCATCGCTGTTAACGAGTGCCAGTTCATCATCATTCCGCCGCGGGATCGAATCAGTATTCAAAGTTCACGATACGACGAATCCACAGGGACCCGAGTGCCTCCGATGCGAGAATCGCGCAGAGCAGGTCAGGGCGGTCCAGCAGAATTTGGGCGTAGGGCCGGTTGACCAGCACCAGGCCCAAGAACGCGGCCAACGGCAAAACCGACAAGACGACCGCTTGGAGTCGTCCTTCGCTCGTGGCAGCCTTGATCTTCCCGCGGAGCCGCGTTCGCTTACGAATCACATCAGACAAGCTCTGAAGAATGTCTGCGAGATTTCCACCGGTGCTTCGATGCACGAGCAAGGCGACGACGAACATCTGCAATTCCATCACGCCCGTGCGTCGGGCCAGTTCCTGCAACGCGACGTCGTGCGGCAAGCCGAGATTCTGCTGCTCGCAACAGGCCGCCAACTCGGTCGAAATGGGTGGCTTCAACTGATCGGCCGCCAGCTGCATGGCCCCCGACATTGTCTGGCCGGCCTTAATGGCTCGTCCCATCAAATCGAAAGTTTCCGGAAGCTGCATACAGATCGCATGCAGGCGAGCGGCGCGGGCCGCGTAAACGTAGACAAACGGCGCCATGAAACCGATAGCCGCGAAGATAGTTCCAACCAGCCAAAGGCCGGTCAAGGTCGTCCCGACTACGGCGCCGATGATCGCCACGGTGAGAGCAATTTGCACGATCCGGAACGGACTCGTGTTCAACCCCGAGTGCTCGACGGCCGTCACAAAGCGTTTCCACAGCACTGGGACATGGCGCGACGTCTCAGCGTGGAATAAATTGAGGTCCTTGAAAAGCTCCGACTTTCGCGCGAGACGCTGGCGCTCGTCGCCGAACTCCTGGTCGAACCGTGCCTTGATCCGCGCCTTGTCCCGCAGGATCACATCGGAGATGACCGAAAATACGCCGACGACCGCGAGCACGGCCGCGACGAATGTCGCCAGCTTGACAACGATGGGATCCATCAGCGCTTACTCGTGTGCGAGATCGAGGCCAGGCGAGTTGTTTCCAGGGTGCGCCGCTCGAACAAGTTGGCATCCAGGCCGACACCCTGGGCGGCCAGACGTTCGAGACAGGCTGGTCGGATCCCGGTCGCGCGGAAGTGGCCCTGCGCCACTTTGTTCTCGTCGACGCCCGTCTGTTCGAACACGAACAGATCGTGCATCGCGATGACTTCTCCCTCGGCTCCCGTGACTTCCGAGACCTGAACGACTCTGCGGATACCGCCGCTCAGCCGGGCACACTGCACCACGATGTCGATCGCCGAAGCGATCTGGCGGCGAATGAACCACATCGACAGTTCGTGGCCCCCCATGCCGATGAGCATCTCCAGGCGGCTAATGGCCTCGCGGGTGTCGTTGGAGTGGATCGTCGTCATGCCCCCTTCGTGGCCGGTCATCATGGCCTGCAACATGTCGAAGGCTTCGGCGCCGCGACACTCGCCCACGACGATTCGATCCGGCCGCATCCGGAGTGCATTCCGCACGAGGTCCCGCGTGGCGACTTCTCCCCGCCCCTCGAGATTTGTGGGGCGGGTTTCCATTCGAGCGACATGCGGCTGCTGAAGCTGTAGCTCGGCCGCGTCCTCGATGGTCGCCACCCGCTCGTCGTCGGGAATATAACCCGACAGCATGTTGAGAAACGTGGTCTTTCCGCTGCCGGTGCCCCCCGAAATCACAATGTTTAATCGGGCCTTCACGCAGGCCGCCAGAAACTCGATGATCTCGGGAGTTACCGATTTCCGCGCGATGAGGTCGGCAGCCAGAAGCGGCTTGGCGGAAAAACGCCGGATCGACACGAGCGCGCCATCCAGCGCGAGCGGGCGGATGACCGCGTTGACCCGGCTCCCGTCCGCCAGACGAGCGTCGACCATGGGACTCGATTCGTCGAGCCGTCGTCCGACTTTGCTAGCAATCCGCTGGACGATTTCCAGCAAGTGCTGTTCGTCGTGGAACGCGACGTTGGTCCGTTCGAGCCGGCCGCGGCGCTCGACGTACACCGTGCGAGGCCCATTAATCAGAATGTCGGTGATCGTAGGATCGCGGAGCAATGGTTCCAGTGGACCGAGCCCTAGGGTCTCGTCGACGACCTCGTTGACGAGCCGCATCCGTTCGTCCTGGCTCAGCAGTTCCGTGCGGTCCTCACAGAGCTGTTCGATTCCTCGGCGGAGTTCTCGTCGCAGCTCGTAGTCGTCGACGTTGCCAACGGATGGTATGTGCAATCCGCTGACGAGCTGCTTGTGGATCTCTTTCTTG
>DASZIA010000639.1:0-3868 GCA_035949535.1 Planctomycetaceae bacterium | reverse complement strand
GCTGGGTGGTTTTGTCCAAGGACAATTCAGGGGGGCGCTCGCCGACGGTTCAGTCCGAGGTTACATCCTCGACAAGGTCAAGGACCAGCTCAAGTGGCTCATCATGCGAAACGACATGAACGTGATTGACGTCGAGAGACTAGGCGTCAACCCCGCCCGCGCGACCAATCCGCAGACCAACATCCCGAGACGCCCGCTCGGCAAAGCAGCCCGCACCAGAAACAATCTCAAGCAGCTGATGTTGGCGATGCACAACTATCACGACGTCCATCGCCATTTTCCGCCAGCGGTGGATGGGTCCCGACGGCAAGACTCCCCATAGCTGGCGTGTCGAATTACTGCCATTCCTCGATAGTCTGCGCCTTTACAAGCAATATGATCAAAACCAGCCCTGGGACAGCGAGAACAACAAAAAGCTGATCGCGCAACTGCCCGACGTTTTTCGCAGTCCCTTCGACGACCCGAAATCAACGAATTGTGGTTACTACGTCCTCGTCGGCCCCGGCACAATGTTTGAAGGCACGCAGGGAATCCAAATCCCCGACGTCACGGACGGCACCAGCAACACGCTGATGATCGTCGAAACAAAGCGCAATATCCCCTGGACCAAGACAGAAGACATCCCGTTTGACCCGGAAAAGCCACTGCCAGAGCTCGGCGGCTTTGTCGAGGGAGGATTCAACTGCGCGTTCGCGGATGGTTCGGCCCATTCACTCGAAACCGCTCGCGTCAAAGACGAACTCAAGTGGCTGATCATGCGGAATGACGGGCATGTGATTGCCACGCGGTGAGGCAGGCCTGTTTTCGTTGGGTGCGACTGGCACGTGATTAACATGGCGTGATTAGTGACTCCTGACTGGCGCGTGGCAGACGAAAACGTGAGTAGCAAGGCAGACCGCTTGCAAGTCAGCCTATTCATCCCGCACAACGGATGGATTGAAATCGCAGTTACCACCGAAGAAGAGTTCAAGCAGGCAGTGTCATACACTCCAAATGACTTCATGGATGAACTAGTGATGGCGGCCTGTCTCTTGATGGAAGGCCAAGAGGGTCTGGCGGTCGCTTCGTGTGAGCCTAGCGGCTATGAATTCCGCTTTTGCAAAGAGCCCGACACCGGCATGAGCCGGCTCTCTGTCGTCGGCTTCCCGGACGTGCAAAGGCGAAAAGGCGAGGGGACTACGGTCCTCACATATCGCGCAAGCGCAGCACAAGTAGTTCTTCCGTTCTGGCGTGCATTGCGGAACCTTGAAGCACGAGTGACAGCAATCGACTATCGTGAGGCGATGCGGAGAGAGTTTCCGTCGGCCGGGCTAGAGCGACTCTCGCAGCTGTTGTCGAAATAGCCGCGCCAAACTGTTTCGATCGTCTCATCACCGAATGCTATCTTAAGGGGTCACGCCCAATACCGCCGGTCGAGCGTGCGGTAGTTGATCGCCTCGCTTAAGTGTTCGGCGGTGATATCGTCACTGCCGGCCAGGTCGGCGATCGTTCGGCTGACTCGCAGGATCTTGTCGTGCGCCCGGGCCGAGAGGCCGAGTTCTTCCATCGCTGTTTTAAGAAGTGACTCGGCATCCCGTGCGAGGCGGCAGTGCTTGCGGATTTCCGGCAGGGCCATTTTGCCGTTGGCTTTCGATGTTTCGCCCTGGAAACGATGGATCTGCCGGTCGCGGGCCGCGACCACTTGCTCGCGCATCTGGGCGCTCGTCGTCCCGCCGCCCGTGTCTGAAAGCTCGCGGAACGGCACCGGCGGCACTTCGACGTGGATGTCGATGCGGTCCAAGAGCGGGCCGCTGATTCGGCTGAGGTACCGTTCGATCTGCATCGGGGTGCAATTACACTGCCGCCGCGGGTCGCCCCGGTATCCGCAGGGGCACGGATTCATCGCGGCCACCAGCACCAAATTCGCAGGGAACGTGAGACTGCCCATCGCCCGCGAAATCGTCACTCGATTTTCTTCCAGCGGCTGCCGCAGCACTTCCAGCGTCCGGCGATTGAACTCGGGCAATTCATCCAGGAACAAAACTCCGTGGTGTGCGAGCGAAATCTCGCCCGGCGCTGGCGTGCTGCCGCCGCCGACCAGTCCGGCTTCGCTGATCGTGTGATGCGGCGAGCGAAACGGTCGCAGCAACATCAAAGACTGATTGGGTGCGAGTCGGCCGACCGCGCTATACACGCGCGTCGTCTCGATGCTTTCCTCCGGCAACAAATCGGGCAGAATCGTTCCCATGCGTTGGGCCAACAGCGTTTTGCCCGTGCCCGGCGAGCCGATCATCAACATGTGATGCGAACCGGCCGCCGCGACGGTCACCGCACGCTTGGCCGACTCTTGCCCCTTCACGTCGGCATAGTCGAGCCCGTAGACGCCGAACGTGTGACGAGCCTGGTCCCACTCGAAACGGGTCGGCGGGATATCCAACTGCTCGGTGTAGAAGCCGACCGCTTCGGCCAGCGTGCCGACGGCAATGATCTCGATCCCCTCGACGACGGCCCCTTCCTGGGCGTTCTCGGCCGGCACGAGCAGTCCGCGTTTTCCCTGTTCGCGGGCCGCGAGCGCCATCGACAGCACGCCCTTGGTCCGCCGCACGGTGCCGTCGAGCGCCAACTCGCCGGTGGCCGCATAACCCTCGAACCGTGTCGAGGCCAGCTGCCCGCTGGCGGCCAAGAGGCCCAGCGCGATGGGCAGATCGAACGACGCGGCCTCTTTGGGCAAGTCGGCCGGCGAGAGGTTGATCACGATGCGATCGACGGGCCGCTGATATCCGCCGTTGACAAGCGCCCGCTCGATGCGATGCGTGCTCTCCTTGACTGCGGCCTCCGCCAGCCCGACGAGGATCGTCTTGGGCAGCGCCCCGGGCGAAATATCGACCTCGACCTCAACCGGCAGGGCCTCGATCCCGAGTAGTGAATAAGTTGTGAGACTGGCGAGCATCGAGAGGCCATCTGCGAGATCCAAGCACCGCGCCGCGGTTCCCATTCTGAAGGGAGCGTGGCGAGGACGCAAGAAGCCCGACCGCTCGACACTTACCGCATCGTCAGCGGGAAGAAGATCCACGGCGATGAGACGGACTACTATTTCGCTTTTGTCGCTGGGTCGACGATTTCAGTCAGCGCCGTCGGAGGCGGATTGACGAGTTCTTGATCCTCGACCTTGAGGTCGAACAAGTAATCCGTTTTCCCAGGCACCTTGTGATCGATGCGGAACTCGGAGGATTGAAGGTTCTGCTGCGGATCGTTGTAGCGATTCTTGAATCCGTCCGGACCGAGGTAACCCCGTTTTCCCCGATCCATCAATTGAGCGACGATGATGACATAATCGCCGGGCGGAACTCCGTCGGACGCGGCATAGCTTGTAAACGCGAAGGTGCCATCCGAGTTGCATGTCACATAGGTTCGTTCGTGGGGCGGAATGGTCAGCTTTGAGGGCTCGCAAAGCATGACCACAATTCTTTGCCGGGCATTGGCGACTTTTGGCGGCTGACCGTCAACGAGCACCTTTCCGGCTAGCGGGGCGACGGACGCCCGTGACTTGCCGGATTGTGCCAGTTCAGCGGCAAGCGCTTGATCGGCCGTCGGTTGTCGTGTGCAACCAATGACTCCCAAGCAAATCAACGCGACAACTGGCAACAGCCCGGGAGACAGACACGGCCTCGAATTCATGAGTCGTCACCTCTCACCAACAAGTGTGACGCTTGCGACTAGCGAAGTTGACCTGTGCGTCAGAATTTGTCCGGGACGACTTCGTGCCCGCGGTAAGTCATCAAGTTGCACAGGACGGTGACACTGATGTTCTCGCTGATGATTCTGGCCGAGCCGTCGCTCATCGCGACGCCACCGCTGCCGGGATGAAAGCTGAAGATAAAACCGACAC
>DASZIA010000638.1:0-7359 GCA_035949535.1 Planctomycetaceae bacterium | reverse complement strand
TCAACGGCCGCGGGCATGCGGTGGATTTCGTCGATGAACAGCACCGAGCCATGGCTGGCGTTGGTGAGATAGGGGAGCAAATCCTTGGGGGCGCTCAACGACGGGCCCGACGTGATTTGCATCTCGGTCCCCAGCTCGCGCGGGATCACAGTGGCCAGGGTGGTCTTGCCCAGACCCGGCGGGCCGTCCAAAAGCAGATGGCCCAGAGGCTCCTGCCGCATTTTTGCCGCGTCGAGCGTGATCTTAAGACGGGTAAGCACTTTTTCCTGGCCGATGACATCTGCCAGGCATTGCGGACGAAGTTCGTCATCGTAGCGGGATTCGTCGCCCGCTCCGGCAGAGCCTGCCGGGGGCTGGGAGCCGCCATCGCCGTCGCCGGGTGAGTCGGAATCCTTGCGTTTACCGCGGAAAACCGGTTCACGCGCCATCGGCGGACGGTCCCAATCCGTTAGTGCCAGCCAGCTCAGGTCGCGACGACTACCGCATCGCTCATCAGGTCGTGCAGCGCCTGCTTTTTCGGGGTCAACAAGGGCATGATGAAGCCCATACCGCAGATCAAGGCCGATGCGAGCTTGGCCACCGTGCGAATGGCGGCACGCGCAAACGTCAGGCGGCGACCGTCGGCTCCGCAGACGATCATTCCGAGCGCGCGCTTGCCGATCGTGGCCTGGTCGCGAGAACTTTCCAAGGCCGAACTATAGAAAAACCACAATAAGAACCACGCCTGCCCGCCCGCGCGTGGCGCCAAGAGAGCCAAGGCGCCGGATGCCAGAGAAATCAGCGCGAGATCAATGACCGCGGCGGCCCCCCGGCGGAGGAAGCCCGCGTAGTGCATCGGGTACGAACCTGGGACGAGCGGCAGACCACACGCGGTGCAATAGGCCGCGCCGGAGGCGGCAGGTTGTCCACAGCGCGGGCAGTAGAGCGACGCAGTCGCGCCGGTCGTCGGGCCCCGGGCAATCGAGTCGGAGGCCGGTCCCGCAGGAGCAGAGATCGCCGCGCCCGATTCCATTGCTTTCGTTCGAACTGTGGTCGAATCCTCTGCGGTTGGGCGCGCCTCGAGCGGCGGACCGGTTGATGCCGCTCCGCCCGTCTGGCTCGCACCCGAAGGCAGACCAGTTGCCGGCGCGAAGCCACCGGCCGGGCCAGCCACCGGCCCAGGGGTCGGAGCGCTCGCCCAGGCGGCGGTCGCCGCCAATTCCGGGGACCGCATCGAAGCGGCAGCCGGCGAAGCTTCCGCGGGCTCGCTGGTTGCCGGCACGGTGATCAAATCATTACACGACGGGCACTTGGCCAAGGCCAGCGCGCGCGATTCGGTCGTCGTGAGGAACTTGCCGCAATGCGGGCAATTGAACTCGATCGCCACTCTCAAGCCCCGCTCATCGCCTCGGCCATGATCTCGTCGGGGATATTGTAGTTGGCCGTCACGCTTTGGACATCATCCTGGTCCTCGAGCGCTTCGATCAACTTCAGCATCCGCCGACTGGCGTCGGCGTCGAGGTCGACGGTGCTGGAGGGGACGCGTTGAATTTCCGACACCTCGACCGGGATCTTCGCAGCCTCGAGAGCTTCGGCGACCTTTTGAAACGACTCGGGCGTTGAAAGGACCTCGTAGGACTCGCCCGAAAGCTTGACGTCGTCGGCCCCGGCGTCGATGGCCGCGCTATAAAGCGCGTTCTCATCGACATGCTTGGCGGGGACCAAAAAGACGCCCTTGCGCTCGAACATCCAGGCGACGCAACCGACGCTGCCCAGCCGGCCGCCGGCGACCTCGAAGATCTTGCGGATTTCGCCGGCCGTGCGGTTTCGGTTTTCGGTGAGGATGTCGCAGAGGACGGCCACGCCGCCGGGGCCGTACCCTTCGTAGACGACCTCAGAGTACGACTCGTCATTCCCGCCGCCGCAGCCCTTTTTGATCGCCCGCTCAATGTTGTCCTTGGGCATGCTGGCCTTGCGGGCCTTGTCGATCGCGTACCGCAGGGCCAGGTTGGAGGAGGGGTCGCCGCCGCCGTGATGCGCCGCCACGATGAGCGCGCGGCTGAGTTTGCCGAAGAGCTTGCCCTTCCGTTTGTCGGCAGCTCCCTTCTTGATGGCGATGTTCGCCCAATGTGAATGCCCAGCCATGACTCTCTGCTCGCTCTCAACGCCCAAACCTAGTACTGCAGCTGAGACTGGGGGCGAGCCGAGTCGCTTCGCCCCCAGCCACCCCTCGAATAACGCAGACTATTTGTCGATCGGTTTATTTCTTGGTCGATGCCGCGTTAGTCGAGCTCGCTTCGGCCTTGGAATCGGCGGCGTGCGAGCCGACCTTCTCCTCGAGGCGGCGGATCAGTTTCGAATCCGGGAATGAATCGTCCTTGGCCTCCTTGAGAGCTCTTTTCCAGGCCTCCTGCGCTTTCTCCGGGAAATTCAGCTTGGTGTAGCAGTCGCCCAAATGCTCGGAAATCGTCCCATCGCCGCCCCCGGGGCTGCCGGCGGCCTTCTCGAGAAACTTGAGCGCCTCGTCGAAGCGGCCCAACTTGAACAGAACCCAGCCCATGCTGTCGAGGTAAGCAACGTTGTCCGGTTCGGATGCCAGGGCGACTTTGATCATCGACTCGGCGCGGGTCAGGTTCTTTCCCTGATCGGCATAGAGGTATCCCAAGTCGTTGTTGACCGACGGATCCTTCGGCTCCTCGACCAGAATCTGCTCGAGGATCTTTTCCCCAGTCGTCACATCGCCTTTTTGCACATAGCAGTTTGACAGCGCGTACTGGCACCGCCGCGAGAACTCCTTGTTCTTGGACCGCTTGATCATGTCACCATAGCGATGGATGGCCTCGTTCCACTGGTGGCTGTGCGAGTAAATCCACGCCTCCCAATACGAGAGCTCTTCGTCGTTGTCGAGCTTTTGGGCCTCACGAATCGAAGTCAGCGCGTCCTTGGTCTTCCCGCCCAACTCCTGGGTCCGTGACAACAGGGCCAATAGCTCGACCCGCATCAAGTCGCCTTCGTTACCGCTGGGGAACAGCGGCTCGGCGAGCGTCTTTTTCAGGATCTCGGCGGCCTGGAGGAAGCGCTTCACCAGCACGAGATGCTTGCACAGTTCGTCGGCCAGCCGCGGCGCAGTCTCACGCCGTGCCTGCATGGCATAGTTGTAGAACTCGACGGCCGCATCCGTCCGCTGCCCCTTGGCCGCCATGCGCCCGACGAGATAAGCGGTGAAGAAGTCGATTTTCGGTTTATCGGATGCTTTCAGCTTGCGGGCAGCCGCCACCAGGCTGTCGATGAAAGGGACGTCTTTCTGAATGTCATTTAAGAGCGCGTCGAGCCGATCGAGGCCCTTCTGACCCTGGAAGGCCTTCGACAGGGCACCCAGCATTTCCTCGGGCTTTTTCTCCTTGCGGTAAAGTGCCGCCAGACTGACGTAGCCCTCGGGGTTTCCCGTTTCCTTGAGCACTTGCGTGATCAGGTCTTCGGCTTCTTTGAGACGCCCGACGGCGATGTACTGGTCGGCCAGAAAATACTGCAGCGCGCTGTTGCGGTTGTCGTCCTTGGCAAGGTCCTCAATGCGATGAAGGAACAAGACCTCTTTGCCCGTAACCTTCAGGATTTCGCGCAGGAGTTCATACGGGTGGCGCCCTTTCCCTTGCAGTTGGGCATCCAGATAAGTCTGCAGGTGCTTGAGTGCAGCGTCGTACTGCTTGGCTCGGAAGTAGGCCTGCGCCAAATTGAAGCTGATCGCGCCGGGCTTTCCGCTGCGCGCCTGAACCGCCTCTTCGAAGGCCTGGATGGCCTGAGCCGTGCGGCCGGCAGCCAGGAAGATCTCGCCCATCGCCTCAAACTGCGCCAGGCCCTCGCGCTCGAGCGCCGCACGAGTCTGAAAATCGAGACTGTATTTCGCTGGATTGCGTCGGGCGTCAAACACGACCGCATAGGCGTCGGCCGCCTTGTCGATCTTGCGCATCTCCATACACAGCGCGGCCAACTGCAAGTGCAATAAGACGTATTGGGACGAGTCGCGCTTCAGTTGCGGCGACTTCACAGCCCGCTCGAGGTATTCGGCCGCCTTCTCCAGTTTCTGCTGCTCACGGAGCTGCTGGGCCAGCATTCGCAGAATCTCGAGGTTTTCCGGATCAAGCTCGATCGCCTTCTGGGCGTACTGCAGACCTTTTTCAGTGTCGTTGAGAGCAAAGGCCAGCGGCACCAGCTCGCGATAGACCTCGACCGCGGTCGGATCGACCTTGATCGCCGCCTGATAATCTTGGAGTGCCTCGGTGAAGCGGCTCTGGTCCTGCTTGAGCTTGCCGGTCATAAAGAAGGCCAGCGCTTCGGCCCGTTTCTTTTGTTGCGGCGTCTCGGCCTTCTTCGGCTTGAGCTCGGGGACCGGATTTCCGAACTCGTCGGTCACCACCGTTTTGCCGGCCGCGTGCTTGATCTTTGGTGCGGCAGCCTGCGGCGTCTTGGGCGGTGTTGGCGCCTCTGTCGGCGGCTCGTCAGCCAGCACCCCTAACGGCAGCGCCAGGCAACACGCCGACACTGCGGTCAGCAGCAGCCCGAACAGTCCAACGCGTTGATTTTTGGCCATGCTCCCCATCCTTCGTGGAGGTACGTTGCTCGAAAGGGGCGGTCTCTTCCGCTTTTCGAGCGTGTGAAAAAATATCAGGGCAGCGCCCCCTGAGCGAATTCGTCGCACAGACGCTGGTTGCCGATTGTCGGGGCGATCGAACGTGGTCGACTGCCGCTCTCTACGGCCATTGAGCCGGCAAGTTCCGTCCTGCCGGTTGCGAGCCCCCGAGACTGCTCCATTTTAGTCGTCGGCCGCCGGTGGACCAAGGCGGGTTTGGGGTTAACGCTTCTTGCGGGAGGCCGGCACGCGTTGCCCGTCCCGCGCCCGCGACGATTTCGCTCCCCCCGAGCGTTCGTGGCCGTCGCTCCCGCGAACGTTGCCTCGCGCGGCTTTTCCCGCTTTGCGGGCCGCGGCATCCCCTTCCTTAAACAAGATCTGGAGTCGTTCAATCATCGTTTGCGGATCGTGAACGGCTGCGGCAGCTGGTTTGCCGGGCGCGAAGTAGCGCGTGAGCCGCGGATCAACCGCCAGGCACCGCAGATAATGACTGAAGACGGGAACGTCGACCTTGCGGACGGTCGATTTGAGCGTTTCGGCGGCCTGCTCGGGCGATTCGCCTGCCGCCACGAAACCGAGCCAGATGCTGGCGTTGGTCATCAATCGGTCGACGGGGACCACGTGTGTCTCGAGCGCATTTTGCAGCGCAAAGTTCCGCACGAACGGCGAGAGGTCGCGAATCTTGAAGAGCTGCTTGGTCGCCAGTTCGAGTGTCTTTCGGCGAAGCCCCTCGAACGCGAACTCGAAATGTTTCTCGAACACGTACTGCAGGATGTTGCGGACGCGGTGCGCCCGCCAATCGGGATCGGGCATGTCGCTGAAGACGTGCGTCACGAGCTCTGTGATCGAGCTGACGCGAAGCTCGTTGAGATCATGAAAAGCGCTCCACAAACGCTCGTAGGCCACGTCTGCCTGCGCGGCCGACGCGTCTTCGAGGCAGACCGCGTACAACAGAGTCTCAAGCACGGGCCGTTCGTGCTTCGGCACCGGCTGTTGATAGCGCTTCTTCAGCACCGACACGAGCTTCTTGCCCAATGTCAGCTTGTCAACCGTCTTGGCTTTGTGCGTGCTCGTCATATTGAATTTCGTTCTCCGGCGGCCGCGTGCTTGCGGCCAGTCACCTCGGAACAGGCGGGAAAAGGTTACGGCTGGCGTTTGGCTTGCTGATCCTGGTCGGAGTCGGTTCGTAAAGTCGGTGCGGACGGATCGGACGGTTCGGCCTCGGCGCGTTGATCGTCGTCGCTCTGGGCCTCCGAGGCGTCATCGTCGAGAAGTCCGTCCTCCGTTTCGGCCTCCATTTCTTCGTCGAGTGCATCGCTCTCGGTTTCGCTTGCTTGAGGAAGCACCTCTCGCAACAGACGGGAGGCCTCGATGCTGCGCTTGACCCCCTGATCGAGTTCAAAATGCAGGATCGGGGTATAGCGGATTTGCACTCGTTCGGCGAACTTGGCCTGCAAGAACCCCCGAGCCGACTGCAGCCCCCGCAGGGTGAGCCTCTGCGTCTTTTCGTCGCCCATGACCGAGACGTAAACCTTGGCGTTCCTCAAGTCGGGGCTGACTTCAACTCGCGTGACCGTGACGTTCTTGACGCGGGGATCCTTCAAGCCGAACAAAATGGCGGTGCTGACCTGCTCGCGGACGGCTTCGGCGACTTTGGCGATACGACGCGATGACATCGAAAGTTCCCCGGACCAAACCCGTTGCGATTGCCGATCCGAGCTATGGCCGCTGGGAGCCCAAGCTTCGTTTCGCGGTGCTGGCGACGACAAGGCGCGATGGGCAAACGGCAGCGGGCTGGGCGATCGAAGAGCTGACCGGCTGGGTTTCGTCATTCCGTCCTTCGTCCTGCTCCCGACCGTTGCCGCGGGCGTTTCCTTCGCGATCGACTAAGACAGTGAGGCTCCCCTCCATTCGCTGCAGGGCTGTCCTAGTCGAGCGTCCGTTTGATCTCGTCGACCCGAAACGCCTCGAGCAAGTCCCCTTCCTTGACGTCATTAAATCCTTCGAGCCGGATACCGCACTCCATGCCTTCGCGGACTTCGCGAGCATCGTCCTTCCCGCGCTTCAGCGAGGCGATATCGTACGAATTCAAAATCGTCTGGTCGCGGCTGACATTGATGCGGCTGGACCGTTCGATCGTGCCGCTCAGCACGCGGCAGCCAGCGATCGTCCCCAGACGGCTGATCTGGAACGTCTTCAGCACGACGGCCCGGCCCGTCATCACCTGCTTGCGCTCGGGCCGCAGCAGGCCTTCGAGGCTCAATTTGATCGTCTCAGTGACTTCGTAGATGATCTCGTACCGCTTGATATCGACGCCGACCCGCTCAGCCAGCACGCGGGCGCGCTCTTCGGGAATCACGTGGAAGGCGATGATGATCGCGTGCGAGGCCTCTGCGAGCGCCACGTCGCTCTCGTTGACGCCCCCCACTCCTTCGTGCACGATCGTCACTCGTACTTCGGGATGCGAGAACTTTCCGATCTCGCTTCGCAGTGCCTCGATCGAGCCCTGCGAATCGGCCTTGATGATCAACGGCAGGTCCTGGACGGTTCCGTCACGGGCCGCCGACAGGATGTCTTCCATCGAGCGGGGCCGATCGCGACCGCCGAGGACTGCGGCTCGACCGAGGTCGCGCCGTTTTTGAACCATGGCGCGGGCTTGCTCGATGTCGTGCATCACCCAGAAGCGGTCGCCCGCGCCCGGCATGCTGTCCAACCCGGCCACCTTAACCGGCGTTGACGGACCGGCAGATTCG
>DASZIA010000637.1:0-1824 GCA_035949535.1 Planctomycetaceae bacterium | reverse complement strand
TGGGCGAAACAGATCTTGGAGTGCGCGATTTGACCGTCCAACCCTCGGAGCGACTGCACGCCGCGGTGATACTCCAGATCCCAGACCAGCATTCCCTCGTGCGGAACGTCAGGCGGATGCTGGTTTCTCTCCATGCTGGTCGCCAGCCTGTGGGCATCCCGACTGAAGGCGATTCCGGTCATGTAGTCGCTAAGGTGCAAGTCCAACAGCAATCTGCCCGTGGCGATGTCCCAAAGTTTGGATTCGGCGCGTCCGGTTGTCGCCAGGGTGACGCCGTCGGGGCTGAAGGCGAGGGCATGGATGTTGTAATAAGACCCGCGACAGGTGGTGACGGGGACTCGCCGACCGAGGTCCCAAATTGTCGCCTTGCCGCTGGCGTCGCCGCCGGCGAGCAGCCAGTGCGCTGTTTTATCGGAGTTACCGCGGCCGCGCGCATTGGGCCCGAAGGCGAGGGACTCCACCTGGGTCCTTCCCGCAGAAGGAACCGGAAACGGCACGCCCGTCGGCAAGGGCCAGACTGAGACTTGCCCATTCGAGTCCCCCAGCGACACAAACGATCCATTCTCAGAGACGGCAAGCGCGGTAATGTCGCGGTTAACTTGTGCGATCTGGCGAATCACTCCTCCGTTTGAAGTCTCCCAAGCCGTGACGAGCGCTGAGCCATCGGCCAGCGCCGTCGTTGCGGCCGCAAATGCGCCATCGCTCGTCAAGAAGATCTTGGACTTGCCAAGCGTTTCTGCCGATCGCGCGTTGGCGGGCCGAGCGACCCTCAGTTCGCGAACAATCCGTCGATGGGTCACGTCCCACAAAATCAGCGAGAATCGATCGCCGGAATTGCAAACCAACTGCCAGGGGGCGCCGTCGCGAGAGAAAGTGACCGGGCCCGAACCGCGCAGCCCCGAGAGCTCTAACTGGTCGGTTCGCGGGTCCCAGAGCCTGGCTTCATCGTCGCGCGTCCCGCCGATCAGCACGCGCCGGCCTTCCGCGTCGACGGCAATCGACGAAGCACGGAATCCGGGCATCCATTTCGCCCGACGGGCGTTGACTCCCGCCAGCAAGGCCGCCGCCTGGTCCTGGACGTCGGGTCCCTTACGGAGTTGCACGGCCTGCCGAACCAGGGTCCAACCATCCTCGAGCCAGTCCTCGTGTTCGGTCACTTGATGAGGCAGCAAACGGACATTTTGCACTTGCTGCAACAATCCTTCTCGACGTTGTTCACGCTCCCTCGCCTGTGCCGAATGGAGCTCTCTGGCTGCAAAGCCGCCGCACAACAGAACCACAATCGCGATGGCGGCGGCCCAGGCCCGATTGCGACGCGCCCAGAGCCAAACCCGGCGAGGAATTCGAGTCCGTTGGGCTGCGACCGGCTCATGATTCAGCCAGCGCCTCAAATCCACCGCGAAATCCTGGGCCGACTGGTACCGCGCGGCGGAATCCTTTTTCAGGGCCTTCATGCACACGGCTTCGAGGTCTCGCGGCACGGTTTTCGTAAGGAGGTGCGGCGACGTGGGGTCGTTCGAGAGCACGTTGTGCTGAATCGCTTGATTCGAGTCTCCGGGGAAAGCTCGCTCGAGTGTCAGCAGCTCATAGAGCGTCGCGCCCAGGCCCCAGACATCGGTGCGCTCATCGACAATCCCGCTCGTCCATTGTTCGGGCGCCATGTAAGATGGCGTTCCAACGACGTTCCCGGCAGTGAGGTGCGGGGCCGGCGTCGCGCGCTCCTGGTCTCTGCCTACCTGGTCGGTGGCCGTGGTGAATCGATCGGAACCGCTTAAGTATGCCGCCAGGCCGAAGTCGATGACCCAGCACTGTCCTGCCGCATCC
>DASZIA010000636.1:0-1538 GCA_035949535.1 Planctomycetaceae bacterium | reverse complement strand
AAATGACCCGTCCCCGATCAAAGCGATAATGCGACGGTTCGATGCGCCAACCGCGTAGCCGAATGTAGCCGGCACGGCCCATCCGATGGAGCCCCACTGCATCTCGATCTCGAAGCGCGCCCCGCCGGGCAGTTTCAGTGCAATGCCGTTGAACCAGGAATCGCCGGTCTCGGCAATCACCGTGGTATCGGCGTTTACGAGGGCCTGAACCTGGCGGAAAATTTCGGTGCGTTTCAGCTTCGCGTCTGGCTTTGCCGGTTGTTGGGTCTGCGGCTGTGAGCGGATGCGCTGATACTCCACCAATGTCGCCGGGCGTTTCTGCACTTTGCTAGCTAAGCCGGCAAGGAAGTCACGCAAATGGATGCGGCCGAAATCGTGCCCCTCCAAATAGACCCGGTGCGGATCAGTTGTCAGCACGCCGGCACCGCTCGGCATCGCGGTCCAGCCGACGGTCGAATAGTCGTTAAAGATCGTGCCGACGCAGACCACGCTGTCCGCCCAGTCGAAAATCTCGCGAGCGCCGGGGGCGCTGACCTCGCCCCAGTAGATACCGGCGAATTGGGCATGAGCCTCTGGAAAGAAGCTCTTCGCTGCGGCCATGACAACGACGGCACAGCCGAGCGCTTCGGCGAGCTCGATCGCCTGCTTTTCGGCGCCCGCCGCCCGTAGCTTGCTGCCGATCAAGAGGATTGGTTTCTGCTTGCCCTGCAGAAATTCCGCAGCAGCCCCAATGGCGGCACGCAACGTCTCGGGGTCGCTCGGCTCCTCGCTCAGGATCGCGCTGACCGGGCCCGGCCCAGCACACGGAGCCGATGCGACGTTGCATGCAATTTCGATATAGGCTGGCTTCTTCTCGCGCAGCGCGCTGCGGATTGCATGGTCGATCTGAAGGGGCGCGTCGATCGCGGAATTGATGGAAACTGCCGCGCAAGTGAGCTTCTTAGCGATTTCAAACTGGTACGACCAATCGTGCGTCGCGAGCGTATGGTGAATCAGATGCTCTGTCGCACGGTCATTGCTGTTCGGTGCGCCAGATACCAGGATAACTGGCAGATTTTCAGCATAGGCGCCGCCGATCGCATTGATAGCAGAAAGCCCACCGACACTGAAAGTGACTACCGCAGCGGCCGCCCCACATGCGCGCGCGTAGCCCTCGGCGCTGTAGCCGCAGTTCAGCTCATTGCAGCAATAGACTTGCTCCAGTTCGTTGATGGTTAGCAATTGGTCGAGCAACACGAGATTGAAGTCGCCGGCGACGGCAAAATGGTGTTTCAGTCCGATTTGCTGGAGGCGCCGGGCGAGATAGCTTCCGACTGTGTAGGTCATCGCACTCGCTCCCTGTCAGAGGGTGTCTTGGGGTCGCTCCGTTGCGCCCACAAAACCCGATGGTCGGTAGTTTGCTGGCCTTCTGCCCGCGCGCCGCCACCGGCCATGCGGTCGCCGCGCCGATTAGCGTGAAGAACTCGCGCCGCCTCACTGCGTTCCCCGAGGCCCCAGACAGACTTTTAGCACATGACGATAGGCTGGTTGAGTAGCTG
>DASZIA010000635.1:0-6925 GCA_035949535.1 Planctomycetaceae bacterium | reverse complement strand
GTCGCGCTCACGGGGGACGAAAAGCTATCTCCGAGTGCGGTGGGACCGCGCCCAACCGGGTCAGGCCTTAACCGGAGCAGCCCTAAGCGTTGGCTTTCAGGTGCATCCGGAGATAGCTTTGCGTCCCCCGATTCTGCGCCCTGACCGGGCATTTGTCGAACGCGCGAAGTGGTGCCGAAGCAGGCGATGATGGATGCTGCATCTCCCCATTACACGGTTCTCGCGAGACGATTCCGGCCGCAGACCTTCGCCGAGGTCGTCGGGCAGTCGCACGTCGCGCAGGCGTTAAGGAACGCCATCGCCGCGGGGCGCGTGGCTCACGCCTATCTCTTCACGGGAGCGCGGGGCGTCGGCAAGACGTCGATGGCGCGGATTCTGGCCAAAGCCCTCAACTGCCCCAACGCCAAAGACGCGGAGCCTTGCAACGCGTGCGATATCTGCCAGGCGATTGCCGGCGGGCATGACGTCGACGTGCTCGAGATCGACGGGGCCTCGAATCGCCGCATCGACGACATCCGGCTTTTGCGTTCCAACGTCGGCGTCAAACCGATGCGGGCGAAGTACAAGGTCTACATCATTGACGAAGTGCACATGCTCACGAACGAAGCCTTCAACGCGCTGTTGAAGACGCTCGAAGAGCCGCCGCCCAACGTCAAGTTCATCTTCTGTACGACCGAGCCAAACAAGGTTCCTGAAACGATTCTGTCGCGCTGCCAGCGATTTGATTTCGCGGCAATCGCCACGCAGAAAATCGCCGAGCGGCTGCACGAAATCGCGCTGGCGGAAGAGCGCCAGGTCGAGCCGGCGGCGCTGGAACTCGTCGCCCGCCGGGCCGGCGGCTCGATGCGCGACAGCCAGTCGCTGTTCGATCAACTGCTGGCCTTTGGCGGAAAGTCGATCACGGCGGAAGACGTCCATCAACTGCTCGGTACGGCCAGCGACGAGCGGCTGATCGAATTGGCCGAGGCAATCATCGGTCACCAACCGGCTCGCGTTCTGGAGTTGCTCGACCAGGCGCTCGGCGGCGGCGTGCAGTTGGGCGAATTCGTCGATCAGATCGTGGACTATCAGCGCGACTTGATGGTGGTTGCGGCCGGCGCGGAGTCGGCCTCGCTTCAGAGCGTTGCCGCTTCGAACCGCCCCTTTTTGAGCGAGCAGGCCCAGAAATGGGGATTGCCGACGATTCTCGCCGCCATGCAGATCCTCGCCGAGACAAAGACGCGCATGCAGCGGTCGGGAATGGGGCGAGCGCTGGCGGAGTTAGCTCTCGTTCGCTTGTGCGTGCTGGAGGACACGCTCGATCTCGCTTCGCTCGTTGAGGAACTACGGTCCGATCAAGGAGAGGCGGGCAGCAAGGGGTCGACTGGTGCAAGTGCCTCACGGGCTCCCTCGCATGCCCGATCACTTAAAACCGCGAACCCTGCCGTTAAAAGGCCGGAGGTGGATCAATCGAAGCCAGAACCTTCGCCAAGCCCCTCCGCAGTCCAAGTTTCGAGTGCTGGCTCGGATCGTGCGACGCCTTCGCCGGCTTTTGAGTCCAGTCATGCGGAGGCAATCTGGGCACAAATTGCGTCGCGGATTGATGTTAAGGACTTTTTGGGGAGGGCGATTGCGAAAGTCAGCCAGACAGCAATTTCTGGACCAAATCAACTAGAAATATTCTTTCCTGCCGCCTATCATGTCAACAAGAGCCACTGCGAACAGCCGGCGAACCTGGGGCGGCTCGAAAAAGTCGCCTCAGAAGTCGCCGGAAAGCCAGTGCGAGTCGTCTGCCAGCTTGAGGCACCGGACTCACAGACAGAGCCACCGAACGCGGGGATAACGCCAGAAAGTCCCGCACCTCGAACGACCGCGGGCAATTCGGAAAATGGTCGCCAGGATCCCGCAAGCGTCAATGATCCCTACGTCGAACGGGCTCGAACGATCTTTGGCGCTACCATCGAAAATGTAACAGTTGCCAACCGATCCGCTCGGGAAGCCTCGGACGAATCGGATTCGGCTCGAGAGAGTTGAGAAAAAAATGTTCAAAGGACTGTCCAGTCTACCGGCACTGTTCAAAGAGGTGCAGCAGATTCAGGGACGCACCGAAGAGATGCAGCAGAAGCTCGGCCAATTGCGGGTCGAGGGTCGAGCGGGCGGGGAAATGGTGACGGTGCAAGCGGACGGCTTACAACGAATCGTGGGGATCAAAATCGAGCCGAGCCTGCTGCAGGACGCCGAAATGCTCGAAGACCTGCTGATGGCTGCCACCAACCAGGCACTCGACAAATCGCGGGAATTGGCTGCGGAAGAATTTTCAAAAATCACTCAAATGCAACTCCCCGGACTTTCAGAGATGATGTCGAAATTCGGTCTGGGGGGCGGAGGCGGAGCCACGAGTTCGACTTGAGAAGCGGACTGAAGATCGGGAGGGCGAAGCTCCTGCTGAGCCGGACTTCGCGAGCAAGATTCCAGAAGGTCGGCAGGAGCCTCGCCCTCCCAGCATGGAAGCCTCGGACCATGACAATGCGAACACGCGAGACCGACGACCATCAATCGCATCCGTACGGACCCGCGGTCGCCAGCCTGATCGACGAGTTCGGGCGGCTCCCCGGCATCGGCCGCAAAACGGCCGAGCGACTGGCTCATCACATTTTGGCTTCGCCCTCCGACGAGGCGCTGGGGTTGGCGGAAGCCATTCGCCGCGTCAAAGAGGCAGTGCACCCCTGTACGCAGTGTTTCAACCTGACGGAAGGGGAATTGTGCGCGATCTGCGGCGATCCCAAGCGGCAGCGGCACACGCTTTGCATCGTTGAGCAGCCACGCGACATTGTCGCTCTCGAAGCGGCCGGCGTCTTTCACGGCCTCTACCACGTGCTGCAGGGTCGCATTTCGCCACTGGACGGCGTTGGGCCCGAGGATCTCACGATCAGCGCGCTGGTCCGCCGCGTGCGGAGTGGTGGTGTTACAGAGATTGTAATGGCTACAAATCCGACGGTTGAGGGCGACGGGACGGCCCTGTACATCTCGAATCTTCTCGCGGGCGAGCAAGTTCGCATCACGAGGCTGGCCCGGGGGATCCCGACGGGCAGTGTGCTAGAGTTTGCTAACAGAGAAATGCTGGCGGATGCCCTCATGGGCCGACAAGAGTTTTAGCTTGCGCGACTGATTCGCTCGGACTCAAACGCGGATTGTCAGCCGGCAAGACTGGTAAATCATGCAACTGAATCTGTCACAACATATGAAGATGAGCCAGCAGATGAAGCTGGCTCCGCGCATGATCCAGTCGATGGAAATCCTCCAGCTTCCGGTGATGGCCCTCAACGACCGAATCGAGCAAGAGCTGCAGGAAAACGTGGTCCTTGAAAAGGGGCCCGACGAAGAGGCCGAAGGCGAGGCCACCGAGACGGCGACGGTCGAGGAAGCTCCCGTTGAGAAAAGCGTCGAAGAGCGCGAGCTTGTCGTCGACAACGAGCACAGCAACGAGGCCGACTTCGAGCGGCTGTTGGAGATGTCGGCCGACTGGCCCGAGGACAATCTCGCCGCCGGCTCGCGCCCGTCGTCCAACCGCATCGAGGAAGAGGGCGACCGCAAGCTCGACGCCATGTCGAACATGGAGGCCCGGCCCCCCTCGCTGCACGACTACCTGATCGAACAGTTCCACTTCTTCGAGATGCCACTCTCGGTTCGGGAGTTCGGCGAGTATCTGATTCAGAACCTGGACAACAACGGCCGCTTGCAGGCCTCGTTGCCCGAGATCGTGCAGGTCTATTCGCTCGAGAACAAAGTCTCGCTCGAAGACGCCCAGCAGGCGTTGTCACTCATCCAGCGAACCGATCCGCCGGGTGTGGGGGCTCGCGATTACAAAGAGTGCTTGCTGCTGCAGGTCCGGCCCGACATGCCGCATCGTGACGTCGTCGTTACGCTGATCAGCTCGCACATGGAGGACGTGAAGCAGAATCGCCTCCCGGTCATCGAGCGCAAAACCGGTTATTCTCTCGAGGACATCAAAGCGGCGATCGAGGAATTGCGCACGCTGAATCCGTGGCCGGGGCAGGGATTCGAGCCGCGGCAAGCCGAACGCGTCACGCCCGATCTCGTCGTTGACCTCGATGAGCACGGGAAGTACACGGTCACCCTCGTTGACGAGTACACTCCGCCCCTGCGAATCAGCCGGTACTACCTCGAGCAGCTCCGCGGCAATCCGGATCCGAAGACGCGCGAGTTCATCAAGCGAAAGATCGATTCGGCCCGCTGGCTGATCGAGTCGATCGAGCAGCGCAACAACACGCTCCGCCGCGTCGCGCAGGCCATCATCGACCATCAAACCGAATATCTCGAGAAGGGACCGCAGTTCATCGTCCCGCTCAAGATGCAGCAGATTGCCGACGTCGTGCACGTGCACGTGACGACCGTCTCGCGGGCCGTCGACGACAAGTGGATTCAGACTCCCAGGGAGCTCTGCCCGCTCAAAAGCTTTTTCGGCGGCGGGACGAAAACGGCTGACGGCGAAGACGTCGCGTGGGACATTATCCGCCTGGCGATGAAAGAGATCGTCGACCGCGAGGACAAATCCGACCCGCTCTCAGACGAGGCCCTCGTCGAAGAGCTGGCCAAGCGGGGCTATAACCTGGCCCGCCGAACGGTGACCAAATATCGCAAGGCAGAGAACATTCCGTCTTCTCGCGAGCGCCGCCACTACTAAACTGCCCAACGCGATTCGCGCAAGAAACAAAGCCGCCGGTCAACTGTCCGGCGGCTTGTCGTTTCGAATCCAGTGGTTTAAGCCACTGAGTCTATCACGGGAACGGCGAGCCGAACGTCCCCGGCGGGAACGTTTGCCAGGTGTAGGTGAACTCCCCTCTGAACTCGTTGGGAGCCGCGAGGACCGGGACGAGTTGTGTGGCGAAGTCGGAGACCACGGTGGCAAACGTGTTATGCGAGTTGACCGACGGCCCGGAGTCGGTGACGAAGGTCGACTGTCCGGTGCCGGCTTGCTCGAATGCCGTGACCGTGAACTGACTGCCCGCGGGCGACGCTGTAAGCGCCGGCCCCACTGTAAGCGCCTGGGTCGTGTTGGTCGAGGCGGAAATGACCCGCTGTTCAAACGCATCCACTCCATTGAGGATCTGGGCCACCGCATTCACGTAGTCGCCGCTGTTAATGACGATACCGTTGGTCGACACGATGCTCGTCGTGGTGGACGCCCCACCAGCCGTATCGGGCGTGGTCGCGCTCGCATTGTGAGCGAAGGTGCCCCAGATGCCGCCGATAAAGAGCGTCCCGCCGTCGATCGACGTGCCGCCCTGGTTGAAGACACCGGGCTCGCGCTGGGCATTTCGGAAGCGGTTCTGATCGGCTGCGATGAACTGGTATTCACCCAGAGCGATGAACGGATCGTCGAACAGGCCGGGGATGGTCTTAAACGTGTCGGTTTGCGCAGCCTCTGCGGGCGGCAAGCGCGGATAACTCGCGCCCACCCGAGTGACGTCGATCGTGTTGCCGACGTTGCCGGTCAGGTGCAGGGCCAGGCGTGCCACCGGATCGGGCTCGAAGTTCGGGTTGATCGAAGTGGTGTTAGGAAGGAAGAGGTTCGTCACCGTCGGCGTCTTGGTCGTCGTGAAGGACTGGGTGACGACGTCGATATTCGCGTTGCCCGAGAAGTGGTTGTTGGTGAGCGATGCGTTGGTGAAGCCGAACTGGCTCGTACCAGCCGCAATAAAGATTCCATCCCCGTCGTCGGGCGTGGCGGCCTTGAGGCCGTTGCCGCTGATTTCCGTCTGGTTGACGGTCAGGCGAACGACGGGCGCGAGGATGGGTCCCACGAAGTAATTCAGCGGGGTCGTCTGCGACAGAGTGATATCGGTGAAGTTTTGGAGCAGGATGCCGTCGAGTCCGTTGCCGTCGATGATGTTCGAGGCGTTGGCCGGTCCGACCGTGTTGGGATTCACGGTTCCCTGGATATTGGCAATGATCTCGCCGTCCCACTGGTTCAGGATGTCGATTCCGTGGCCGGTGTTGGCGGAGATGATATTGTCCGTCCAAATCGAGGTGATTAATCCATGGCCGTGGAAGAAGGTGTTGGCGTCTGTCCCGAGCTCGGTGGTCATGTTGACGCCGTCGCCGCCGTTGTTCGTGATGGTGTTCCCGCTCGAGTTCGAATTGATGATCGAGTGTTCGTTGGCGGTGAACTGGATGCCGGAGGCCGAGTTGGCGGTAATCGTGTTGTTGAGAATGTTGACGTTGACGACGGAGGAGCCGCTCGGCTCGATGTTGATGCCGTTGCCGCCGTTCGCCTTGATGAGGTTGGACTCGATGGTAATGTTGCTGTTGCCGCCGGCCAGCGGAATGATCGGAATCGTCTGGAAGTTGATGCCGTCAGAAACGTTGTGCTCGATGAAGTTGGACAGCAAGGTCACGTTGAAGGCGGGCCCGGTTTGATCGTTGTCGAGGAAGGCCACGCCGAAGGTTCCGTTTTGCTGGATGATGTTGTTCTGCCACGTGCCTTCGACTTGCGAGAAGGCGACGGTTTCGGCGGTCACGCCGGCTGCCCCGTTGCCATTGATCGTATTCTGAGCTCCGTCGGTACCGCCCAGCGTAATGCGGAAGTCGGCATCGCCCGACGACTGGAAGAAGGCACCGTTGCCCGTATGGGTGACGACATTTCCGTTGTTGCTCAGGTTGTTGCCCTCGACGAAGAAATCGATCGTCAGGTGGGCTTTGGCATTGGTGATGTCGATGTTGCCGCCTTCCATCTGGAAGTTCAGGCCGTTGCCGCCGTTGTTGGAGACGTTGTTCGAGAAGATGTCGACGTTGTTGACCGCCGAGTCGCCATTGCGCAGGAAGGTGATGCCGTCGCCAGCGTTGAAGCGAATCTGGTTGTTCTGAATGACGACCATCGCATTATTGGGCGTGGGTAGCGCGGTGAACCGCGCGGTGTCGGTCA
>DASZIA010000634.1:0-11056 GCA_035949535.1 Planctomycetaceae bacterium | reverse complement strand
TCGCACGGGTGGTCGGCCCCCGCTGACTCCAAACGACGCCAAGGTTGCGCTCGCCAATAAACTCTTCGCCGACAAGTCAGTGGATCCGGATGACATCTGCGCGACGTTAAAGATCTCCAAGACCACGCTGTACCGTTATGTAGAGATCGCGACAGGACGCGTGATGCATTTCCGGAATCACCCTCGTTGACGCCGACACACCGTGTCCGCCGAGCCAAAACTCATGCGATTCTCGGGACCCTTTTAGCACGCCAGATTCCCATACGTTTTGGCGGAATCCGGCCTCGAACTGAGTGAGCCGACGAAACGAGCCGAAATCAGCGGCAGAATTCGAACCTTTTTCGGGGCGAGTCGCCAGGACATTGATGCGGCGGTCGATGTGACCCGCGCCCGCCAACTTGGACTGCATCCACGAGGCGTGCCCCACCGAGACTGTGAGTCTTTCCTCCTCAAGCAGTCCTTTCACCGGAGTTGCTCTTCGAGCAACGCGGTCTCCTCGGGGGTGAGCTCGCGAATCACCGGGAAGGGACACGAGTTGAGCCGTTCGGCATGCGGGAGGCGTCGCGATTTGATGTACCGCACCCACAGCACCGTGGTCGACAGGTTGACGTAAACGCAGAAGGGCAGCGGGAGAAGATCGACCCAGCCGGCGCGATTCGTGCCGAAAAACCAGTCGTGAACGCACGCCGCAATGAAGCCCCACCCAAACAGCGTGTAGATCGCCAGACAGCCCAGGTTGTCCCAGCTCGGCTCGACGACACGGGCGGGTTCTGGTTCACAGGTTTCAGCCGGCGGGCCAGTAGACATGCGACCCCACCCTCCGCATTTCGGCTTAACTTCTCTTAAGGACCAAGGCTTCGGGCGCTCTAAATTACGTGTCCCGACCCGCCTGAAGCAACATATTCGGATCCCGTTGGCCGCCAGCGAACGAGTCCGACTGTCCACTAGTTCTTGCTGAGCTCAAGCTCTCCCAAATCCAGCAGCTGACCGAGCGGCCGAATGTCCTGCTTGGGAACGACGATTGAAGTCGTGCAAGGGGGGTCGTTGCCGAACTGGACGGACCAGCAAGTGAGCTTGTAGCGACCGGGAGGCACGTCGTCGACGCGGAAGCGCCCCTCGTGGTCGACCGATGCTTTAAAGCTCAGGTATTCGGCCGTTCGGTCGTAATGAGCTGGCTCGACGTCAAGGGTTGCGATCTGCCACTGCACCGGCTTGGCGAATCCTCGTGGAGGCTTCAATCGTCCGGTGACGGCCCGGCCATGTTGGCCAATATCGACTTTCACCACCTTGCCCGCTGAAAATTCCAACAAGGGCACGGTGCAAGCCGATGCCGCCCCCGCGTGGCCGACATGGGGTGTGTACTTGAGTTCGCCGCTGATCGAGCCGCTTCCCGCCGGGACATGCTCGAAAGCAAACCGCCCGTCCGGGCCGGTCGTCGTTCGCGAGCGGTTTTCGATTTGCGGCCCACGCTCCACGGGGCCCTCAACATGAGCACTGGCATTCAGAATCATCCGCATTCCGGCAACTGGCTTGCCAGCGACGCGATAAGTCCCTTCAACACGCGCATACGGACGGAGAGTGATCCGCTGGTAATTTGACCGGGGGACCGGCTTGAAGCAGACGAAGCCCGAGGGATGGATGACCAACAGGAAGAAGTCCCGGTCCTGAGGCGGAAAGCGGAAATGGCCCGTGGCGTCGGTCTCCCGCATCTCGATCCCGTGTGCTCCGCCTGTGAGGTCGCCGTTTGAGATCGAGGATGTCGAGTAGCCGTAGAAGGGACCGCTCGTCATCGCCAGCTTGGCCCCGGCGGCCGGCAATCCGGCCGGCGTAAGCACCACGCCTTCCGCGTCTTGCCCCTTGGTCAATTCGAAGTCGACGCGAGCCGTCTTTTGCTCCGTGATCTCTCGCGAAGAGGCCGGTTGATAGCCCTCGGCCTCGATCCGCACGACATTGGGATGCGACTGGTTGTACAAACGAACCTGATAGCGGCCCTCTTCCGCGTAACGACCGCTGCTCTCGTCGTCGCCTTGGAAAACGCGAAACGATTTGACCGGCTGCCTGGTCACTCGGTCGATGACGGTTCCGGACACCATCACGCAGGGCCACGATTGGTAGACAGATTCCGGACTGCCGGGCACAAGCAACCCACCGACGACAGGCGTGCCATTCGGGCCCCTCGGGAGGTCGACGTTCGCGTGAATCTTCTCGGCTGGCGCTTCGCGCCATTCTCACCGTCCGGCTCGGTCCAAGTCTGGATTCAGACTGTCGAAGGCGAAAAGGGGACTGAATTTTTCCGGGAAAACATGCACGCGAGCGCCGAGACAAGGGTTCCCCTGCGCGTCGATGACGCGGATTCGTACGACGCCACCCGGCTTGAGGCGAAAATCGACTGGCTCCGCTTCGGGGCCGATCCAACGCTCTTGCACCTCCGTCGCGCGGCCTTTGGCCGAAGCGACAAACCCAAACATCCCCGGCGGATCGCAACCGTGCAAGTGATAGACGCCGTCGGCGCCGCTCACGGCCTCACGAAACTCGGAGAACTCGACGCGGGTCCGAATCAAAGCTCCGGCAATCGGCGCACCGCGTTCATCGACCACCTTTCCGGTCACGGTCATCCCCGGTTGCAAAACGATTCGGCCGGCCGGCGGCCGTCAACAGCAAACTCGGCCCGAGGCAGTGAACGCCGCTCGGGGGCAAATTGCGGATGGTCGATTTGGACTCTGAATTCGTCCTGCGCAGCCGGGGCCGAATCATAGCGCCACGAGGACGACGCGGCCGTCCGCACCTGCTTCCACCAAAACCGCCTCCGCATCGCTGCGAAGAAATTTGCCCTGGCGAACCTGTGCGGCACCGATCGCGTGGTCGGAGTAGATTTCCACGGGAGCGCGCGGCAGGGCTTTGCCGTCCGGACCTTGGACGGTCAACTCAAAGGTCCCTCCGGCCTGCACGATGGCGTTTCGGCCCGCAAGCTCCCACGCGGCGAAGATTCCTCCCAGCAACAAGACCAGGGCCAACAGACTGCGTTTAACGCATCGGGCCTCGAGATGGCTTGGCATCTGTCAATACCTCGGCGACGAGTCTTCGGTCTATTTCGTCTTTTTCCAGCGTCAACACTCCCAAGTCAACCGATTCCACGACCGTGTTCGTATGGCCGGTGAGGACGGCAAATGAGTATTCCAGATGTGGCCGGTGCCCGACGTGGGAAAGTGCACATCGAGCAGGTACGCGCCCGGAATCAAGTTGTCGGCGCGGAAGGTAATCTCAAACCTTTTCGCGGACAGCCCGAAAAACCACCGTTAGATGAGAGCCCCGGCTTGGCTCGTCCTGGATTCTCGTACGTTTTTTGCCGCACGATTTTCGTGCCGAGAACTCACACGTTTTGTGGGAATCGCTCTCGACTGAACGAAGGCCGCGAAATTGGCTTGAAGGCAGCGCATCAAAGGAACGATTTTCGGTCCGAAGTCACATTGCACCGCCGCGGCCAGTCCAGGCAGAGGTGCAGGCCAGCACCGACCGCGAAACCGACGTCGAACCATCCGGCGATGATGCAAGGTGGCGGACGTGTCGTAGCCAACGCGGCCGGTACCGCTCCAGGTTGCGTTCCCGCGACCTTACTCCCTGAAACTGTGGGCCACGCGGAAGCCTAAGCCTGGAAACCGGTCCCCCGGCGCGCCACCGGCACGCTGCGCCGCGCGGCAGCTCGCGCCGCTCCCGCGCCACGCTCCGCCGCGCAGTACCCGCATCGAGCCGCCGGAGGATGCCGCTGGGTCGGACTCCGGCGAGTGCCCGTAATAGGACGGATCGAACACGTCCCAACACCATTCGTTCACGTTGCCGTGCATATCCCAGAGCCCGAATGCATTCGGTCGATAACTGCCGACGGAGACTGTCCTGCCCAGCGCCGGCCCTTGCACCTCGGTCTCATAAGGCAGTTTGCCATCGCAGTTGCAATCGGCGCCATTGTTGACCGTCCCAAAATTGAACGGGGTTGTCGTACCGGCGCGGCAGGCATATTCCCATTGCGCTTCCGTCGGCAAGCAATAACCGCCGCCCCCTTGGACGCTCACCTTTGCTTTTTTGATCCAACCGTCGGCCTCGCGTTCGATGTCGGCAAGCTGGTAATACGGCCGCCGGCCCTCATTCTCGCACAGCTTGTTGCAGAACTCGAGGGCATCGTACCAGGTGACGCTCTCGACGGGATACCGGCTGGTATCGACGCCTGTTGCCGCCTCACTCTGACCGCCGCCGTTCGAGAACTTGCTCGGATTGCGTTGCATCAAACGTTGGAACTCGCTTTGAGTGACCTCATAGACTCCCAGATAGAATGGCTTAGTCATCCGGACGTGGTGCTGCTGCTCATTGCCCCGCCTTAGCTCGGAGCTGGGCGACCCCATCGCAAACTCCCCGGGCGGGATCAATACGAGATTCATCCCGAGCGAATTCGTCGAAATTGGGGGTATCTTCAAGCGCGTCGCCCACTCTTCCCGGGTACGGTTGGCAGCGGTTTCCCCCGCGGTCAGCATGTGGGAGGCCTGGTCGATTTTTGCCTTGGCATTCGTGTTGTCGCCGGCAGGCGGCAGGTCTGGCAGACCTTCGAACATTACATGTCCCTGCGGATCGCTGACCTTGATACGACGAAACCGTGCAGCCGTAGTGTCTGTGTAGAGGCCGATTCGGCCGCGCCTGAACTTCGGGTTGGGAAGCTCATATTCCAAGTGGCCGTCAAGATAGGCTCGATAGATGTCGCCGCGGACTTCCACTTTCAGTGAATACCACTGGTTGGATGAGTAACTTCGCCACTGCCAGTTACCCTTCTCGCGACCCCAATTCCCGTTGAACATGTAGCCAAAATCGATTCCCCGGTTCCCAGCTGCCCGATTCCCTCCGAGGCAAAAATAGCGGAGATGCCCGGGTCCTAGCCAGTGAAAGTAAATCCCCAGTGCTTCCTGTCCGCCTGTCTTTTTCGCCTCCAGGGTCAGATCATAGTTCGACAAGCTATCCTCCCCGAAGATCAGGACCGGAAAGGTGTCGTCCTGCACAGAGCTGACCGTCGAAGCCAAGCTGGGTTGGACTAATTCACCGTTTTCGATCTTCCATTCTCCTCGCACAAGAAACGACCGGGCTGAGAACTTGGCGGCCGGCGCAACGCTTGGCTTTCGCCTGGCAGGGGGGAGGCCGGGCACCACAGCCGCCGTGTGCTGATCCTCAGCCGGAAACCTGACAATCTCTTTGCCCTTGCCGGCCGGAACTCGGGCCACGCGCAAGCCGAACGACCAACTCCCGTTACGATGCGCCGTCGGCCCGACGGCGCGGTACGCCGCCCGGCAGTGCCCGGGGACATTGTTCCAGCCGCCGCCTCGGGCTACTCGAAGCGGGGTCCCGTCCGCAGCTTTTTGGACATCATCACACAGCTCGAAGACGTTGCCGTGCATGTCGTACAGTCCCAGCCGATTGCACCTATACGATCCCACCTTGCACGTCCCCCTCCGTGCCTTGGCGGACCCGAAATTTGCCTGCTCGGGTAACGATTGGTTCGTCGGTTTGTCAAAGTAGAAATCGTATCCGCTTTCAAACTTGTCCGAGAGCGGACCTCCGCGACACGCATATTCCCATTCCGCCTCCTTCGGCAAGCGATAAACCCAGCCGGCCTCCTGTTCCAGCTCGTTCAGGCGCTTCAGGAAGGCCTGCGCATCCTCCCATGAGATCCGCTCGACAGGATAGCGCTTCAGATCGAGGTCGGGAATGTCCTTCACCACCTCCTTGCCGCGGCGGGCGCGGGAGAAGCGACTTGGGTTGAGCCCCGTCACCTGCTGCCATTCCCCCTGCGTGACCTCGTACTTGCCAAGGTAGAAGTCTCGCTCAATCACCACTTCTTTGTCGCCGGGCGTGCCGCCCCCGCCGCCCAGCCATGACCTCCCTTTGGGCACGAGGACGAACTCCATGCCGAGGCTGTTCTTAAATGCGACCGGCAACTCATGGGTCAACGGCGGGGCTTCCGGTGCCGGCGGGGCTGTTGTCGGCCCCTGGTGGGTGGGTGCCTGCCGTGGCAGCGGTTTTTTTTCACTCGGGGTCGGAGTTGTCGTCTTCGCCTCATGGGGCGTTGTAAGCGACGCCGTCTCGTTATCGAGCCATGCCACGAGCTTGGAGTCGAGGATCGAAACCGTCACCGTCCGCTTGTCTCCCTTGTTGATCGTGAAGCCTTTGGTGACAGTCTCCAGGCCCGCGCAGCTGATCGTCAGCTCCTGGTTGCCCGGCGTGACCCTAACCGACTGCTGACCCGGACCCGTGAGCGTCAGAGACGTCCCCTTCACGGCGACTTCGATATCCGGATCCTGAATGTCGATCACCACCGCGGTCCCGTTCCGATAAATCACGATTACGCCGGCCACCACAGCGAAGACCGCCAGGCCGAAGCTGAGCACACTCCAGGGAATCCAGCCTCCGTCGTTGAGAGGTCGGCGAAACTGATCCAGAACGCGCTTACCCCTCGCGCTCGCTTCGCCGGCCTCGGAATACTTCTCCCGCACCTCGAGCGCCCGAAGATGACCCGGCTTGACGTTGAGCAGCGCTTCGGCTTTCTTGAGCGCGGTCTGTGCATCGTTGAGGCGCTCGGCCTCGTCGATGTCGCAAATCAGGAACGTGATTTCGTCGGCTTTGGCGCGGGCATTCTCCATCAGTGCGACGAGCCCAGCGTTCCGCTGCTGCTCGGGAATTCGCTCGATGACTCGGATCACCTGCTCGTAGTCATAGCGGGCCAGACACTTTCGGGCCAATTCCTCGAGCGACGCGACATCGCTTTCCGTCAGCGACTTATGCTTGAGCGACTTCCGAGCCTGGGACGCGCTGACGTCCGCCCTCAGTCGGTCTGACGACAGCGAGGTCGCCGGCTTGAACTGAGAGTCGTCTTCTTGGTTCGGCTTCGTAGCCGGGTTCTTCAGAATGGTCGCCAGTTCGTCGGCGACTGCCTTCAGCGACGCAAAGCGTTCTAACGGCGCCTTGGCCAGCATCTTCATGCAGACAACTTCGATCCGCGGATCGAGGTCGGGGCGCAACTGCCTGGGGGGAGTCACCGGCTTGGTGAGGATCTGGCCCATCACGGCAATGACAGAACCGCGGAACGGCAACTGGGCGGTCAGCAGCTCGTACAGGATCACGCCCAGGCTGTACTGGTCTGTCGGCGAACCGATCCTCCCCGGATCGCCTTCAACTTGCTCGGGTGACATGTAGGCCGGCGTGCCGATGATGTTGCCCGTCTGCGTCAAGCGGATGTCGCGTTCGTGGCGAATCTGCCGCGCCAAGCCGAAATCCATGACTATCGGCTCGCCCTTCTTGTCGACCATGATGTTGGCCGGCTTCAGGTCGCGATGCACGATGCCGTGGTCGTGAGCCTCTTGCAGGGCGAGGGCCAGCTTGCGGATCGCGATCAGGATCTGCCGCTCGGCCTGCGGCTTGCCCGCCTGGATAAAGGCCGAGAGGGGACGCCCCTCGATGTAGGCCATCGAGATATAGTGTTTCCCGTCAATCTGGCCGACGTCGAATACCGGGCAGATATTCGGCTGTCGCAACGTCGCGGCGACTCGGGCCTCGCGGTAGAAGCGTTCCAGCGAGTCGTCACTCGGCCTCCCAGTGAAGTGGGGCGTCTTAATCGCGACCAGACGTTCGAGCTGCGTATCTTCCGCCAGATAGACCTTCCCCATCGCCCCTTTGCCCAGAGCCCGGATAATCCGGTAACGGCCGAATTGCCCAGAGAGCTCGGTTCCTCCCGCCGCCACGGCTCGCCTTGCGGCCGATTGCGGCGCGACGGTTTCCCGGCCGGGCCCGACGAACGACTTCGTCGAGTCGTGTGCGCGGTCGAGCGGAGTCTCAGCATCAGCCGCGGCCAGCTTTCGCACGTCCTCTTCGGCGGCGATGAACGATCGCAGTTGGTCGGCGATCGGTGCGTGCCGTGCGAGGAATTCCTCCTGGTCGGGCGGCTCGCCGCGGTCGACTCGCTCCAGGTACTCGCGAAGCGCCGCTTCGACGCGCGGGTCTTTCGCTTCGGCAAACTTCGATTGGTCGTTCACCCAGACGACTCCCGACGCGACCCGCCTCCAAGATCTCAGGTGGCGCGAATCACAGCCCCCAGAGCCCCGTTTGGGGGCCGACAGGTGTGATTATCTGGTAAGTCCCGTCGGAATTCCAAGATTTGATTCCCGCGTCGGAATGCGGATTGTTGCGAGCTGTTGGGTCGGCCGGATTCGGGGGGATCATTCGATGCCACAAACTCGAATCTCAAACCCGAAGGAGATTGACAATCGTCATCCATGGACGAAAGATCCTCAACTACGCTCCAAGAACCTCGATAGCGGCCGACAGACCTGCCCATTGGGCGGCTGCGTTGTCGAGATCCGTCGCGATGTCATCGGACGTCGGGTTCTCGGTACGATAAACCAAATTCATGTGTGGATAAACGTGATTCACCAGGACAAGGCTGTTTGAGCTACTGGTCTGATTCGTGCCGTCTCCGAAGGAGAGATTCAAGTGATCGTCCGCTGTCTGTGCGGCCGCATTCGTGTCGTTCGCATGAATCCGCATCGGCCGAGGCTGACTCGAGACTAGAGTCGTCGATGGCACCTGGTTGGTCGCCGCTGGCACGGCGGTCGTCACGAGGGTAGTGCCGAGAGCTAACGGCTCGACGGATGACGGCCCAATCGGCGCGACAGCAGGCGCCGCGTTGGAAATCACCAGCGTGAACGCTTGGGCCGTCGATTTGCCGGCGCTATTCGTGGCCGTGAAGGTTAACGCATAGTTATTGGCAGTCCCGGCCGCGGGAGTGCCGCTGAGGACACCCGTCGTCTTGTTGAACTTGAGTCCCTTTGGCAAGGTTCCCGCTTCGATAAAAGTCGGGGCTGGAAATCCGGTGGCGGTCACGGTGAAACTGCCGCTCTGGCCCACGACAAAGGTCGCCGTGTTGCCACTCGTGATTGCGGGAACCTGCTTGACCGTGAGCGTGAAAGTCTGGCTGGCCGCCGTACCAACGCCGTTCGTGGCCGTAAACGTCAAGCTGTATGTACCACCGGTTCCGGCGGCCGGCGTTCCACTCAAGACTCCGTTCGACGTGTTAAATGACACACCGCTCGGCAGGCTTCCCGTCTCGCTCCACGTCGGCTTGGGATATCCCGTGGCCGTCACCTTGAATTTGCCACTCTTGCCCGAGACGAAGGTCGCGGCGTTGGCACTCGTGATCGCGGGAGCCTGATCCACCGTGAGCGTGAAGGTCTGGCTGGCAGCGGTGCCGATGCCGTTGCTGGCCGTGAACGTTAATGTGCTCTTGCTACCGGTCCCTGCCGCCGGCGTCCCGCTCAACACGCCGGTCGCCGCATTGAAGGTCAGTCCGCCTGGAAGGCTTCCCGTTTCGCCGAGAACCGGCGTCGGCGAGCCAGCGAACTTCACCTGAAAGCTCCCCGCGATCCCGACGGTAAAGGTGGCGCTTTTTGCACTGGTGATTTTCGGAGCACTGCCAGCGGCCGTCACAGTGAGAGTAAAAGTTTGGGTGGCGGCCTGGCCAAAGCCATTATTGGCAGTGATCGTCAAAGGATAGTTCTTGGCAGTCCCCGCGGCGGGCGTCCCGCTGAGAATGCCGGCGGGCGTCAATGTCACGCCACTAGGCAGTGCGCCGGCCGTGATCGCAAAACTCGGTGCCGGATATCCTGTCGCAGTCAGGGAGAAGCTCGAATTCACTCCGACGGCGAAGGAGACCTTGTTAGGACTTGTGATCGCGGGAGCCTGCGCGATCACAAAGGTGACCGGTTGGCTGTCGGTCGGACCAGCGACGTAGTTCGTGTCCGTGCTCGTAAACGCGGCCACCACGGTGTACGTTCCGATAGTCGTCGGCGCCGTCGCCGATCCGTTACCGCTCACCGTGCTCCCCACGTAATAAGTGAAGGTGGGGTTCCCGTTGACTGTCGCTCCGCCGACTCCCGTCGCGGTCACCGTGGCCGTGAATGGGTTGCCCGTAAAGAGGCCGCTCGGATCGCTGGCGACGACAGTCGGCACCGCGGCATTGACGGTGAAGGTCAAGGGCGCGCTTTGTGCATTTCCGTAGCTTGGGTCGCTGCTGGTGAAGGACGCCACAATGGTGTAAGTGCCGGCATTCGTCGGGGCTGTCGACGAGCCAGTTCCCGTGGCGCTCGTGCCGACGTAGTACGTGGAAGAAAAAGTGCCGCTGACGTTCGTTCCGTTCGCGTCGGTCGCTGTTCCCGTCGCGGGATACGGATTGCCGTTGTATGTCCCGCCTGCATCGGTCACCACGACTGTCGGGACCTGGTCAACCGTGCCATTGAGAATGGTTCCGCCGATTTGAGCATTCTTGGTGTAGACGTGGAGTTCACTTAGATCGAGTGTCGTGCCTTTTGGAACGATGAGCTTGTTGACATACAAGGCTTCCGGCCCGGTGCCGTTTGAATTGTGGGAGTTGTCGACGAGCTTGACGTAGGTGTTGTTCGAGAGTGACAGCGTGCCGTAGTCAAAATTGCCGCTGAAGCCCGACATGCTCGGCCCGAGATCAGCGCTCATGACTTCCAGATTCTGCGGCGAGGCTAACGTGCCGGAGCCATTAAACGTCACCGTTCCGGCAGGATCGAACCCGGAGCTGTTGTGGGTGGTCCCCGTGAGAGAGCCGCCGTCGGTAAAGACGCTGTTGGCCGACATGTTCAGAGCGGCCGAACCATTCATCTGGATGCCAAAAGGCGCGCTCAGATGGGCGGCATTCAAGGCGTGAATCGTGCCATCGTTGATCCACGAGTCAGACGTGGACGGACCGCCGAAAGTCACCGATCCGCCGTTGGCCGTGATCGAGCCGTTGTTTGTCCAGACTGAGCCCGTCAGGCTGAGAGTTCCGCCGCTGGCCACAGTGATCGTGCCGTCGTTAATGACATCGATGGTGAAGAATTGAGGCTCATCCCCGAAGATGCTGCCGCTGCCGCCCTGAATCGTGATGCCGCTGCCGATGGTCAACGTGGCGTTCTGGCCGCTGCCCACCTCGATCGCATTGCTGGTCGAGTTCCCGAAGACCACC
>DASZIA010000633.1:0-6181 GCA_035949535.1 Planctomycetaceae bacterium | reverse complement strand
CCGCGTGCAGGTGACGGACCTGTCGGAGACGGCAATCAAGGCGACTGGCCTCCCCGGGCCGGACCCGATGACGTACGACATCGGGACGGGACAGTTTGTGTGCAGGGGCAATGCCCCTGCACCCGGTGCGGCCGGCGTCCGGGGTGCTGGGACGCGTCTCGCCGCGGCTGGGTCGACCTGCCTGAATCTGGACCTGATCCGTTTGTTGGAACAGGGACTGGGACTGCCTGTCGGAAATGAAGCGCCGGCATCGCATCCCCAGCCTGAAGAACCGCTTGCTGCGTGTGCGGCTTCTTTGCCGTCACCCGCGCCCGGCTCGGAGGCATCGTCCGCGCCACAATCGGGACGGGACACGAGTGCGAGCATGGGACAGGAGACGTCACCGGATACGCGCGGAGTCACAAGCGAAACGACGGGACGGGACACGAGTGCTGAGAAACAGAAGTGCGAATCTCCCGTCGCGTGCAGTCCGGTCCAAGGAGCCGTGTGGTGGCAGACGGTTCGCGCCCAGAACGGCGGACAGTGAGCCGCTCAAGGCGAGCCCCCGCATGGGGGCGACAGAGCGATCACTTGGTCAGCGCGATGGCGCAGTACCCGGTATTGGCGGGTCTATTGAGGCAAATACCGCTCGTCGTAGGACACTCCATTACGCTCGAAGAGCGCCACGAGTTCCTCGCGAAACGTCATCTTCCGGTGATGCTCTTCTTGATTGCGCACGTAGGCCGCCACTCGGCCAACCTGCGACTGACTGACTGTGAAGGCGTTGTATCCTTCCTGCCATGCGAATGTGCGGCGCGGGAACCGCGTGTCGTTGAGCCATTTCGAGGAATTCGCTTTGAGCGTGCGCAGCAGTTCGGCCAGTGCGACCGTGGGCGGAACTCGGATGAGTAAATGGACGTGGTCGGCGACCGCGCTGATCTCGAGGGGCAGTCCTTGTTCCGACTTCACGATCCCGCCCAGATAGCGGCAGACGTCGTCGCGCATCTCGGGACCAATCGACGGCGCGCGGCCTTTCGTTCCGAAAACGATGTGATAGGTCAGGCTGGTAGGTGTGTGCGACATGTCATGGACCTAGCGATCTGCGATTCGGACTCTGTCGCCCCTTACGGGGCTTGAGGCTCCCAACGGACATCCTTTACCCAGCGTTTGCACGCTGGGCTATGCTCTGTCGCCCCCATTCGGGGGCTAAATTGATGAGCAAAACCAGCCGCAGACTTTTAGCCGAAGAGCTAAGCAGCTTTGTAAGAATTACAGGCACGGGCCGGCGAGGGCTGCCCGGCCCGGTGGCCGAGAGGCAAGCGAGCGGAATTCGTAAATTGTTGTGCGCAGAAAACTTACAGCCGCGAAACGATCGGTTAAAGATTTCTCTGTGCGAGTTTTGGGTAAATGGTTTAAACTTTGCTCCCCACGTTGACAACCGGCCGGATTTGCCGGTTGACGGACGAATGGATTTCGCCGCCTGTGTTTGGGAAACGATCTCAGGGAAGAGATACTCGCATGGATGCTCGGCTGTTGCGCCTGGCCGTGTTTGTTCCCGCCTTTCTCGTCCTCACCGCCTCTTCCGTTCTGGCAACCGGTTACTCGTACACGACGCCGAATTTCGTCGTCAATGCGCCGAGTGCGGAGTTTGCCAAGCAAGTCGGAGAGACCGCCGAACGCTATCGAGCGCAGCTGGCGCACGAGTGGCTCGGTCGCGAGTTGCCCCGCTGGTATCGTCCCTGTCAGGTGACGATCACACAGGTGGGACAGGTGGGAGCTGGCGGAGCCACGACATTCACGTTTGCCGGCGGCCAGGTGTTCAACTGGAACATGCGGGTTCAGGGGTCGGCCGAGCGAATTCTCGACAGCGTGATTCCGCACGAGGTGAGCCATACGATCTTCGCGAGCCACTTTCGCCGCCCGCTTCCCCGCTGGGCCGACGAAGGGGCCGCTTCGCTAGTCGAGCATGAGTCAGAGCGGCACCGCCAATTGATGCTGCTGCGGCAAGTGTTCAACACGCCACAGCGAATTCCCCTCGTGCAATTGATCGCTATGAAGGAATACCCGTCCGACATGCAGAGCGTGCTGACCTTGTATGCCGAGGGCTACTCGCTTGCCGATTACCTCGTGCAGTCGGGAGGGAAAGACCGCTATTTGCACTTTTTGCAAGACGCTTTCGACCGCGATTGGAATTACGCGATCCACACGTATTACGGTTTGCCCGACGTCCTCTCGCTTGAGCGGCGCTGGCGCGACTGGGTGATGGCGGGAAGCCCCGAGATCCCCGACTCGAGAGGCCAGATGGTGGCCCAGGCCGACGCTCGCGGACGCCAACCGGTGATTCGTTCGCAAAGCCCGGACGCGGCGTCTGAGCCTGCCGAGCAGGTGCCGCCCACTCAAGTCGCCCGTCCGTTTGCCCGCAACGACGCACCGGTCGCTCCGTCCGCCGTCGATCGCCGGGCGATGAGCGTTCGCGGCGAACAACGGAAGTCTTCCGCCGTCGGAGTGGCCGACGATTCCGACACGGCTGAGCCGATCGATGCGGCTCAAGCAGCCGCTCCGCAAAAGCAAGGACGTCAGCGGCTCAAGAGCGCGGGCTGGCAGCCGGCCGCCATCACGGCCTCGAACGCCGCTGTCTCGAACTCGGCCGCATCGGTCACGGACACACATTCCCAAAGCAATTCTGGCGAGCGGTCCGCGAGCGAATCGTCCGCTCGTCGCCGCTTCCGCACCGCGAAAGAGCGACACACCGTCGATCCCGGTGCCGACGCGAGCAAATCTCAAAGCCCCTTCGAGGAAGCGCCGAGCCCGATCACCCAACGCGATCTGGCTGACGCACAGACTCCCTTTCACATGGAGAACTAATCCCGCGGGGATTGGTTTCTCGAATCTTCGGTTGTGATTTTTCTGTTCGATTCTTTTCTGTTTCGATCCGCATAGACCCAGGTCCGCAGTGTGAGGTTGGCGTCGCTCTGGACGCCCGCACCGGCATGCCGGCTTCCCGCAGGGCCGGCCTGTCGAAGGTCGTTTACGACTCGGCCAAATATCCATGGTCCCCTCCGCTCCCTAACGGGTAGGTGACCGAGTCACAAAGCGAGCAGACGTCGACCATCGCACGGAACGAGCCACCGCATTCGGTGGCTCGTTCTTTTTTGAGGCTCTTTCTTTCTTGGGGCCTGTTGCCAAACGGTTGTGAGACCGATCAGAAGCGCTAGAATACCTCTGGCTGGCAACTGACCGGCTCAAACGGCCGGCGGCGATTGCCGGCCAGCTGGCTTTGCATTTGTCGTCAGCACCGCATTGTCTTCAGCATCAACGGCACACGACGGTTGAAGGAGATCTGACATGGCCTACACGCTTCCCGAGCTTCCGTATCCCGAAAACGCGCTCGAGCCGAATATCGACGCACAGACCATGAACATCCACCGCACGAAGCACCATCAGGCCTACATCAACAACGTCAACGCGGCGCTCGAGAAGCACCCGAATCTCGCCAACAAACCGATCGACCAGTTGATGCGCGAGCTTTCTTCAGTTCCGGAGGACATTCGGACGGTTGTGCGCAACAACGGGGGCGGACACGCCAACCACAGCATGTTCTGGGTGATCATGGGGCCAAAAGCTGGGGGCGATCCGGCCGGCGACCTGGCCCAGGCGATCAACAGCACGTTCGGCAGCGTGGCGGCGTTCCGCGAGCAATTCAACAAGGCGGCAGCCACGCGGTTCGGCAGCGGTTGGGCCTGGCTGTCGGTCGACAAAGGCAAGCTGGTCGTTGAGAGCACTCCCAACCAGGACACGCCTCTTTCCGAGGGGCGCACGCCGATTTTTGGGATCGACGTCTGGGAGCACGCATATTACCTGAAATACCAGAACCGCCGCCCCGACTACGTCACAGCGTTTTGGAACGTGGTGAATTGGGGCGAAGTGGCAAAGAGGTTTTCGTCCGCGAAGTAAGGGCCTGACTGAGTCGGGCTGCTGCGGGCCATCCGCCAGATTCGGATGGCCCACTTTTATTGGGTGGGTGACAAGTTATTCGGGCGGCGTGACGGTGATTGTGCCGATATTTAAGGAGACGGTCTCTGGGGGGAGATTGCCGGATGAGGGGACGTTTCGGGCGATTGGCTCTAGCGACGCTGGCAATGGCTGGCGCCTCGGCCGGCTGCGTCGTCCCCAGCTATCATCTGCCGGCTGGCTTCAGCAGCAGCTACCAACGCCAAATTTACGGCATGGATCCCGCCCCGCCCCCGATCGACGGCGGGCTGGCGACGATTGCGACGCGCCCCGGTATTTTTTATCCGGAGACAGCGTTTGGCGATCCGCCCAAGGCGTACGAAGAGCCCGCCATCGCGAGCCGACGCTCGGACGGTCCGATGATTCTCGGCATCGACCCGCTCAGTCCGCCGCCCAGAGTCGCCCAGAAGCCGCCCGACGACTTTTAGTAACTCGAGCGGAACACATTGATGGGTGGCACTGGCGGCTTGTCCGGCTTGTCCGCCAGTGGGCCCTTTCTAAACGCGCGAATAAGACACTGGCGGACGAGCCGCCAGTGCCACCCGAAGCTGAGAAGCTCCCCAAGCTGTGAGTGCCGGCGGCAGCGGGATATTATCGGTGACGTTGCGCTTTCACCCGCCTTCGTCTCTCTTTCAGCGAGCCCGCCATGGCCAGCACTCATCCCCGCAAGGAATCCGCTTCCACATCGCGACGCGCGTTCTTGAAAACGGCCGGAGCAGCCAGCGTCGTTGCGGCCGCCGGGCCGACGATTCTTCGCGCCTCGGATAAAGCGGGGAGCAAAGCGCCTGTGCTGGGGAGCGGCGAGCATCAGTACGAAGTCGTCAGCCACACTTGGGGCGAGTTGCCTAGCCACATTAGCTGGGGCGAGACGCACGGCGTGACGGTCGACGCGGCCGGCCTCGTCTATATCAAGCACCGCAATTACGCCAAAACGCCCATGGATGCCATCGTCGTTTTCGATCCGCAAGGGAAATTCGTCCGCTCGTTCGGCAAGGAGTTTCACCGCGGCGGACACGGGATCGACCTTCGCAAAGAGGGGAACGAGGAGTTCCTTTATCTTTGCGACGTGCAGCACGGCATCGTGGCAAAGACGACCCTCAAGGGCGAGCACGTCTGGGTGAAGTGGGTGCCCGAAGAGCCGGGAGTCTACACGGGCAACAACAAATACAGCCCGACCAACGTCGCGTTCGGTCCCGATGGCGGGTTTTACATCGGCGACGGTTACGGCTCGAATTACATCCACCAATACGACAAGGACGCCAAGTGGGTACGAACCTGGGGCGGCTCCGGCGATGCTCCGGGCAAGATGAAGACGCCCCACGGCCTGTGGCTCGACGATCGCCCGGGACGAACCCCGACGCTAGTCGTCGCCGACCGCGCCAACGCCCGGCTGCAATACTTCACGCTGGAGGGAAAGCACCTCTCATTTGTTCACGACGTCAGTTTTCCCGCGCACTTCGACCTGCGCGGAGACGTGATGATGGTTCCCGATCTGCACGCTCGCGTGTCGCTGTTTGATCAGGACAACAAAGTCATCGCCCACCTGGGCTACGATCCGCAGTGGACGAAACAGGTCCTGGCCAACAACTTCAAAATGCGCGGCACTCCCAAAGACTGGCAGGCCGGCCGCTTCGTGCATCCGCACGACGCGTGCTTCGATCACAGCGGGAACATTTTCGTCGTGGAATGGGTGCCGACCGGCCGGGTCTCGCTGCTGCGAAAGGTGTAATTTCGGCCCCAAGTCGCCGCAGGCCGATCATCGTTCCCGTCAAATCGCTGCATATCCGTCGGAGGATCGGCGTTGCAAGCGCCGTCGACGCGGACGATGATTAAGGCAAGAGTCCTCGTCACGTTGCCGGTCCGGGCGGGGCTGAGCCAAAGCGCCTCAGCCCTGGCGCCCGACGATCGAGCGTTCGCGGAACGAGCCTTGTTCCTGCCGCCTCCTTTATTGCCGACGACGAGCCTTTTCATGTCCTCGGAGAATGGCGCCGCGACGAACGGCAAGGGAAAGAATTTGCCGGCAACCGCGCCGTCGTCGCCAGGATCGCACGGTCCGTCGCTGGTGTTGTCGGCCCGCTCGCTCGGCAAGCGGGGGTCGCTGCCGCTGGCGGCGTTCCTGTTGGGGGTGGGGGCCTTCGCGCTCACGCTGGGCGTAGTGATCAGCAGCTTTCTGCAGAGCCGCGAGGAAGCC
>DASZIA010000632.1:0-6929 GCA_035949535.1 Planctomycetaceae bacterium | reverse complement strand
GTGACGGTTTCCGGCCAACTCTTCGTCAATGGCCTGCCGCTGGCGAGCACGAAGCTGAACCTGACTGACCAGGACGCACACGGCGATGACTTCGGTGCCACGACAATCACGGACTCCGACGGATCGTTCGTTTTCTCGGGGGTTCCTGCTGGCAAGCGCTACTTGTACTTCGCCGTTCGACGGCGCAGCGGATGGGATGATTGGAATCGGGTGCGAGCGCTGGACATCCGGTCCGCCGATCAGAACTTGGGACGGATTGACCACCGCGCCGGAACACTGACAGTCAACGTGGTCGGCGCAGCGAATCAGCCGCCAAAGGACGCATCGCTTGATCTGCTTTACTACGACCCCAGCCTCGTCCAAGTCCATATCGCCGCCAGGCCACGGGGCCCGCGCGCAATGGGGACGGCGTTTGTCTTCGACAATGTGGCACCAGGCAAATACGACATCGCAGGCACCGCGGAAGGGAAACCGAGAATCAACCGGATGATCGAGATTTCCCCCGACAATCTCAATCCAACCATCACGTTCGAGTGGCCGCGCGGGACGGCTTCGATTCGCGGAACGATCGATTCGGCACTGCGCGAGTTGATCGGAAACGGCTGGCTCAATCTGTACAACCAGGACGTTCGCTGGTCGACGCCGGTGCCGGTGAAAGAAGACGGAGGCTTCGAGATCGGCGGAATTCCCGCGGGCCTCTATTCCCTGGCCCTAGTGCGCCTCGGATCAGGCACGATGTTTCCCGTGGTGCTGTCCGAGATTCAACTTCGCGACGGAGAGGTGCGAACGCTCAACGTCGGCAAAGAGAGGGTACCGCAATCGGAACTTTCGAAAGGCGTGCTGAAGATCGCCACATTCACGCCGCGCGGAATCCCGTTGCCGGGCGCCGCCATTCGCCTGACCGGATCGAAAGGCGCAGTGAAACCGAACATGTCGCGGGCGGGAGAACTTTGGTTTGTCGCCGAGCCGGGGTCCTACCGGCTGTCGGTCACGTTTCTCGGTGCTGACACGGTCACGCGAACCGTTGAGATCAAGCCAGCACCGGAAAACGGCCCCCGAAAATCACAGTTTCAGGAGTTGAACCTAACGCTCAGCCCCATCGACTGAGACTTTCCTGGCAAGAAGGCGACGACGCAGTCCCGATTCGCAGGTCGAAAAAGGTTCGATTTACGCCGCCGCCCGAAGGGCGTTTTTGCCGCGGTTGGCGAACGAAGCGCGAGTCCGCGATAACGTATGAGTTTGTGCCTGTCACGACGGCACTTAACGGTCGTTTGATGCCGTCACCACAAAAGGTTGAGATTCCCGGAAAAGGGACAGCGACAGATTGTAAGAGCGATGGCCGTTGCGATTCGGATCTGTGCCAGTCAAAATTTCGCTTTCCTCCAAAGACGAGGTTGCGAGTGCGCGAGCTTTGACCAAAATCGAACGATTGAGCGGGACCTGGGACTCGGGGTCGCCTCCCTCCCGGGCTGACGTCGGTGTGGCGGACCGACGCTCCAGTCGGTTCGATCGCGCGCAATGCACTCGAATGAGCGCCTGATAGCGACGGCGTACAGGGTGGCAACGATTGCGCCATCCCTTCAACCCGTCCACACCCCAGGTTCTCGAATGCGTGGCGTCCGAAACGGTCATTCGGCGACGGCCACCTGTTCGATGGTGATCGGAGGACCCATTGATTTTGGTCGCAGGATCGCGGTCCGCCCAGGCGGGCAGTTGCCGAAATGACAAGACGGTGGCACGCAACCTGATCGCGATCAAGGAAGAAGCCCTAAGCCACCTCGAATTTCACCGGCGAAAGATGGGAGAAGTTGCAGACGCGGGCCCGATTCGCTAGTTGGGCGAAGCCGATCAGGCCGCCGATATGGAGATCTGCAAATGTCGACTTCGTGGGCTCGTGTGATCGCCGTCGGGGTGGCGCTCGCGGCAGTCACCGCGCTCGCGACCGCGCGTGGTGCCGACCCGCACCCCTCACCCACGGGTTCCGCGAGCAAAGCTGCGTCCCAAACCGCTCTGAGCCTTCCCGATCTCGAACAAATGGCCCTGCGGTGCAACCCCACGCTGGCGCAAGCTGCAGCGGCGATCGGAGCCTCGCGCGGGAAGGCCTTGCAAGCCGGCCTCTATCCCAACCCGACCGTGGGGTACCGGGGCGAGAACATCGGCATTGAGGGGAGTGCTGGTGAATTCCAGGGTGGATTCGTACAGCAGACAATCGTCACCGCCGGCAAGCTCCGTTTGAGTCGTGCCAAATACAACCAGGAAGCCTATGAAGCGGAACTGCTGGCTTTGACTCAGCAATACCGGGTGCTGAACGGTGTGCGCCTGCGCTACTGGGAGTTGTTGGCGCTTGAGCGCACTGCTGAGTTGCACCGCAATCTGGTCACCAATGCGCAAGAGGCGCTGCGAACGACGCGCGAAATGTTCAACACGGGACAGGCCAGCCGATCCGATGTTCTGCTCATGCAAACGCGGGTCAACGACGCGAAGATCGGAATGCTGACGTGGCAGAATCAGTACCCGGCCCTCTGGCAATGCTTGGCGGCGCTCGTCGGCTCAGCCGACCTCCCGACGCAACCGCTCGCCGGACAGCTGGACCAAGCCGGCCCGCCGCTCGATTGGAACAGCGCCCTCAGCCGGCTGCTCACCGAGAGCCCGGAATTGCAAGCGGCTCAGGCCCACGTGGCCCGCGACCAAATCGCCGTGCAACGTGAGCGAGTGGAACCCATCCCCAACATCCAGCTCGAAGGCGCCTCTGGCTATAGCTTCGAGACCCGGAACGCTGTTGCGACAGCGCAGGTGGGCATCGCCTTGCCGATCTTCAACCGCAATCAGGGGACCATCCATGAAGCCGAGGCCGACCTGGTTCGTTCGCGTTCCGAGGTCGCCCGCGTGGAGCTCTCCCTGCGGCAGCGTTTGGCCGAGGCTTTCAACCGGTACCGCACGGCGCTCGAAACCGCCCAGCTGTACCGCGAGGGCAATATTCCCCAGGCCGAGGAAGCCTACCAAACGCAGCTCGACATGTACCGGAAGCGCCGCGAACCTTGGCGCGAAGTCGTCATGCTGCAGCGCAACTTGCTGGAGCAGCAGGAGCGGTACACCCACAGCCTGCTAGAACTGCGCAAGGCCGAGGTCGAGATCGTTGGGCTTCTCCTTGTTGACGGGCTGACGACACCGCCGACGCCAGCGTCCGGCGGCCACCTGGAAGCCAACCCAGATCCCCGCTGATTGGGCGAAAGCGCGAGAAAATAGCGAGGGCCAGTTCTGTCATGCACCTCGATCGCCGCGACTAGTCCTTCATGTGCATGTGTTCCATGCCGTGAGCCGGCATCGCGCCGGGGACGCTGGCTCCTGGAGCAATCTCGCCTTTGCCGGAGATGACCTTCTCGAAAAGGTCGGGGGGCAGCACGCGGACTACGGTCATGAGCCCCATCACCGCCATTGGCCACATGGGCCGCATGCCGCGTGTCCGCGGGTTTTTCATCACGTCTTCCATCTGTGCCGGCGACATCATCGTCATCATGCCCGTCTCTTGCGGGAATCCGGGGACCTTGTAACGGGGATTCTTTTTACCATCCGTTGCGAGGTCGCGACTGCCAGGGCCGACCCCCGAAATCATGTGATTCATCATGTGGTGAAACATGTGGCAGTGCATCACCCAGTCGCCCGGGTTGTTGGCGATGAACTCGAACTCGCGGACCTGAGCCACGCCGACGAGCACATTGTTGCCAGGAATCCACGCCGACTCGGGGATGCGGCCCCCTTCAGTGCCCGTGACCCAAAAAGTGTGCCCGTGGATATGGATGGGATGATGGTCCATTGTGCTGAAATTCAGAACGCGAATCCGCACTCGATTGCCCAAACGCACGACAAGCGGAGTAATGTAGGGCCCACACCGGCCGTTAAAGGTGAGCCAGTGAAAGGTCATGCTGGTCGTGTCGGGCGTACTGACTGCCGACCCAATGTCAAACTCCTGTGTGATCAGTGCGAAGTCCTGATCAACCACCGGCTCGTACGCCACTTTCGGGTGAATGACGAACAGCCCGACCATGCCGATCGCTTCCTGCATCGCTCCGTGGGCGTGGTAGAAGTAGGTGCCGTTCTGGTGGACCGTCAACTCATAGAGTCCCGCGCTGCCCGGTTCGATCGGGTCCTGAGTGATGAAGGATACGCCGTCGATTGCGTTGGGCAGTTCCAAACCGTGCAGGTGCAACTCGGTTGGCTCCGGGAGTTCGTTGTGGAGCACGATGCGCAATCGGTCACCTTCAGTCACCTGGATCGTCGGGCCGGGCATGCTGCCGTTGTACCCCCAGTGGTTTATGAAAGTGCCGGGCAGCAATTCGCGCTTGACGGCCTGAGCATGGAGGTGGAACTCCTTCGCCCCGTTGACCATCGTCCAGGGCAGATTTGCAGGGAGGTCAGGAGTCTCGACGAGTACCGGAGGCTCCTTCGCGGACCGCTGGCCCGGAACGAGTTTGCCTCGGTCGGTCGCGCTTCCCACCGGGCCTCCTGTACCAGCATGGTCGCGCGGGAACTCTCCTCTGCTGGGCAAGTGACGTTCGTGCTGGTGAGGAGGGTAATCGTTCGCAGGCTGAACCGACGCTTCCGCAGCAAGCAATCCTGCCGTCACTGCCGCGCCGTTCAACAAAAAACCTCGACGGGATGTTTCAGGTTCCACGCTAACCTCATTGATGGTGTTGAGGAAGGATTCGAGGCCCTGCCGGGTTCGCCAGCTCAATCATACAGTCGCAGGCGGCTCGATTTCGCTGACCGGCCTTATCCGCCAACCCGCCGGTTGGATCGAGAGGCATCAAGCGTACGGGGATCGCGGCGTTAGACAGGATGACCTTTGCGCGCCGAGGCACTTAGCGACGGCAGCCGACCCAGGAAACGTTCGATTTACGCAGCACTCCTAAGAGAGTTTTCTCATCGGTCGTTGCGCCGGGCGCGATTCCGCTAAAACGTATGAGAATCTGATGCACGGAAGCGCGTGCCGAAAAACGGACGAGTTTCCGGTGCCTGTCACGGCGGCACTTATCGGTGGTTTTTCGGTGTTCCCGGAGATCGTCTCAGTTCCTGAGAGGACCGCCCCGGATCATGGCTTTCGACGAATGCCCTAAAGTCTGCCGGCAATCTGAAAGGAGTCGCGGCGACAAGACACCGTTAGAACTTTTCTGGCGGTTGTCCGGGGCTGGGAAGCCGGGTTACGGCAGTGGCTATGGTAACCCGATCTTCGTTGAGAAGTCTCATCGCAAAAAGCCAGCGAATCTCTCAAACGAGGCTGCCACCACCGTCGACCCGTAGAACGACTCCGGTGGCGAATCCGTTGGTCATCAGAAACACAACGGCTTCGGCGATCTCCTCAGGACGTCCGGCGCGTCCGACCGGCAGCTTCGACGCGCTGGCAAGGATTGCATCGCGTTGCGGACCGAATGTGTCCCAGAGTGGAGTGTCGATCAGGCCAGGGGCGACGGCATTCACCCGGATCGGGGCCAGGTCCAACGCCAGGGCCCGAGTCATCCCCCCCACTGCCGCGACGGCAGCAGCCGCCATTGCCCCGCCTGCGGCCGGGCGTGTGGCATAGAGACCGGACATCAAGACAATCGACCCGTTCTTCATCAGGCGCTTTGTGTGCCGGACGACATACGCCACGCCCAACAATCGCACTTCGAGAATCGAACGCATACCGGCTATGTCCCCCGTCAGCAGGTCGGCGCTTCCGGGACGGAACTCTCCGGCGGGTACAAACACGTGATCGACCTGGGACTCGCCGGAGAACAGAGATTGGATCGACTGCCCATCAGCCATGTCCGCCACGACCGTCCGCAACCGGTCCGCTACGTCCTTCAAGCTCGCCGCCGCTCGGTTGAGTCGATCCTCGGAGCGTCCGGCGATGGTGACGTATGCTCCGAGCGACAGAGCAAGTCGGGCCGTTTCCAATCCGATGCCCGAACTCCCGCCGATGACCACCACTCGCTGGCTGTTCAGTCGCATCACAATTCCTTTCCGTCTTTCGCGTTTTTCCGCTCGCTCGTCTCTGAACCTGGGTGCAACGGTTCCTTGATGGCGTGGCTAATTTACGCGGTGGTTCCTTGTTTGGCAGAGAGGATTTGAACTCGCATCAAAAGACGTTCGATTTCTGGCGTCGCTTTGAGGTGTCATCGCCGCTTGTCACGCGATGAGGCCCGATTTCCACAAAACGCATGGCTAATCCGGTGCCCAGAACAGCGTGCCGAAATACGGATGAGTTTCCGGTGCCTGCCACGGCGGCACTTATCGGTGGTTTAATGGCGTTACCGGAAAACGTTTGAGTTCTTGAATCAGCAGGTTTGAGTTTGCGTCGATGGTTGTGTCGTACGGACATGCAGAAACGTATGAGTTCTTAAAAGAGACGGCCGTCCTCGAAACCCGATTGAGCCGGACACTGCCCGGCAGTCAGGCTAACTCGAGGAGGTGCCCCTCGTTCGAGGCACTCCTGAAAACTGCGAAAGGTCTTTGTGCGGCATCGCGGGTTTCCTCTTTCGAGGCGGCAGCGACTGCCATGGTGGTTGCTCACGTGCAAACGTTGAGCGGTCAGGATGTGTCCGGCGGGGGCGACCCGCTCGTCCACCTGCATCAGATGCACCTCATTCCACGGGATGTTTTCGCTGGCGAGGGCACGCAACATGAGCCAAGGCGTGCGTCCGCCAATCACCGCAAAGTTGAACCGCCCGCGCCGCCAGAACCGCGGCCCGTGCCTCCGCGGCAATGAATTTCGCCGCCTCCTGGGCGACGACATCGGAATTGGGCAGCACTCGATCTTCATGACGACATCTCCTATCCGGCCCCCGCGGCCACGACTGGTTTCTGCCACCCTCCCGGCGGTGAGACCGCGTGGTTGACTTCGCCTGGACCCCAGGAGTTGGGTTCGTACTCGTAGACGGGCGTGGCCCCCT
>DASZIA010000631.1:0-2632 GCA_035949535.1 Planctomycetaceae bacterium | reverse complement strand
CCTTGGAGCGGTCGGATGATCGTCCAGTAGTCCAAAATCTCCCAGTGCTCAGCTAGCTGTCCATTCTCGATCCGATACTGCTGGAAGGCCGTTCCGTCGATCCGCTTACCGGTCGCCTCGAACCCTCCGTAGCTGCCTTTATGGGTTCCCCGGAACCCGGTTAGCGCCGCGACTTTGTCGCCCTCGGCGACCATGTAGATGATCGGCAACTCTAAGTCCGGGAAAGCTGAGCGCGGCCCAGCGAAGTACTGCTTGAGGTTCTCGCGGCCCGGGCTCTGTCCGGCTAGATGGTCGTTGTAGTCCGGCGAAACGATCTCGTCGAAGACCGCGAAGTCACCGCCTTCGATGGCGTGGATGAAGCGGCGAATCAGGGACTTGTTCTCTTCGATCGGTGTAGGCATCGGTACTCCTAGGGCCGGCGACGAACTCCGCTTGCTCGCAAGCGGAATGCGCATTGACTGGTTACTTGCCATATTCCTCACTCTCTCGCCTATTCGGCCCGGTTGAATTGCACCTGTGTCGCGCTCTCGGGGCGCAGGCGGATCACCGCATCAATCCAATCCTCACCAACATGGCCATCCCTGCATCCACGTTCCTCAAAGAGTTGGTAAGCTCGTTTCTCGATTTCTTCTCCTTGCTTTTTGTTGTACGTCTGACATTTTGCCTCCTGCGTCCCGATGTCTAGGCCGCTATGGGCGCCGGCATCTGTTTCAGTGCGCTGAGGACCTCGTCGGCGGTGGGTGTCTCGGCAAACCACTTTTGGAGCACGTCGAGCGAGCGGGCGTGGCTCTCATCGCTGTCGGCGGTGCAGGCATCGGAGACGACGATCGTCCGATATCCCAAGTCGCATGCAGCGCGCGCGGTGGATTCGACAGCGACGTCAGTGGCTATGCCGACGAGAACGAGGGTGTCGACGCCGGCCAGCCGGAGAATGGTGTCGAGCACAGTCCGGTCGAACCCGTTGGCCGCCTGCCCCCTGACGAGCGATTCATCGGGCCGGCTGGCGAGTTCGTCAATGAGTTCGACCGCGGGAGTACCTTCCATCCGGCAGACACAATCGAAGAGAGTGCGCCACAGCGGGGAATTCGGGCTGACCCCGGGGAGCCCTGGCTGGTACGTGACCGCGGTGTAGAGCACTCTAGCCTTCGCTCTGCGGAACGCGTACAGCAGTCGTAGCTGGGCCTTGATGATCCCTGTCTGCTCGGCACGCCGCCGGAAAAGCCGGTTGAAGGGGGTGTCGACCTCCCCGGCCACGCCCTTAACCATATGTACCACCACCAAAGCTGTTCGGGCGGGATCAAGCCCGTTTAATGCGTTTTTTGCGCTCATTGGATGTTTTTCTTTTATTTTGACTGACAGATCCTCACTGGCGTTCCTATACCGTTGGCAGTGGCAATCTCGATGCCAGATATTGTTTTTTCGCTAACTGATTGATCCTTAACTGGAGCGCTGCAGGCAAAGCGCGAAGCGTGGCTCAAGTGTCACAACTGTCAAAATTTAAACTTTGACACCGCGGACCCCAACTCAATGGGTGCAACGTCGTCGTAATCGTCGACACCGTGATTTTCCCAAGGTTCATTTCGACCGTCGCTTCGACGCGAGTTGCTTTAAGACTTCCTTCGTAAAGACGCCACAGTGGAATCTGGCATGATCGTCGATCAGTTCCAGGAGTGCGTCTTCCCCGGCTGCGCTGATGGCACTGAGGTTTGTGATATCGATGACAAGTTCACGGCCAGCAAGATGCTCTTTGGCCTTTGTGTACTCGCTAAGGAGTTCGGCTACCCAAGGCTCAACGAGAATACCCTCGACCACCATTCGGCATTGGCGTGGGCTCTTAATGACAGAGATCTTCAACATGCCACACTCTTCCTTGTAGGTCCGAGAGTGCAACACGCCCCCCAAACTTTGCAGCTGTAACTACTTTGAATTTCAGGACGGCATTGAAATCGGCAGGAATGAAGTCGAAGGTGTCAATCTATGAGTTTTGACACGGTTCGACCGGGCCGGGTGGCCCGATCACGCGGCGTAGTCTCTGGGATCAATCCCAAGCTTTCTTATCCGCGCCAGGAGTGTCGTGCGATTGATGCCCAGGCGGGCAGCGGCTCCATTACTCCCGCCCACGCGGCCCTTGCTTGACGTGAGCGCTCGCATAATCTCTTCCCGCTGTTTCTTCGCGCGTTCCGCGCTTTTCGTCGCACGGCCATCGGCCATCTTCTTGCCCTGATCGCTGGCCAGCCCCTGTTTTCCGTTTAGTGCCTGAATGGTACTTCTTACAATTTCCGCTATTTCCGCCTGACGTGAATCCTTCGTTTCGCGGTCATGTTCTTCTCCGCTCAACTTCCGCATTTCCATAAGCGGCGCGTCAAGCGACTTGCCACGGGTCAGGATGACAGAGCGTTCCACTAAGTTCTCCAACTCGCGGATGTTTCCTGGCCATTCCCAGGTTGTGAATGCCTTCATTACAGACGGCGGGATTCTTTTGATGTCCTTTTGAAGCTGCTTCGCGAATTTCTGCACAAAATAACCGACCAGCAGTGGAATATCTTCTTTGCGCTCCCGAAGAGGTGGGAGTCGAATCGGAAAAACATTTAGGCGGTAGTACAGATCGCTGCGAAATTCGCCCTTCGCAACC
>DASZIA010000630.1:0-51194 GCA_035949535.1 Planctomycetaceae bacterium | reverse complement strand
GATGGTCAACGTGGCGTTCTGGCCGCTGCCCACCTCGATCGCATTGCTGGTCGAGTTCCCGAAGACCACCGTCCCTGTCCCCGAGAGGCTTTGCGCGCCGGGGAAAATGAGTTCGCCGGACGACGTTCCGGCCGCGTTCCCGATGTCGGCGGTCCCATTGAGGGTCAAGTTGCCCTCGACGTCCGCAAAAGCACCGCTGACTTGGGTCAAATCCAGATTGCCGTCGACGGTCACGCCGTTCAGTGTCCCGCCGGAATTTGTCATGGACACGACCGCGCCTCCCGTCAGGGTGAGCGTCCCGCCTTGGAGTGTGCCGCCGGCCAGAATGAAATCCGCTGATGCGCTGGTCGTCGGCGAGGTAAAGGAAATGCCCGATTCGAGCTTGATTGCCGCGTTCGTGTTCAGGCTGTTAATGGTGACGCTCGTTGTGGCCACCTGGATGGTGGTGCCGGCGGCCGCGCTAATCATCACATCGTCGGTCGAATGCGGCACACCGCCCGAACTCCAGTTCTTGCCGTCGTTCCAAAGGTTGTCGTTCCCGCCCCCGGTCCAAGTGACGGCGGATAACAGCGTGCGATTTTCCAGGATCTGGGTCGCGTAGAGGGCCGGCGGATTAAGTTGCTCTCGCAAGCCGCCGGTGTAGTAACGCCGCGACTTGCCTCGGAGCAGAGGCTTGCGGCGTCGGACTTTGGAATGCGGGACCGACCTGTGGCCGGTGATTTTCGCTCGCCGTCGCGCTTTTAAGGAATTGCCAGTCGATACAAAGGACATGAGCCACGCCGGACACCAATCAATCCTCATCATCCCCTCGCTTGATGTTTCGGGACACCAGACTAGGACCGATCCCGATGAGTAGCAACGTGACCTAATAACACCGATCTACATTCATTTGCTAATTCGGCAACCAAATGCTGTCTCAAATGGTCCGCAACACTGATCGCCGCGTTCGTGGACAGGCTGTGGATGGCGACGCTCGTAGTGGCGACCTGGATCGTGGTGCCGGCGGCCGCACTAATCGTCACATCATCGGCGAAGTGCGGCACACTGCCCGTACTCCAGTTCTTGCCGTCGTTCCAAAGGTTGTCGTTGCCGCCGCCTGTCCAACTCACGGCCGATAGAAGCGTGCGGTCTTCGAGCCATTCAACGCGCATGAGCGGCGTCATCAGGCTGGCCACCGATGCAAACCGCCGTCGAGCGCCTCGCCTCTTCTTGTGGGGCGCGCGGTGTCTGCGAATTCTGGCATTCCCATGAGGAACTACGGCCGGAGGCCCTCCAAGTCCACGTTTTTGCACGTTCCAATTGCCGAGGCCCAAAGACATCGAATTGAACCACCGCGGAGGCCAGGAAACGCGCATTATCGTTCTCCAACCCTGCGTCTGAACTCAGATGCGGACCGCGCTCGAAGGAGTAAGCCCGGTTCGACGATCGGTAGGGGTGCTTTCTTGGACGAATTCTCGGGTTTCTCGAAAATTTCGTGATTGCGGCCGGGCAGAGATGATTGGCCCGGGAACAGAACAGTCCATTATCCTAAACGCTCCAGTCAGCGAGCCTTAGATGGCGTATCATGGGCTCGCCTCGGGTCGCTCCGAGCGAGAAAGGTGAGTTTGGACGCGTCAAATCGATTTCGAATTTGATTTGTTCCCAACCCCCAATAGGATAGGGAGTCTGTCGCGCGGGCGGAGCGTGAGCGCCGAGACATTCGTGCGCAATACGCTCCCCTCTTATAGGTGTCGTCCGCGGTCGTGAGGCGAACAATGCGCGGGGCGGGAATTCAGGAATTTATTGAAATTCTGCAAACCGGCGACGCACAGGCCGTCAACCGATTGCTCGCGGACTTCGACCCCTTTCTCAGGCGGGCCATTCGATTGCGTCTTTTGGATCGTCGCGCTCGCCGAATCGTCGATACCGCGGACATTCTCCAATCGTTGTTGAAGGATTTTCTGGCCCGCGAAGGGGCTGATGGAGTCACGGCATCCTCTGAGAAGTTTCGGGCGTATCTGACGGCGGCTGTGCATTACAAAGTGTCAGCAATGATGCGGAAGGAACGCCTGCGGATCGCGGATCTCGGTAACGTCGCCGAGCCCATCAGCCTCGAGCCGCCGCCCGATAAGCCCGTCGACGATCGGGACTTGCTGGACGCCATCCGAAGGCGGCTTGACGAGAGGGACCGTCGGCTGTTTGACCTGTCGCATCAAGGGCACACATGGCGGCAGATTGCAAATCAAATCGGCGGTCATCCAGACTCTCTGCGAATCCAGCTTCGTCGATCAATCGCCGCAGCCCTGGCGGAAGTCCGCCACGGGGAGCCCAGCCATGCAGGTTAAGCGGTCGCGTCGCGCCCCACGTCTTGACCCAACGTGGACGCTGTTCAGCACGGCAGCAAATCGCTCGCGCGATTCGCTCGACGCGGCTCTTTCGCATCAGCGAGAAGACTGGCTCAAGGGGATTCGCACTCCGATCGCTGATCGATTGAGGGCGTATCCAGCGCTTTGCGCCGACTCGACCAAGGCGGCGGAATTGATCTACCACGAGTTTTTATTGCGACGCGACGCGGGCGAAACGCCGGAATGGGACGGCTTGCTCCGGCAATTTCCGGAGTACGCTGTGCATTTGCGCCTCTTCCGCGAGGCGGACGAAATTGTCGAAGGCGCCATTGGTCTCTCGGGTCGATCGGCAACGCAGCTCGGCGGCTATGAGCTATTGGAAGAAGTCGGCCGGGGCGGAATGGGTGTCGTTTACCGGGCGCGCGAGCACAACCTGGAACGAATCGTCGCCATCAAGCGGATTCGGGGGGGCGCGCTTGCCGATGACGACGCAATTCAGCGGTTCCTGAAAGAAGCAAGAGCCGTCTCGCGGCTCAATCATCCAAATATCGTCCATGTCTATTGCGTGGGCAATCACAAGGGAGAACCGTTCATTGCGTTGGAGTTCGTCGAAGGGTCAACTCTTGGCGAGCGCATCGGGGGAACGCCTCTTGCGCCCCGACTTGCGGGGACAATCGCCGCGGCCGTCGCGCGCGCTATTCAGCACGCGCACGAGCATGGGATCATTCATCGTGACCTCAAGCCGGCGAATATCCTTCTTTCGGGGGCGCCGGACGGACTCTCCCCGAAGGTAACGGATTTTGGAGCGGCCAAAGAGCTGGAAAACGCGACCGACCGCGAGCACACGCATTTTCTCGGCACACCCAGTTACATGGCCCCCGAGCAAGTCGAGCCAAAGTGGGGGGCCATCAGCCAACCCACTGACGTCTATGGCATCGGCGCTCTGCTTTACGAAGCGCTGACGGGCCGCCCCCCCTTCCGCGCCGATTCGATCGGCGAAACGCTCCGGCAAGTCATTGAGACGGAACCCGTCAGTCCGCGATTGCTCAATCCGGCCGTTCCGCGCGATTTAGAAACTGTGTGTTTGAAATGCCTGCAGAAAGAGCCCGAGCGGCGTTACGACTCCTCCGCGGCTTTGGCCGAGGATCTCGAACGGTTCCTTGCTGGTCAGCCGATTCATGCCAGACCGTTCGGCCCGGTCGCACGGGGTTGGATGTGGTGTCGCCGCAAACCAGGAACAGCCAGCTTGGTTGCTGTCCTTCTTCTGGCGTTGCTGGGAGGTATTGGGGGCATCATCGATCAATGGCGCAAGGCAGAAGTGGCCCGGAGAGGCGCCCTGGCCAGCGACGTGGAAGCTCAGGAGCTATTAAGCGAGCTGATTCAGTCGAACCCCGTGGTTCCTGGGCGGGGATATCGCCCTGTTCCACCTAGCATTGACTCGCTGCTGAAGACAGAGGCTCATTGCAAGAATCTGCTACGAAAAAATCCGGATGAATTCACACTGCGAATTGCGCTGACGAAGGTTTACGGGCGTTTGGGAACCCTCTATGGAGAACGAGGACAGAAGGCGGAGGCCGATGCCAATTTCCAGCAAGCCCGGGTGCTTTGGGAACCCCTGGCGAACGAAGTCGCCGGCACCCCGGATTGCCGGGATTGGCTTGCCACCACTTACACCTGGCAGGATCGCCAGGATATCCCACGATACTTCAAATCACTTCAACGGGCCGATGCCATCTGGCAGAACCTGGCCGACGAGCAACCCGGTAATTTGGATTTCATGCACAAACTGTGGGAGTGTCGCTTACAAATTACGGGCTACATCGGCGATGGGCTCGTCAGAGGGGATTGCTTGCCGCTGCTCGAACAGAACCGAACCGAACTTGACCAACTCGTTCGCCAGAACCCTGCCGATAGGGGCTTACGAAGGCGACTGGCCCTGACATGCTTTCTCCTCGGCGAAATCTATGCGCTGAATCCGTCGACTGGCAAGGCGTCATCCTCCTGGCGAGAATCCTACGAGCACTACAACCTCTTGGCGGAAGGATGTCGCGACGACCTCCTGGGCAACATTTTACTGGCGATTTCTTGTTCCCGGCTCATCCGGGCACAGCCCACTGACCCCTACTACCTCCAGGCCGTCCTGCTCCTTGAACAAGCAGGCCGGCGTCTCAACGCACTCGTAAAGCAGGAACCACAAAGCGACTGGCTCCGGGAATTGCTCCTGGAGGATTATTGCTACCTGGCGTTATGCCATGCCAAAACGGGCCAAACAGCCAGGGCGGAAGAGGCAGCTAATGACCGGGTGTGCGTCCTCGCGACGCCGCTTGCGGCGGAACGAATCGCACCCGAATTCGCTCTGGAGCGTGCGGTGACGCTGCTTGCATTTGGCCAACTGCTCCGAGAGGCCAAGCAGCCCGCTCCTTCCCTTCGATTGGCCCGCCAGGCTGCTGCTGTTTCCTCAGAATTGGCTGTCTACCCCTCGCACCACCCGGGATTCCTCTACGACCTAGGTCGTTTATTGCTGGATTGTTCCGCGCTCGCCAACCAACTCGGAGAGCCGACTTTGTCCCTTCAGCAAGCCGAACTCGGGCGACGCACTATCGAAGAATGGATCCGCACAGCGCCCGATGGTGTTCGCCACGAAGACTGGCTCAGCGCGGTGTGGATGCGGATCGCCAAGGCGCGCTGGGGCTTGGGCGAGCGTGAGCAGGCGTTGGCCGCGTTTCGGGAATCGACTGCAATCCAAAAACGGCTCTTCGAGCGAGTACCGACCAATCACGCGTACCGCGTATGGCTAAGCCAGTGTTACGATCGGTTGGTTTTTTATGGCTCACAGAGAGGCGCCTTGCGCGGAGCAGCCGATGCGATTTTAGAGCGGACCAGGCTCTGGCCCGACAACGGGAACCAACTGGCCAAGTCAGCCGACGATTTCAGTAGCTTGGCCGAGCAAGTGACGGCTCGCACTTGCGGTCATCTTTCGCCCGAAAATCAGGCCGAGCGTGACCGCTACCTCACGGAAAGCCGGCGCATTCGACAGGCCGCCGAAGCGGCGAGCCGGCGCGCAGGTCACGATCTGAGCGCCCAGCGCTAATTGCATCGTTTTATGATGGAATTGCGACAGTCCGCTACGTGGTAGAAATGCATCTGAACGAGACGTGTCAGTCGATTCTGAGATTGGGATCGCCCCCGCACGCTCGACCTGCGACGCGATGAGCAGCTCGGTGGTCGATTTGAGCATCCCAGGACTGTTGACCACAGCCGTTTGGGTTAGCGCCAATAGGCGAGCTTGGTCACCGCTCGTCCATTTTCCCAGAATCTCAAACCTTTTTGCGAACGCGTCAAAAAAGGACCCGTTTCTCGGACCACTCCAGACAGCACCGAAAAACGTCCGCTGCGGGTTTCTGAAACCCGCTGGCTAATCGTGGCGTAAATGCGTGCGAGATCTGGCGCATCAAACCAACGTCTTTCCGGAGTTCAAATCCCGTCGCCCCGATTTTTTCGTCGTCTAGGCGAAAAAATGGAGCAGGTGAGCGGTGGAACAGGAGAGCAGGTGAAAGAGAGAAAGTGGTCGCTGGGCTGAGCATCCCAGTACCTCCGGCTCCCCTGCGGTCACCTGATCACCTGATCCACTGCTCAAAGCCTTTCCGTCGAGAATGCGCGCACGCTCGCGCGTGGCTCGTTTCAGGAATGTGTCCCGCGGTTGGAGGTGGCGCGACGGCGCGGTTCGATCGATCAGTCCTAGTCACTTGGCGAGTTCAAATCCTGTTGCCTGTTTAGGCAAGGCGAACCCTGCCGGAAAATTCTTTGGACGATTTGTCGAATTCCGCTCCGGCCATACGACTACAGTGAAGTCTGGGTAACCGGACGGCTCCGTCCATGACGTGCTGCGGGTAGAAACCAGTGTGAAGGAGGATTTCAATTGAGAAAGCTGAAACTCATGGAACACATCTCGCTGGATGGCGTGATCCAGACCTCCGGCGAAGACGACTTTCCATACAGCGACTGGACCGTGCCCTATCGGACCCCCGCCGGCCGCGACTTAGTCCTCGCCCTGCAAGGCGAGCGTTTCGATCTGCTGCTTGGCCGCCGAACCTACGATATGTGGTCGGGTTTCTGGCCCAAGGCGCCAAGCAGTCCAATGGCGGACAGGCTGAACGCGGCAATGAAGTACGTCGTAACCCACCGGCCGGAGAGCCTGGAATGGGGCCCGTTCGAGGGCATTGGGCCGGACATCGTGGAGGGCGTTCGCGACATCAAGGCGAAGGACGGCGCGGACCTGATCCTCTGGGGCAGCTCGACGCTGACTTCGGCGCTGCTCGAGCATGGGCTTGCGGATGAACTGCTTCTGCTGGTCTATCCTGTCCTCCTGGGCAAAGGGAAGCGCCTTTTTGCAGAGGGAACTCCGCCACGTGCATTTGCACTCGAGAGTACGCAAGCATTGCCATCGGGCACCACCATCAACAGCTACAAGGCCGCTGGACCTTTGCAGAACCAGAGATAGCGATCGCTTCAAATGCGTTTCATGATGATGGTGATACCCGAGGGGCAGGGCTTGCGCATCTTAGCGGGTGACCGGCGTCGAAGATGCGTTCAAGGCCGTCGTCGCCGTCACGGGTCTTGACGGCCGTCCGCTTGTCGCTGAGATCGGTGTCGACCCGAGTTCGGACGAACCCCTTCAAAGGACCGATAAGCTACGCTCCGCCGAGAATCAGAAACTCACACGTTTTTCGGTCCCGGCTTCTCTGCACCGGATTCCCATGCGTTTTGTGGGAATCGGGCAAGCAGGCGGCGACGGCGGTTAAAACACTCGGATTCCAACGGCGAAATTCGAACGATTTTTGACACAGGCTCTCACGGAGATTCCGGTCAGAGAACCGTAGCGGGCTCTCGAAGCGCTCTCGATGGCGGGCGGCTGTTTGACGTGGAGACTTGGGAAGCTGGGCCGATTGTGGTTCGCTTCCGGGTCACTCGGTTCTTGGGCTAGTTCCGGCTCGCCTCACCACGCTTTCATGAACCAGAGAATCATGCCGAGGTCGGCGACTCGCTGACTGGTCAATGGGGTTGGCAGCCCGGCCAAGAAATACCAGTCGTGTCCCAGATGCGTACGCATGCCGGGGGTCAGGGTCACGCTCGTTTGGCTACCGCCAGAAAGAGGGGTGCTCGCAACCGCCGAGACATAGTACGTGAAGTCACCGAACAGCGGCGTGTTGTGGTCGGTAATAGTCTGACCGACGGCGAGCTGGCTGATCAGCGTATCCCCACTGCCATCGGTCGGCATCGCGACACCGAGCCCGCCCCGGACCACCCAACCGCCGGAGAAATTATTCCAGAAGGCCACGGCCGGGGTCAGGATGGTCGTTGTCCCCGCAAGGGGCTGGGTGCCGGTCGGGGTCGTTACCGCGAGCTCGGCTGTAAGTGAGAAGTCTTGCGTCTCGTGCAGCAAGACGCGGGGCGTGAACGTGATATCGCCGAATCCTGTCCGGCTCTGCGACGTCCTCAGGCCCGGTTGGTTCGGGTCCTCGATTGGCAAGCCTGTGTCGACGTTGTTCCGGAGCACGAAAGGAATGTTCGTGATCAGCTCCAGGCGACGGCTTAACGGCGTAAGAATCGTGTAGGAACCGAGGTAGGCGTTGCTCGTGTTGGATCCGTTGAACCCTTGGGCGAACGTGAAGAACGACAGCCGGTAGAGGTTGCCGTCTGCAGCATTGATCCAGCCTTGCCGGGGCGCGCCGCCCGAACCGTTGGGCGACGGCACCCAGGCTTCGTCCCAACCTTCGCTGAAGAACGTCGCGAGCGGCAGCGGGTCCCAGCAGTTCGGATCGGCCTTGCCGCAGATCGACTTGGTGATCGTGTCAATGAGCCCCGTCTCGACCGGGGTGGCAGGCTGCGCGGCACTGGGGCCGGGGTAGTATGACGGGTCGGAGACGGTCATCGGCCCGGCGATCGTCTGCGGCGTGGATTGGGCTGCGGCGAAACTCTGGGCCGGCATTCCCGAGAGTGGTGACTGATTCTGCGCCCGAGCACGGCCCGCGAACGCGAAGAAGGAGACAGCGAGTACGGCCGCCAGGCGGCCTCCTCGGAGGAGCAGATTTTGGCTTCCTGCCATCGGTCGACTGTAAGGTTAGAAACCCGATTTCGACGCACCCGGCATCCATTGCCGCGGTTTGGTGCGACTTGCTGAACATCTTTCCCTTCGGCCGGAAGCCAGTTCCGGCTTCACCCCAATCGGTGGCGCCTTCCCAGATTCTCATCAGCTGACGTTGGGCAGCGGCGCACGGCCAGGGATGGCTTGCTCATTCCGCGGGACTCTTTGCGACGGCCCTGGTGAAAAAAATCGGCGCTTCGGAAACCGAAGATGGGTGTAAGTCGGTTTCAAGGGGTTGCCTGAGCCGCATGATTTCGCAGCGGAAGGATCGATCGGCTGCGTGACGGGGGGCTGTCGTGTGCGAGGTCCAAAGAGGGAACGATGTCCCAGGAAGTACGATGAAACAACGGCTTTGGCCGCGGGCTTAATTTAAGTTGACATTCGCGAACCGCCTGCCCAAACCGCATGCGCTTGCTGACGAGCGGCAAGCACTCCGGCAGTGAATGCCTTTCGTTGCTCCAGTTCACGGAGCCAAGGTTCTTCAATTCCTGCGAAGAGAAGCTCCCACGTCATGTTGGGCGGTGCCTCCCTTCGCTCACTGAGTCGCCACGAGCCCCGTCTCGGAGTAGTGGTTTACGGTGATCGGGTTGCGGTGACGACTGCCGCGCTCGTCAAGTGAGCTCGCCGACGTGGGAGCGCGTCCGGAGTTCACGTCAATCGAAAGCCAGGTGAGCAACCCCCGTCACGCAGTCACTGGGGCACGCCGAGGCTTTTTCTTCGCCGAGCAGGACCACCTCGGCATTGTGGCATCCGAGAATCGGCCGGCGCCCCTGCATCGTTCATCGTCTAGCGCTCGGCGTTCATCGATCCATTTGCTGCATCGCGATTTGATGAGTACGGGCACGGGTTCGGTGCGAGATTCGAAGACCGATGGAAAACTTCCGAGAAAAAAGAGGGATGACAATGACAAGGTTGCGAATTCTTGGACTAGCTGCTTTAGCACTCGCGACTTTGGCTTCTGACGCAATGGCTCAGAGGAGGGGCGGCGGGGCGGTCAGCGGCGGCATGCGCGGAGCCGTGGTCGGCGGAATGGTTGGCGGGAGCGAAGGAGCGGCGACTGGCGCCAAGATTGGCGTCGTGACGGGCGCGACCCGCGCCGCCGTTAATCGGGAAACGCAAGCGCGGAGCCAGTATTATTCGACCGCGGACTATCAGAACGCCCAGCGCTCGAACTTCTACGAAGCGCCGCAGGAGGTCTTCGGCACGACCGCAGCCGGTGCTCCCACGAAGCCCGGCGTAGAAGCCGTAATTCGCAAGGATAGCAAGCCCATCGTAGGGATCACGTTCCCTTCCGACTGGAACCAAAAGTCTGGTGCCAACTACATCTCGGCCGTCAGTGGAGATGGACAAGTCTATTCCATGCTCGTCCTCCTCAAAGGGGTCGATGACAAACAAACGGGGATCAAAAAGGTCCAAGATGGGCTCGCAAAGAACTACCTGAAGGACGTTAAGTTCGACGAGCCGCGCGAGACGAAGGGCGGCGCTACGGTGATTACCGGCACGGGAAAGGGGAAGAAGTCCGGTGTGGACGTCGTGTTCGCGGCTGGAGTTTTTGATGCCGGCGATGGCCAATTCGTGGGTGCAGCATTCGTCGCCGATTCCAAAATCGAAGATCTCTACAAAGAGACGGTCCGGGGAATTTGCCAGACGATTCGTCGCGCGAAGGACTTCCAACAATAAGACAACGATCTGTCGCATTGCAGCGGCCAGCAGTCACCAAGACCGCTGGCCGCTGCTATTTCCACTGTGCGACGACGCGCCTTGGCAGCGGCCTCTCTAAGGGGTGTAGCACGCGGCACGTGTAATCCACGAGTCGGCGCAAGTCGTCGTGCTTTTGATTAAGCCTGCATGAGATTAGACTGAAGACGTCAACCAGCAAAGCTGCGAACCAGGGCACGTCGTGGCTTCGCCATTTCATCAGCTTGGCTGAGGTTCGCCACCGCCAGGCTTTCCACGCCGCTCAAGCACCGGCCTGTTGCAGACGGGAGGTCTTCATGCTGGAAGACGCACTCTCGCGCGGCTGGGAGAATCTCGTGGGCCGCTTGGGCGGTCCGATGAGTTTTCGCTTCTTGATTCAACCGGCCGTGGCGATCCTCTTCGCCGTTCGTGCCGGCTTGACGGATGCTCGGCAAAACGAGCCGCCGTTTCTCTGGGCGATGCGCTCAAACTCGGGTTCGTGGCGGGACCGATTGCGGCAGGTCTGGAAGGATGTGGGGACCGTCTTCATTGTCGCGCTGATCTTGGATTCGATTTACCAAGTCATCGTCCATGCGGGAATTTTTACGTTGGAATTGCTGATCACGGCGACGGTCCTGGCCGTGGTCCCGTATGTTGTCTTGCGCGGTTTTGTCACGTGGATTGCGAGATGGGCTGGGAAACAAGCCTCTCAACCTGCGGGACGCGACCAACAATCAGAAACGTAGGTGACTCCGGGGTTCTCTCACCAAGAAAGGCCCACGAACATGTCAGACACCGCAAAACAAGATTGGACCAAACCGGCGGCCCTGGCTATTCCGAAAGGTGGCTTACCCAGCACGGAGCAGGGCCGGTATGGACCGATCTTTCCCAAGTCCCCTTCGTGCTACGGCTTCTCGATCATTGCGAAAATCGTTCCGGGTAGTGAGGCGAAGTTCTACGAATATGCGAGAAACATCGAGAAGGCTGTGGCCGGCCAGCCCGACGTCCTCGCCGTGCTCAAGCTGCATTACCTCCGCTGGAACCTCTTCGAAATCAAAGGCGACATGTACTTCCAGTACATGGGCATCTTCGACACCGACTTCGACAAGTACACCGAGGACGCGGTGGCCATCTTCAGCGCGACGGGATTGCGCACCGTCTTCGAGAATCTCGAAGGCTTTCCGAAAGACTGGCAAACGAATCCCACGGCGTTCATCCAATTCGTCCGTGACCACCACTGCCCGTCGTTCCTCGAATACGGCGAATACCCCTACGTGAGCGCCGACGAAATCAGAAAAGCCCTCAAGCTCAAGGCAGCCTTTGGGCACATGCTCGACCAGATGCAGTGACACTCGACCAACAAGCCAAGGAATGACGGAAGTGAACGCGACTGAGCCGATGGCGGCAATCCGCCACTACATCAATGCGTTCAATCAGGGTGACGCTGACGGGATGGCGGCGATGTTCACTGTCCCCGGTTTCATCCTTGACGGCATGGCGCCGCACGTCTGGCACGGGCCAACCACCGCGCGAGATTGGTATCGAGACGTGTTGATTGAGGGTGAGCAACACGCGCTTCCGGCTATGAGGTCACCTTGGGTGAACCATTGCACAACAACGTCACCGGCGACAGCGCCTATGTGGTCGTGCCCGGGACCATGACATTCGACCCGCAGGGCAAGCAGGTGAAGCAAACCGGAGCGGTCCTTACGGTGGCCTTTCGCAAGGTCGCCGAAGGGTGGCGAATCGCTGCGTGGGCATGGGCTAAGGGCACTCGGTAGCCACACGGGACGACAAACAGGGCACGCCGCATGCTTGAGTTCGACGACATCCAGCACATCCTGCTGACGCGTGCACCCGCGCTCACCGGGCGATACGAGTTTCTGTCGTTTCGCGACTGGGCCGGTGTCGGCCGTGATCGAAGGGCGTTTCGGAAACCGAGCTCCGATTCCTGCAATTGCGGTCATCGCCTGAATCCGTTTGAGGGCTGCTTTCGCCAACCGCCCGTCGGTTTGTAAACTGATGAGTCAGGATCGATTTCTCGGACGCCGATGCGAGCGGCGCCGCTTGATCTTCTCGCCGGTCTGCCGGCCGGGACGTCATCGCACATGAGATCGGATTTCCGCCGTTGGATCACGATTCTTGCGTTCGCCAGTGCCGGTTTCGGCACGGCGTCGCCTCTCTGTGGCCAGCAAGACCAATTTCATATTGAGGCGAACAAAGTCCGTCGAGTCAAAGGAAACCTCGTGGCCCGTATGACGTACCGGCCTGTGAATCCGAACGAGCTACGGTGGTGCTTGCTCATCGCCGACGCTCCCGAGCTCGACCGGCAGTCGGACGTCCGCACCTACGGGATCCGCGTCGCCGAACTGCCTGAGGCCACGGCCGAGTTGCTCCGGGACACGACGCCTAACCCGCGCTCGTTTTATCGAATCGCCATTTCCGCCGGCCCCGCGGGCGGGCTGAAGACGGCGCAGGGGTTGACCGTTTCGGTGACCTACGAGGCCACACTGTACGCCCGAAGGCTTGTCCGCGGGGCGTCGAAAACATCACCGGCGCAACTAACCGAACCGGAACGCAAGGCCTACCTCGAGCCGGGCAATTCGGTCAACATACGGGATCCCTCGTTCCAGGCGTGGTTGGATCGCGCAGGGCTCCGGCGAAGGGACGGAGAGACAGACCTGGCGTTCGCGTTTCGGGCGTTCAAGTACGTCCGGGAACATGTTCCCGAGACCGGTGCGCCCGGTGTGAAGGCCTCGGAGGTTTGTGCCTCCAGAAACGGGTCGAGCTGCGGCGGCTGCGCAGTCCTGTTCTGCGCGATCCTCCGGACCAACGGTATCCCCGCTCGCAGTGTCTGGGGCCGGCCAGCCAGCTCGCGGCGGCGGCCGGATCAGATCATGTGGCACGTGAAGGCGGAATTCTACGCGGCCGGAATCGGCTGGGTACCGGCTGACCCCGGCGCCGGCCGCGGCCGACAGATCCCGCCCGAGGCACTCTTCGGCAGAGATGGCGGCGACTTCATCACGTTTCACATCGACCCCGATATCCAGCTTCCGGACGGATTTGGCGGAACGGTCAATGTTCTGGCTGCCCAGAGCATCCAGACCCTGTGGCAGCGTAGTGGCGGCATGAACGGCTGGAAGTGGGTTGACCACTGGACCGTCGCCTCTACGGCGGAGCGAAAGAAGTAGCTCGTCAACGCTCGTTCGATCCGCGGTGATACCGGCCTGCGCACCCATCGGTGTGTCGCTTGTAGTGGAGGCTTCCAGCCAGCGTGCCGAGTTTCGTTGCGGGTGGACAAGTCGCTGAGGTGCAAGTTCACGCCATCTAGGTTCGGGACTTCAGAATGCAATCTCACTCTTGACCGAAGTTCCGTCGTCTAGCCGCCGTCGTAATCCGGCTTACCAGCCCCGGACGCCAGCGAGAAAAAGTTTCAATGGTGTCCGGTCGCCCCGACTCGGATATTCGCTCACGAAAGGATTACGAACGGATCTGACTGGCACAGATCCGAATCGCAACGGCCATCGCTCTTACAATCTGTCGCTGTCCCTCTTCCGGGAATCTCAACCCTTTTGTGGTGACGGCATCAAACGACCGATAAATGCGCCGCGGCGGGCCCACAAAGCCATGCGTTTTTCGGCATGCGGTTCCGGGTGCCGGATTGCCATACGTTTTGGCGGAATTCGGCCTCAGGCTATGAAAGCGGATCAAACGCTCGGAAATCGCCGCCAGAATTGGAACGTTTTTTGGCCGCCACGGGTCGTTTCGACTGCTAACGCGTCCGATGAGCCTGATCCAAGGGCGTTTGAATCGCACCACTCGCGCACTTGCATGGCGCAATCGGCCTCTTGACTCACCAACCCAACCCGATGGCCGCTAGACGCCTTTGGATTTCAGGGATATAGCAAACGCTGACTGTGCCGTCCTGGTTGCCCCAGGCCAATCGCGTGCCGTCACCGCTGAAGGTCGGGTACCCCTCTGCGATCCACACATCGAGCCCGAGCGTTACGAGCGGATTTTGCTCACCCGCCCGATACAGCGCGAAACCGAATCGGTTCGCGGTTTGTGTTGCCGTCATCCGGGCTCCCGGGGCGAGCGCGCTTGGCGGTGGATTGATGGACCCAATCAATTTGCCTGATGGAACCTCGATCAAACTGTGTCGAGCGGTCCCCGAAAGGCTTTCTGACGCGACCTGCATGACGCGGCCCGTCGTGTCGAGATGGGCGCCCTCGCCCGGCATCGACCACAGCTCTTGGCCGGTCGCGATCTCGAATACTTTGACCAGCCGCTGCGGCTTGTCGCGTCCCAGCCCGTGATCACCCGTGACTATCAAATAGCGACCGTCCGGGCTTGCCTGAGCAATTACGATCCGCCGGTTAAAAAAATCGGTTTGCCAAGCGGGATTGCCTTTTTCCGGTCGCCGCAAATCTCGCTCTGGGCTGGCGAGCAGATCGCGCACTCGGCACACGCGCGGATAATCCTGAAATGACGAGCGGCCATTCGGCGGATGGGCCCAGTCGGACGTCTCCATGCGGGCCAGAAACAGCCGTGTGCCCGTCTCGTCGAAAACGAGCGTGTCGACCAATCCTTCGGGAAGCTGCCAGGCCGTCTCTGTGTGGGCATCGAGATCCCACAGGCGCGCTTCGCTGCCGACCGAGACTGCGAATTTGCGGCCATCGGGGCTGAAAGCAAGCCCGGCGTTGTCGGCGGTGAGCGCCGGGGTCACCTCGAAGCGATATCGCAGAAAGCCGGACGGCAGATCCCAGACCGCAGCCTGCCAGCCGAGCGAGAGTGCGGCAATTCGACTTCCGTCGCGCGTGAAAGCAACCTTGGAATGCGCGATCTGACTTTCGAGTCCCCGCAGGGCCTGAATGCCGCGATGGGACTCGACGTCCCACACCAAAACGCTCGGGTTTGTCGGATCCGACGCAACTGCGTCGGTCGCGAGGCTGACCGCCAGCTTGCTCGCATCTCGGCTGAAGGCGATTCCGGTCATGTAGTCCGAATGACGGATTTCAAGTAGCGCACGACCGGTGGCAATGTCCCACAGTCTTGTGTCGTTACGACCGGCGGACGCCAAAGTCACACCGTCCGGGCTGAAGGCCAAAGCAAAGACGTCGTAATAGGAACCTCGACAGTAGGAGGATGGAATTCGGCGCGCGAGATCCCAGATCGTCACGCCGCCGCCATGATCACCACTGGCGAGCAGCCACTTGTCCGACGCGTCGCGTTTCGCCTGCCCGGGCGGGTTCGCCCCGAACGCCAGACAGTTCACCCGGACCCGTTTGGTCGAGGTCACCGAAATCGGCTCGCCAACGGGTAGTGGCCAAAGGGTGATTTGGCCCGTGGCATCTCCGACTGCTAAAGACGCCCCATCGTCCGAAATTGCGACCGCAGTTGCCGGAGCACCGGATTGCCGACTGCGACGCACCACATTTCCGTTTTCCGTGTCCCACACGGCCAGCAGCGTCGGTTGGCCGGTCCAAGCAATGGCCGCGGCCGCGAATCGCCCGTCGGTCGTCAGGGCGAGCTCGACCGTAGCCGGATCACCGGTCGATTTGTCGGGCAACTCGGGCAGGTTGAGTTCGCGAATCAGGCGGTGCCGGGCGACGTCCGACAGTTGAAGGGGGAAGGGTTTCTTTTTCGTTGCCGTGAGTTGCCACGCGGTCCCGTCGGGACGAAAGGTGACGGGGCCGGCCCCAGCGAGCCCGGATTTTTCAATTTGATCCGCTGCCGAGTCCCAGATTCTGGCCTCGTCGTCATCACTTCCACCCACAACCAACCGCCGCCCGTCCGCGTCGAAAGCGACGGACGAAGCCCGGAAGCCGCGCATGACCTTTCTTAGGGTTGCATTGGCGCCCGCCAGATAGGCGGCTGCCTGATCTCGCAGGACGTCGTCTTTACGAGTTTGCGCAGCCTCTCGCACGAGCTGTTGTCCATCTTCGAGCCAACTTTTCCCATCTGTCGTTTGATGGGGCAAGAGCCGCAAGAGCTGAATGCTTTGCATTTTGAGGATCAAGCTTTCGCGCTCGGCTGCGGCGGCGCGATTCTGCTCGACACGGATTTCGGCAGCCGCCGCCCCCGCGCACGCGAAGAGGGACACAACGATGGCTGCCGCCCATCCGCGGTTGCGACGCGCCCAGAGCCATACGCGCCGCGGGACCCGCGTGCGGCGCGCCGCGACCGGCTCGTGATTGAGCCAACGCCGAAGATCGGCGGCGAACTCCTGCGCCGTCTGATAGCGCGCCCCGGGCTCCTTCTGCAAGGCTTTGGCGCAAATGGCCTCCAAATCCTGCGGCACGCCAGACACCAGTTCGCGCGGCGGCGTCGGGTTGCCGGTCTGCACCTTCCCCTCGATCTCCCGCAGCGACCCGGAAAACGCCGGCTGTAGCGTCAGCATTTCATAGAGCGTGACCCCGAGTCCCCAGACATCCGTGCGGACGTCGACTTTCTGGTGCTTCCATTGCTCCGGTGCCATATAAGGCGGCGTTCCCGGCCGCCCTCCCCTTTCCTGCGTGAGATGCCGCTCGACACGAGTGGAATCGACGACGTCTGGCGACCTCGCGGCCTCGGCGCTTTCCGACGAGGCCCCGCTGTTGAGGAAATGAGCCAGCCCGAAGTCGATAATCCAGCATTCCCCCGCAGTGTCTACCATCAGGTTGGATGGCTTGAGATCGCGATGCAGGATTTGCATGCCGTGGACGTGCTGGCAGGCCTCGGCCGCTTCGAGCATCACGATCGCTACCGAACGGAAATAGTCCGCGGACAGACGGAGCTTCTCCGGCGGGACAGGAACGATTCTCGCTTCCGTTGAAGAATTGGTCTCCGGTTTGGGGTTGCCGACAAGTACCGTCGAATCGAAGCGGTGGGCAAGCTGGGCCAACGTCGGCGTCCGCGCGTGTGGAGACGAAGATTGGCTGCGACGCACGCTGCCGATGATCTGCTGGAAGGTCACCCCCTCGATGTACGGCATTGCAAAATATTGCAAGTCGCCCACTTGCCCCGCCGTGTGAATCGGGACGATGTGCGTTTGGTGCAAGGCGGCCAAAACCGATTGTTCGCGGAGAAATCGTTCCTGTTTCTCCGGCGCCAGGCGATCTCCCCGAATGGTCTTGAGGGCGACTCGGCGTCCAAGAGGCTGCTGGATCGCCTCGTAGATCCGTCCCATTCCGCCACCGGGAAGTTCCCGCACGATGCGGAATTCTCCCAACGTGGTGCCGGTTGCGAGGTGCTGGTGGACGTCGCGAGACTCGATGGCCGCGTGGTCGTTTAGCGGGCTCAGTCGGGCGACTGCTTGCTGAAGGATCGGGTCCGTTTGAATCGATGAGGGATTCAGCAGGCTTTGCAGCCGGAAAAGGAATGCGTCGCCGGCGTGGTCGAGCGTCTCGAGCTCTGCCTGGCACTCCGGGCAGTCACGAAGATGCTCTTCGAGCGCGTCGTCCGCCACAACGGCGTTGCGACCGTCCAGCATCGCTCGAATTTGGGATCGCCTCTGACAAGGGACGTCCGCCATGGCTGACACGCGCACCCCGGGAGCCGAGCACAGCCCGCGTGCTACGGCCCCTTTGAGTAATGAACGCCAAGGTGTCTCAAACACCCGGAACCGCTGCAACGCAACTCGCCGTCGCGACGTTGGGCGCCGGACCGGCCCAGTGTCAGGCGGATGCCTGCGGCTTCGGCGGATCGCCGTCGAGCGGTCCGGCCGCCTCGCGCAGGCGCTTCAGCACCCGCCATTTGGCGGTCCTGACAGCGTTGGGGCTCAGTTCCAACTGAACGGCCGCCTCACTCGTCGTGTGGTTTTCGATCACTGTCAGCCAAAAAGCCTGCCAGGTTGAATCCTCGAATTCGTCCTCCAGACGATCGATGAGCTGCCAGAGGCGGCGCTGCAAGGCGGTCCGATCCTGATCGATTGCGCTCGATGATTCGGCAAGCTCGGGAATCGCCAGTAGCCGCTGCTGGGCGGCCGAGCCACCTTCGCCCTGCGGCTCCTCGCCGTTGGCGCGGCAAAAATCGGCGATCTTCGTGCGAGTGATCGTCCGCAGCCAGCGCCGAAAGGAACCGCTCGCCCCATCCTTTTGGAAACCCGGGAGATAGGTCCCGACCTGACCGAGGACGCTTTGCACAACGTCGGCTGCATCGTGGGGACTCAGGCCCGCATTGCGCGACCACTGAAAGACAAGCCACGAATAGCGATCGACCAATGCCCGCCAGGCCGCGGCATCCCCCGCCTTGGCGGCGCTTAGCAGCCCCGATTCGGTCGAATTCGAGTTGCGCGACCTGTCTCGTCGTAAGTCGGCGGAAGACCCTGGCATGCTCGAGCTCCCGGCGTCGCACGGGAAACCTGCCCGCGGAAGGCGGCAGTGCGGCGTCTAGCCTAACCGACTCGTGAGCCGCCTTTCCACAAAAATCCTTCCGATCCTGAGACGCGCATCCGTTCATTTCCAAAGAGGGTGCTGGCCGGGACAGCGCGGCCGTCTAAGTGCAACGAATTTGTCAGCGTCGTAACGTTCGAGCAGCCAGAGGACTCCTTCAAGGTTCGCACTATGATCCGGTGTTGCAGACGTACCGCCAACGCGCGGACCGGCCCCGCAGGAGGGGTCGGACCGGCCGCCGACGTGTTTGAGGACCGGACGCTTTTGTCGGCCCAAATCATTGCGCCGACGACAGTCGGGGCCAACCCGAACAACCCGACTCTGTTTGTTGGCCCCAACGTGATTACGGTCTCAGACCCCGGCGGGATCAACGAAGATTTGGCTCTTTCGGTGAGCCATGGCATCCTGAACCTCGCGAACACTGCGGGGTTGACCGTCAGCGGCAACGGGACGAATTCGGTTACCGCCAGCGGGGCACTGGGTAATCTCAACGCCGACCTTGCAAGTCTGAGCTACACGCCTGCTTCGGGCTACAACGGCGACACGCTGAGTGTCTTCGACCAGTCGGATGACGGGCTCTCAGCCGCCGTCACCGTGGCGATTACCGACGCGCTAAACTTCGACGGCCCCAATTGGGTCGTCCCTGCCGCTGGCGACGTCGACGCGATGGCCGACCCGTCTGGGAACGTCTACGTTGTGGGCAGCGCGGTCGTCGAAAAGTTTGACCCGACGGGCAACGTGCTTTGGTCACAGCAGCTCGGTCCCACAATGACCGCCTCCGACTGCTACGCAACCGCGACGGGGGTTTATGTTGCCGGCGGTGCAGCCGGTAGCGCATTCCTGCAGAGCTATGATGCTGCGGGCAACCTTCTCTGGACTCGGGAATTCGGCGGTGACACGAACAATAACGCCACAGCCTTCGGCGTTGCCGCCAACGCGACGGGCGTCTACGTCGGTGGAACGATTTTCAACAGGCCGTCAAGCACGGCGAGCGCGTTCCTGGATGCTTACGATCCCAACGGGAATCTACTCTGGACGAGTACGCCGAGCGGTGCCAACGTCTCTGCAGTCGCCGCGGACGCCGGGCGCGTCTATGCGTTCGGGGACAACGGCGGAGGACCGAATGTTTATTTGACCGCTTACGACACAACGAGCGGAAACGAGGCCTGGGGCACGCAGATTGGCACCCGTGCCGATGACATCGCCAGCACCGTCTCCGTTTACGGTTCCGCAATCTACGTCGGCGGCGGAACAACCGGTTCGTTTCCGGGCACAAGTAACTCCGGTGGCGCCTACGTGGCGCAGTTCGACACGAGCGGCAATCTGTCATGGATCCGCGAATTTGGCTCGGCGGGCGACAGCGTGAGCGACAGCGCGGCAAATCCCGCTGGCGTCTTTGTAGTCGGCACTCTTAACGGTAATGATTTCTCACAGCAGTACGATCCCAGCGGGACGCTGGTCGCGTCCGGCCCCTATGGCGACAACGGTGTCGCCGTCTCTTCCGACGGCGTATACGTCACAGGGACTTCGGGAGGCAGTGCGTACCTGGCTGCATTCCCGCCCGCGCAGTTCGACCAGGCAACCCCGACCGTGACTGTTGCCGATGCCGGTGGCACCTATGACGGCGAGTCATTTGCCGCAACCGCAACGGCAGTGGGCACTGACGGAGTGACGCCTGTCAGCGGAACGTTCGCGTTTACTTACTACATCGGAAGCACAGTGAATGGGGCGGGCTCAACCACCGCGCCGACCGATGCCGGGACTTACACTGTCGTCGCATCGTTTGCGAGCGAGGATCCCAATTACGGCAATGCGCAAAGCGCGCCGGCCACCTTCACGGTCTCACCAGCCAGCCCGACGATCAGTACAACTGCGGGGGGGACGGCAGTCCTCGGCAGCGGCACTCCTCTTACCGACTCGGCGACTCTGTCAGGCGGTTACAACGAAACCGGCAGCATCACGTTCACCTTGTACGCTCCCGACGGCAGCACCGTGGTGGACAGCGAGACGGTAACGGTGAGCGGCAACGGCACGTACAACACGCCCAACGGCTATGTGCCGACGTCAACCGGCACCTACCAGTGGGTGGCCAGCTACAGCGGTGATGCCAACAACAACTCCGCCATCTCGTCGACACCCACCCTTACCACGCTGGCCACCTTCGATGGGTCCAACGGGGCGAACCCGGTTTCGGCGTTCATCATGGACAGCAGCGGCAATCTGTATGGCACGACGATTCGAGGGGGCGTATCCGACGGCGACGCCGGCTACGGGACGATCTTCGAGCTGGCCCAGGGGAGCAACACGATTACTACCTTGGCCTTGTTCGATGGTGCCAACGGGGCTTACCCCGTGGGGCGCCTCGTCATGGACAGCAGCGGCAATCTGTACGGCGCGACGGATCAAGGGGGCGCACACAACGTGGGGACGATCTTCGAGCTGGCCCACGGGAGCAGCACGATTAGCACGCTGGCCTCGTTCGATGGGACCAACGGGGCTTACCCCTACCCCTATTCGGGCCTCATCATGGACAGCAGCGGTAACCTGTACGGCACGACGTGGCAGGGGGGTGCAGACAACGACGGGACAATCTTCGAGCTGGCCCAGGGAAGCAGCACGATCACTACGCTGGCCTCGTTCGATGGGACCAACGGGGCTGCCCCCTATGCGGGCCTCCTCAAGGACAGCGCTGGCAACCTGTATGGCACAACGACTGTGGGCGGCGCCGACAATGACGGCACGATCTTCAAGCTGGCCCAAGGGAGCAGCACGATCACCGCACTGGCCTCGTTCGATGGCACCAACGGCTCTAACCCCTATGCCGCGCTCGTCATGGACAGCAGCGGCAACCTGTATGGCACGGCCGTGCTAGGGGGCGCCGACGGTGACGGGACGATTTTCGAGCTGGCCCAGGGGAGCAGCACGATCACCGCGCTGGCCTCGTTCGATGGCACCAACGGAGCTTACCCCTATGCCACGCTCATCATGGACCGCAGCGGCAACCTGTATGGCACGGCGGATATAGGGGGCGCCAACAACGACGGGGCGATCTTCGAGCTGGCCCGAGGAAGCAGCACGATCACTACATTGGCCTCTTTCGATGGAACCAACGGACCTTTGGTGTATGCAGGCCTGCTGATGGACAGCAGTGGCAATCTGTATGGCATGACAGCGGAGGGCGGCGCTGACGGCGACGGCGTCATCTTCGAGTTGGCGGGCAGCGAGCGGGAAATGGTGAGCCCGGCGAGCCCGACGCTGAACACGACTGCGGGGGGGACCATAGTGCTCGGCAGCAGCACCCCTCTGACCGACTCGGCCACTCTGTCGGGCGGCTACAACGAGACCGGCAGCATCACCTTTACCTTGTACGCTCCCGACGGCAGCACCGTGGTGGACAGCGAGACGGTCAATGTGAGCGGCGACGGCACCTACAACACGCCGACCGGCTATGTGCCGATCGCGATGGGCACCTATGAGTGGGTGGCGAGCTACACCGGGGACGGGAACAACAACCCGGTCGCGACCACTGAGGGGAGCGAGCCGGAATCGGTGATCGCGACTCCGACGGTGACAGTCAGCGACGCCGGCGGGCCGTACACCGGTACGCCCTATTCAGCCACGGCCACCGTCGCAGGTGTCGACAACACTCCGAGCGGTTCCCTCGAGGGGGTGCCGGTCACGCTGACCTACTACGCCGCCAACGGCACGCAGTTGGCAGGCGCTCCGGTCGCGGTTGGTACATATCGCGTCGTCGCCAGCTTTGCCGGGAGCCAGGACTACACGAGCGCGAGCCAGTCGCTCACGTTCAACATCACCGCCGCAACTCCGACCGTCTCCGTCAGCGACAGCGGTACCTACGACGGCGAGGCATTATCTGCAACGGCGACTGTCGCGGGGGTTGTGCCGAATGTCGACACCACGCCCAGCAGCGAACTAGAGGGTATGGCTCCGGTCCTGACTTACTTCGTCGGCACCGGCACGGGCGGTGCACTATTACCGGGCCCCCCGAGTACCGCCGGAACTTACACGGTAGAGGCATCGTTCCCCGGCAGCGCCGACTATGCCGCCGCCAGCAGCACGACGACCTTCGTGATCGGGCAGGCGACGCCGGTAGTCACGGTCAGCGACGTCGGCGGCACGTACAACGGAAACCCGTTCGCCGCCGCAGCCGCTGTAGCGGGAGTGGTTCCAGGGATCGACAACACTCCATCAAGTACGCTTGAAGGGGTGGGCCTGACGCTTTTGTATTTCGACGGCGCTGGCACGAGTGGTGCGCAATTACCGGGTCCCCCGACTACGGCCGGAACTTACACGGTCGAGGCATCGTTCCCGGGCAGCGCCGACTATGCAGCCGCGAGCATCACGACGACATTCGTGATTGCCCAGGCGACGCCGGTAGTCACAGTGAGTGACGTCAGCGGTCCGTGCACCGGCAGCGCTTTCAACGCAACTGCCACCGTCGCCGGCGTGGTTCCAGGAGTCGATAACACTCCATCAAGCACGTTGGAAAGCGTAGGCCGTACGCTTTCTTACTACGTTGGCACGGGGACGGGAGGCGCGCAGTTGTCGGAGGCGCCGACCACACCTGGCACATATACGGTGGTGGCGACTTTCCCTGGGAGCCAGGATTACACGAGTGCCAGCAACTCGACGACGTTCGGGATCGAATTGGCGCGGCCGGCGATTAGTGAAACGCCAGGGGGAATCGTGACGCTCGTCAGCGGGGCTCGGATGACCGACTCGGCGACGTTGTCCGGTGGCGTCAACCCGACTGGCACGATCACGTTTACTCTTTTTGCATCCGACGGCACCACAGTCCTGGACACGGAAGCGACCCCCGTCAACGGAGATGGCACCTACACCACGCCCACAGGCTACCTGCCTAAGGCCGTCGGAACTTACCAATGGTCCGTCAGCTATAGCGGCGACAGCCTCAACAATCCTGCCTCGCTGGCCGTGTTGTACAGCGGCCTGTCCACACTGGGCGTCTTCAATGGCGCCAACGGATCCACTCCTGAGAGCGGCGTGATCGTGGACGGCGCTGGCCATCTCTTTGGCACGACCTCTGCTGGGGGCTCAGGCCTTGACGGGACCTTGTTTGAGCTATCCCAAGGGACGATCAGCACGCTGGTCAACTTTGGTGGCAACGACGGAGAACTCCCCGCGGCCGGACTGATCAGGGACAGCGCCGGAAATCTCTACGGCACGACGAAAGTCGGCGGAGCGGGTGATGGCACCGTTTTTGAATTCTCTCCTGGCACCCGCAACCTCAACTGGTTCAACTTTGACGGGGTCCACGGAGCGAATCCATCCGGCAGTTTGATCATGGACGCGGCCGGCAATCTGTACGGGACGACGGCGTCCGGCGGCGCTTACGGTGATGGCACGGTATTCGAGTGGGAGAGCACAGTAATCTTTGGCGTGAGGTACTCCACGATCGTAACCCTTGCTTCCTTCGATGGCGGTGACGGTGCGAACCCCGTCGGCAGCTTGATCATGGATTCCGCCGGCAACCTGTATGGCACGACGGAAAATGGCGGCGCGAACGGCATGGGGACAGTTTTTGGATTGGAAAACGGAACGATCACGACCCTGGCCTCGTTCAACGGGAGAAACGGATCCAATCCTGAAGCCGGCCTGATTATGGACAGCGCGGGCAGTCTCTATGGCACAACGCCAACCGGAGGCGCCGATGGCGCTGGCGCCATTTTCGAATTGCCTCGAGGCACCAGCACCATTGTTACTCTGGCCTCCTTCAACGGCAGCAATGGCGGGAATCCCAACGGCAGCAATGGATCGAATCCCCTAGGCAGCTTAACGATGGATAGCGCCGGCGATCTCTTCGGCACGACCGAGGCCGACGGCCATAACTTCGACGGCACCGTCTTCGAGTTGGCCCAGGGCAGCAGCACGATCACCACGCTGTCTTATTTCGACGGCGCCGATGGTGCGCATCCCTTCGCCGGGCTCACAATGGACTCTGCCGGCAATCTGTACGGGACGACGACGTTCTATCTCGTATTCACCAATGTGAATGGGGAGATTTTTACCCAAGACTATGACGGCTCGATCTTCGAATTGACTCGCCTCCCCAACACTCAACCCGAAACCGTCGTGAAGGCGTTTCCTCCCTCAATCGCGGCGCCCCAAATGGTCAGCGTGAACCAGAACGGGACGCTCGCCTTGAAAAGCGGCAACTCGATCAGCGTCACTGATCCGAGCGGCACTGCCGAGCAGCTGACCCTGTCGGTTGGACAGGGCACCCTCAAGCTGGGAACCACCACGGGGCTGACAGTCACCGGCAACGGCACCGCTTCAATGAGCCTCAGCGGCTCGCTCGCCAGTCTCAACGCGGATCTGGCCAGTCTCACATACAAGCCGAAGACCGGCTTCTACGGCGGCGACGCACTAAGCCTTACCGACACCGACACGGCCGACGGATTCAGCGGCTCCGCCACTGTCGCGATCGGGGTCGACAGGGCTCCGGCAATTACCAGCCCGAACCATGCCACCTTCACCGTGGGGACCAATGGCAGTTTCACCGTCACAGCCACGGGATTCCCGCCGCCCAATTTCAGCGAGTCGGGAGCGCTGCCGAACGGAGTTACACTAAACGCCTCAAGCGGTGTGCTGAGCGGAACTCCAGCGCCGGGAACCGGCGGCACCTATCCGATCACATTCACAGCCAGTAACGGAATCGGCACGCCAGCCACTCAGACCTTCACGCTGACGGTCGATCAAGCGCCAGCGATCACGAGCGCCGCCACGGCCACTTTCACCGTGGGAACGGCGGGAAGCTTTACTGTAACCGACACCGGATTCCCCAAGCCGACTCTGAGCCTTACAGGAACGTTGTCCGCGGGAATCACATTTAACGCGACGACCGGCGTGCTCAGCGGAACGCCCGCGGCCGGCAAGGGCGGCGTCTACAATCTCACTTTCACTGCCAGCAATGTCGCCGGCTCAGCGAGGCAAAACTTCGAGTTAATCGTCGATCAGGCGCCGGCGATCACGAGCGCCAAGACGGCGACCTTCACCGTAGGCAGCGCCGGCACCTTTACCGTCACGACCAGCGGTTATCCGACGGCGAATTTGACTGAATCGGGCGCGTTGCCGGGCGGAGTCTCGTTTAATCCGTCAACTGGCATACTCAGCGGCACGCCCGTTGCCGGGTCCGGTGGCAAATACAGCGTGACATTCATGGCCAGTAACGGCGTGGGAGTCACGGCCAGCCAGACGTTTACTCTAACGGTCAACCAGGCTCCCGCGATCACTAGCGCGAACACCGCCACATTCATCGTTGGGACGGCGGGGAGCTTCAGTGTGACGACAACCGGCTTCCCCGCACCGACCCTCAGTCGCACCGGCACGTTGCCCGCCGGAATCACATTTGACGCGACGACGGGAGTGCTAAGCGGCACGCCGACCAAGGCCGGCACCTATACTCTCACGTTTACGGCCACCAACGGCGTTGGCTCGAAGGCGACCCAGACTTTTGCTCTCATCGTCGAACCCCATCCAGCGGCGAGCGGTGCCGCAATCGCTGGGCCCAGTTCGGAGGACGCGTCGCTCGACGACCCCAGCCAGTGGAGCGGCTTCAACGCTGCCATGGAAGTGCTCAACGGATAGTCCATGTACAAATGCGGTCGGCCGCATTAGCTCCACAGCGGACGCGGCGCTGTGTCATCAACTCGACCGTTTATCGGGAATGTCCTAAAACGACCGGTAAGTGCCGCGGTGACTGCCACCGGAATGTCATCCGTTTTACGGCACGCGGTCCGCGCACTAGATTGATCGCGGAATTCGGCCTTGAGCTGCGAGAGCGGATTAAAACGCGCCGAAATCGGCAGCAGAATTCGAACGTATTCGCGGAGCAGATCCCCTCCGTCTTCGATGATCGGGAGCAGCGGCGAGGCCGCATGGACCGAGTGCGATTCGACCGCCTACGTGGCGCCCAGCGCAACCTTTACGGAGCGGCCGTACTCGCAGCTTGTACGTCAGGGATGTCGGCACTTACTCGCTCAGCCATACTGGCTCCCGCACCGCGCCCGTTGTCCACAATAGTGTCGCCGCTGTACGCCGCGACGCGAAATTTGTCGTCTGGAATCGGATCGTTGAAGGTCGCTGTGTCGATGACCGTTGCATCCAAATAATGGAGGCGGTTGTCACGGTAATCGCAGCGGATGTGCCAGGCAGGATACATGACGCCCTTCGGATCAGTGCGAAAGCCACCCTGCAGGGTCTCCTGGGAAACATTCTGCTTGGCATCGCGAACGACCAATTCGAGGAGCGATCCGTTTGATTCATCGATGACCAATTCGACCGATGTCCCCGACTTGTGCTTCGACAAGAGACTCAGTTGACGTTCCTTGCCGTGAACTCGAATGGCCGAGATCCGTCCTTCGAGAACGGACTTGGCGAGCACTGGCGACGGCACGAATCGAAAGTCCGTCAATCGCATTGTGTAGAGCGCGCTTCCTTCCGGATAGAGATCGATCTGCTGACGGGCCGGAGCAATGAACTTTCTCGCACAAATCAGAAATTTGCCGTCGACCATTTGAATGGTGTCCGCGCTCGATTCACGTCGTCGATCCCCCGCAAGAAAAAACTCTTTGGCAACCCACGGAATTTTTCGATACGGCGGCGGCGTGAAGCTCTGCATCCAATCGCGGAATGCGTCATCCTTTGAGGCAAGATCGACGTCACTCAGGCGCGTGCGAAACTCGTCCCGCGAAATGTTTTCAACGAGAAGTCTTCCGGCACGACGAACAGATCGAAAACTGATGGCAGCCGTCTTGACGGCGGACTCCTGCTCCTTCCAGATCGTTTGGAGGCGAGCGAACGTCGTATTGATGAGCTCGTCGGTCAAGGCGGGCGACGGGGACTTTTTGGCCGCAGAAATAGAATCTTGATTTGCTCGCGATGGCTGCGCGGCAAGCGGGGAGACGGTGAGCGACATCACCACGACGACAATCAGACGGCAAATGGACCCCAAAGGCCGCAACGGGCTTATCAAATCCATGCTTTTCCCCCTGTCCGCGGTTGATGAGAGCCCGGCACGGCACAGACAGCCGAACTCCTAGACTGAATTGCCCGCCGCACAGACTGGCATTGTACCGTCGCGCGCGTGCTTGAGGAGCCGCTGTGCTGGCGAGGCGAATTGGAGCCAGACGAAGGGCGCTATCGCGCTCCGCGAAACTCAATCCACTTCTGGGAACACCATCAAACCACCCAATTACGGGAGTGTCGGTGACCACTGGAGGAGCCACAGCCCTGGTGGTCCCGCATAGATTTTCGGGGCTGGGACACGCCGCTCGGGCAACAGGCGATCGTCAAAAACCCCGAGCAGGATCGCCAGAAGTCTAAGCGGGCGTTCGCGTTGATTCCGGCTTCATCGGCTTGTCTGATTTCGGCGCCCTAGGTTCACCGAGGGCACCGATACTAGAGCCGGTTTCAAAAGCCATTTTTCACTGAACAATCCGGCAAGAAACTTGCGTTCCAAAGCGGGTGAAAGGAGACACTCGCATGTTGTTGACGCTTTCCTATTGGCCCAATCTGGGCCGCAATTGGAGGGCGTCCAGGACGGAACCCAAACCACAACTCACCGATGAGCAATGGCTTCTGATCGAAGACCTTTTTCCTGTCAGGAGGATGAAAGTTGTCGGCGGGCGTCCCCCCATCCCACCGCGCCCGTGTCTGGAAGAAATCCTTTGGGTGTTAAGCAGTGGTGCACGTTGGAAAGACTTACCAACATACTTCCCCTCCCCAGCGACGTGCTGGCGGCGCCTGCGCGAGTGGACGCAAAGCGGAATTTTCCAGATCGCCTGGCGCCGACTGCTCCGCCGGCTCGATGGACTGAAGTCACTCCGCTTGGACGAGGCGATGGCCGACGGCACGTTTTCCCCGGCCAAAAAAGGGGGCTTTGTGTCGGCAAGACGAAGCGCGGCAAGGGGACGAAGATCATGCTCCTCGTCGACGGCCACGGCACGCCGCTCGGCGTGGACATCGCCAGCGCCAGTCCTGCGGAGGTCAAGCTCATCGAGCCGCTCTTGAACAAGCGCACCGTGCGCAAGCGCCCCCAGCGATTGATTTACGATAAGGCGGCAGACAGTGACCCCTTGCGGAACCGCCTGGCAAAGCGGCGCATTGAACTGATTTGTCCACACCGAAGCAGCCGCAAAAGGCCGGCGACTCAGGACGGACGACCACTTCGGCGCTATAAACGACGCTGGAAGGTCGAACGTTCGATCAGTTGGCTGTTCAACTATCGTCGGCTTGTTGTGCGCTACGAACGTCACAATCTTCTGTTTCTCGGATTACTGGAGTTGGCTTGCGCGTTCACTATTCTCAAACGGTTTTGAAACTGGCTCTAACAACAACGATTACGTTCGCCACACGGTCTTCAACTAGTACGACTCGGCCGGCCGCATCGCCGCGAGCGCCGATTATGGCTCGGGCGACACGGCGAGCGGCGCCGGGCAGTGGAAGTACGCGACGATCCCGACGCGCCCCTCCTCGGCTCCGACCGCTTCGAGCAGCACGGCCCTAGTGGCGCTCTACGCCTACGCCAGCCCCACCGGGTTGTTGCAAGCGGTCACCGACCCCGCAGGGACTGTCACGAAGACGTTCTCCGACAACCTCGGCCGTAAAACCTACGTCGCGGCCAACTGGCAAAACTTTGTCCCACCCAGCGCTGGCACCGGCAATCCCCACGACCGCGTCACGCAATACGTCTATGACGGACCACGGCGCGTTCAACAGCTCGTGGCCATGGACCCCAACGGAACGGGGAATCTCACGCAGAATCAGGTCACGACGTATCTGTACGAGGACCCTGTCGATGCTAATCGAAATACGAGCCAGATTTATCCCGATTCCACGGACACGACCTCGTCGGGGACCAATCAGATCAAGCTCGCCTACAACGTCGATGGAACTTTAAGCCAAAAAACCGATCAGCGCGGAGTCGTGATCGCCTTCGCCTACACGAACAACCGGCTTCTCAACATCGAATCCGTAACAACCTTGCCCACAGGAGTTGACGGAGCAGTGCAGTCGAACTTGCACACCTACGACGGCCTAAACCGGCCGCAAAAGATCACGAGCTACGCTGGCACTGGTGGCACGGGCACGGAGTTAACGATATCCAGTACGCGTACTATAATGGGACGAGCAAAGTTGCGACCGCGTACCAAGAGCACAAGGGTGCGGTCAACACGTCGACGAGCCTTTCCGTGCAGTACACGTACGACACGACGACCACGGGTTCGATTTACAGCAACCAGCTTCGCTTGCAGACAGAGGTCCATCCGAACAGCCGAGCCATTTATTACGACTACGGTTCCTCTGGTTCCTCGACGGCGGCCTACGCGGCGACATCCACGGTCCGCGAGATTTGGGACGGCAGCCCCTCTGGCACAGGGTTGGCCGTTTACGACTACAACGGCGCCGGCAATCGGCTCGCGATCGCCAGTATCCGCAGCCCTCCTTCAAACTCGACCATTTTGAGGGGACCTCCGGGACCTACGCCGGCCTCGATCGCTTTGGCAGTGTCGTTGATCAGTACTGGGCAGGCTTCAGCGGGATCGCCGACGTCGATCGGATTCACTATGCCTATGATTACGTGGGCAATCGCACGTACCGCCAAATCGACCCCACAATTTACCCAACGGAAAACATGGACCAGGCTTACACCTACGACGGACTCCATCGTCTGCTGACGTCTCAAGTAGGTAAGCTGTCTGGCACGACGATCACCGGCACGCCGGCCAGCGAGGAGGATTGGACTTTGGACGGCCTCGGGAATTGGCCCGGCTACGTTCAAAAAGCCAGCGGCAACGTGTCACTGAACCAAACCAGAACGGCTAGTCCAGCCAATGAAATCTCAGCCATCTCCGCGACCGTTGGCATAACTTGGGCCACTCCTGCGTACGATCTGGCAGGGAACATGACCAGCGTCCCGACACCGACAAATCTCGCGTCAGCGTACACAGCCGTCTATGATGCCTGGAATCGCCTCGTCTCCTTGGCCAATGGATCGACCACGGTGGCCACGTACGCCTACGACGGCCTCAACCGCCGCATCGTCAAGGGCATTTACGTCGGCGGCACGCTGGACCACAACGAACACGCGTATTTCAACGAAAACTGGCAGCTACTCGAGGTCCGCAAAGAGGTTAGCGGCACCATCAACAGCAATCCGCTGGAACAATACGTCTGGCACCCATTTTACATCGATGCCTCGGTGTCTCGCGATTACGACGCTACGTGTTCCGGCAGCCCAACCCGATATTACTACGCTTTTGATGCGAACTTCAACGTGACTGCAGTCACGACTAGTACCGGCGCGCCATTAGAGCGCTATCAATATTCACCTTGCGGTTCCCTCACATTTCTCGACGGCAGTTTCCACGTCCTAGGGACGCAAGCGAGTCAAATCGGCAACACAGTCACGTACACTGGCCGGCAGTACGACCCGGAGACTGGACTTATCTACCTTCGGAGTCGATACCTACACGCGCGCATAGGCACCTTTACAAGTCGCGATCCAGTTACATATAGTGACTCGCTCACTTTGTATTCATATGCCTTATCAAACCCACTAATCTACGCGGATCCGATGGGTGAGGCGGGGTTCTCATGTGTGAAGGTAGCGCTCAATAGCAATATCCGTGCGATTAATGTCCAAACAACCGGCTTTTGTGCGGGCCAGGACGTTGATGTCATCGTCAATGACTATATCAAATCTTTCATTCCGAACATCGGATTGACTCAGGTTCAAGACTGCTATCCTGGCTTTAAGTGCTGTCCTATCTTAAAGCTTTCTATCACCATAAGAGTGCGGCCGAGACCTGTGAAGATACCGGTGTTGACGTGTAACGTCAGCTTTACAGTGCAGGGCCAGGCGACTCTGATTGTGATTGCTGGCGTCTGTGTGCCACCCTCTTGTCCATGCCCACCTCCGCTGCCTCCGCTGAACTATGAATTCACGTTCTAACGCTAGTCCGCAGGTCTCGGGCGAGGGGCGACCGCCTGCGAGATGAAAGAACGACGCACTTTGTTTTGTGAGACTCACATGAAACGCATAGTTGTCCAGTCAGTGCAGTCGGTGTTGGCTCTTGCATGCGTCTTTGTATCAGCTAGCGCGCAAGACCGAAGTGCTGCTAGGCCAATGGTGACTCAGAACGGTCTCTTAGAGCAGTATGTTTCCAAAGGGGTCGACAAGGCCGTTCGGAACGCCTTCAAGAGCGCTCTGGCTCCCCATGAATTTGCGTTCCTGGAGCAGGTGCTGGAGCCGGCAATCGGGGATCCCAACCACAGAGCCGACCTCTATGAGAACCTAGCCAAGTGGCTGGCAGCGGATGTTGTCGGAAGGGCCGGAGAACGGGCTGAAATACTCTCGCTTGTGATCGTGTTTAGCGCACAAAATGACACGCGGTACAAACTCGGAATCATTGAGGCACGTGCCGATCAACCTCAGGACTACAGACACAAGGTGCTTCAAGCGGCAATCAGGCGTGAAATCTACGGCGGAGATCCAACTGCCACTCTGTTGGCCACAATCGCGATTGAAGCCGGCGGAAAAGGTTTTGCTAGTAGGTTCTTTACGGTGCGAAAGCACTATAGATATGTAGCACGCAGGTGGGAATGCGTACAAAGTAGTTCTGAGGTTCTACAGTAATGAAGGAAAACATGGCAAAGCGGCTTGAGCATTGTGTGCGCCGCGCCTTCAAGACTTGCGAGTCCCGAAAGAACAAGATCAATAGCCGTCCTGTTGTCCCGACTGTTTTGTGAAACAGCCCTTCGCCCAAAACTCCGAAGCGCTTGCCTATTGTAAGGAGGAGAGTGGGGTCATCGAAGGCACGATTTAAAAAGGCCAGGTCGCGAACTCTCCGCGTTGCCGAGTAGCCGGCCGAAAGCTGTCAGGCTCACCCGCAATCCGAATGGCAGTATTAGCCAGACTACCCGCGCAGTCGGCCCATCGCGTCCGACCGTACTCGACAGCCCGTATGAGCTGATTGCATCTCGCTTCTTGGGGGCAGCAAAGGGGACGCAGCTAGTGTCAGGAACCTTCTCGGTTGCGGTCGTTGGCGTCGCTTGTTCCGACTCCTTCCCACGGCTCGAGGTCGACCGCTTCTTCCGAGTCTCGATGGCACTTTTAATGTACTGGCAACCCAGCACAGTCAAATCGGTAACTCGATTACGTACACTGGCCGTCAGTACGATGACGAATCAGGGCTATTTTGCGTTCGTCATCGCTACTACGACTCACTGTTAGGCCAGTTCACAAGCCGAGACCCAATCGGCTATCATCGCGGTGCCGACAGCCTTTATGCTTACTGTGAGTCAGACCCAACAATATGGACAGATCCTTACGGCCTGATTTGCTGTTCTGAATGCCCAGATCGCGATAAAAAATGCCGGGCCGAAGCAGCCTGCATCTTTCTGGACTGCCTTGCTGATCTTGGTTTTACCTTTAGTTGGATCGGTGTGGAGATTCTGGCGTGCGTCGCAGGGTGCATGTTCTCTTTGCCCAACATTCTGGCTTACGGCACGTGTGTCGGTTTGTGCCTGGGCGCCACCGGGCTGTGGAACATGTCAATTTACGTTGCTTGCTCACGTACAGTGTCCGGCCTTAAGCAAGCGTGCGACCGGTTGAATCAATCCTGCTATGACCACTGTGTCTCAGGAGGAATGGCTGGCAATTGCGACCGCGATTGTGATCAACACATCTGGGACATACCTCCGTGCAAAGTGCACGTCCACCATTAGCGCAGCCGACTCTAATAATCGGCACGCTGACAATAGCGTCAGCGGATCGTGTCGAGGGCACTTGGTGACCATGTCGGCATCCGATGCAGTAACTCTGCCCGCGCTGGCTGTGTTAGGTTCGTTTTTGTTCGTGTTTAGCGCGTCCGCCCTATTGTACCAATGGCGGTCAACAGCGCGGCCGGTGCGACGGTTGCTGAAAGCATGCAGCACTGTGGCGTTTTGTCTTCTTGCGTTTTCTGTCGGAGATGGCTTGATATTCCGGGTTTGTCCAGGATCAAGTTGGTGGGTAAGAGCCGCTGCCAGTGGCATCGCTTCCTTTGTCGCGATTGCGGGCATGATGGCTTACTTAACTGTGTTTGGAGCGGCGGTGGGTTCTGTCATCAAGGGTGTATTGCGGAGGAGGGAGTTGGGCGTGGCGATTGAAGCCAGCAAGGAAGTCGAACGTGCAGGATGGCAACGCCTGCAAGAACGAACTGGACTAGTAGCTATTGCCCTGCCAGCAGTGATTGGCGCGCTGATATGCGCCTTCGCGAGGTTAGTGTACGGCTGACTCTTAGGGGCCTGGAAAAAGGACACGCGGATCTTGTGGCGCAGGAGGCGGGTGTCGTCCTTGGGTGCTCGAAGCTCAAGCAGCGTGGCCTGGACTGGGATCAAGGCAGCCGTGGTCTTGAGCCTCAGATAATGCGTGCGCCTGAGAGGCAGGTCGTTGTTCTTCAGCCGTGGCTGTCGGCAGGCCCGGCTGCGGCATTTGCCGAGTCGAGTCAGGCTGCTGCCGGCATCGGACCATAGTCAGTTTCAAAAGGGATTTTTCAGTGAACACTCCGGCAAGAAACTTGCGTTCCAAAGCGGGGCCAATTGAAGGGGACGGGAGTCGTTTCGGTTGAGCACGAGGTTTGCCGGGGCAAGCTGTCGGGTTTGCCGTTGTCCCCACAAACTGCTACGGGTTTGACGGACACAAGATTGTCAGCCTGCCAACTAAACAGTTCCGTCGCTTGAATTGTATGATCGCGCCGCCAACTTGACTCAGCAGGTCGAGCAACAAGGCGAACAATAGCGTGTGAATCCCCGTGCGGTAAGAATAGCGGTTTTTGACGCGCCGCGACTTTTGGTCAACGCAGCCGAGAGCCTGCGGTTCAACGAGATCGGCCGGTTGCGGCGGCAAAATGAATCCCCCGTGCCTCACTGCCGTTGTGGTCGGCGGTCTCCTCCGCAATTGCCGCGGCAGTCCTACCATAGAGGTCAACGACAGTTTCCCTTGTCGCAGAGAGCTTCCCTTCTCTGGAGGGCGACCCCGACGCACTTACCCCGGGCATCTTTTCCGCGGCGTGCCGATCGGCTGAAGGGTTCATGCCTTCCGAACGCCGCTTGCACGTCTCTGGCGAGCGACGGCATAAACTTTCCCACACCAGCCGCGTTAATGTGAATCGAGTCCCACATCAGCGATTGATCGTAGGGCAGGATGATGGGGCACGGGACGCGCACGTTCGCGTGTGTGGATTCGAGGTCGCGTGCCCAACCTTCCAGTCCTGTCCAGTCGCGGGCATTGGAGACGTCGGCAGCAATGGGCATGAAGCGGATCAATAGCACGACGCCGTCCTCGGCGCACGCCTTCGCCATGTCCTCGATCCCGCGATCCCAATCGGCATGAACCGGCCGCTCGGGACGTTCGAGCGGCACTCCTTGCCCTTTCCCGTGCGTCCCCGGCAGGCAGAAAAAGCCGCGACTGGCGCGCGCCTCTTGCTCGCGCGTTCGGTAGGTTTCTCGTTCGTGGCCCAAGAGCGGAAGATCGCGAACGTCGGCACCTGCGAAGAGGCTGACCGTCCCACGCTTGGCCATAAAGCCCGCGCTAGCGAGCGGCGAGCAGCCGAGTTCGGGTCCATACGCCGACTCAAGCCTGCCGGAATACGCGCCGCTGCCAAGGCTCGTTGGATCGGTCTCAACGCAAAACGGCGTGACAGCGAGCACCACGGCCCGCGGTTTCGGATGGCCGTGCAAATAGGCCTCAGCGGTGATCAGAAATCCGGAGGGTCCAACTCCGCGCTGAGTGCCCAGGTTGTACGCCGCGAATGGCAACTTCTTGGGATCGATGCCGGAGACACAGGTGCTGTCCCCGATAAACATCGCGACGTTCAGTTCATGCGAGCGCAGCTCTTACACGGAACATGTTAAGCGATTGCAGCTCGCTTTCAATGGTTGATTGCAGCCGCTTCAAATCTCTCCGATGATTGTGGTCATGCGAGATCGTATGGATGAGCCCCCCCTCGAAGCAACTTATGCCCAAGCCGCCTTTTTCGCGTCGATAATGGCTCCCGTGATTGCCGCGATTGGCTTCTTGGGCCGTCTTGGCTTTCCTGACAACTCACTCCAGCGGTGGGGTGAGTTCGTTGGCCTGAGCTGGTTTTTGATCCACTTCTCTTACTCAGCGCGCAAACTGCTTCGCACTCCCAATTATCCGCTGACGGCGGTTTGGTGGCAGGGACACGCTCCGTTGACGCTGGCCGGGTTGGCACTAGTTGCTGCCTTCGGCGTGGAACAGAGGGGGGTGGCGAGCGTCGCTGCCACGGTTTTTGCGATTCTCGGTGCAGCAACTCTGGTGTGGCGTTTTGTCGAGTTTGCGGGGAGTCTCCGCGCGTTCCGCGTTGTTTGGCTATGTCTGTTTGCCCTGCTCATGGGCCTCTATGCAGCAGGCTCCGTCTGGGGGGAGGGCTTCGAGAATCCGCTTTTTATCGAAAACCTCTGCAATGGCTACGCCCATATCGACACGCTGTATCACGCAACGTTGGCCAACATGCTGCGCACCTACGGCGTCTGCAGCACCGGGTTGGACGGGCTGCCGTTCGCGCCGTATCACTTCGGAAGCCATTGGATCTTCGCTCGCATCTCCAATCTGCTCGATTTTCCTGTCATCGACTTTTACAACCTTGCCTATCCGGTGATCTTCCCTCCGTTCATGATTTTCAGCCTGTTGACGTTCGCCGTTTCGGTCGGGGAGATCTGGCGCGGACCTGGCCGCCTGCCTGAGTCGTCGAGTCGCGAAGCGGTCCACTCGGCAAAAATGGCCAAGCCAGGGGTGACCGATTTGCTGAGTGCCCCCTCCAATGACGGATTCCGCATTCCGGGAGTATTGTTCTGGTTCATAGTGGCCGCCGGAGTGATCGGCGTGCTGCCGCGCGGAGCCGGCGTCGAGCCATTGACCCGCGCCGCGCTCTTCGCCAGCGAGTCCTATGGGCTGGCGATTTCGGTGGCCCTGCTCGGAATCGTGGCTGTATCGGCTCTTTCCCGCGACATCGCCACATCGCCCCACATGCGAAGCATCGACGTTGTGCTGGGGTTCGTTTTCCTCTGCGCGCTGCCGTCAGTCGTCGGACTGTTCAAGATTTCGGTGATGATGCTCTTGGTTGCTGCGGCCGCGTGGTTCTTCGTCCGGCTGCGGATTTATCGCTACAAAGTCATCGTGGCGTCGCTCGTTTACGCGCTATCGTTCCTCTACTGGGATTGGCTGTTCATTTACCAGCCGGAATACGGTCGGATTGCCGGGATGGCTCCCTTTAGCGCTCTCAAGGCCCTGGTGGGCTTCACGTGGTGGTCATACTACTGGCTTTTTTGTTACGCGTGGACGCTGCTCTTCGTGGTGCTGCGGCTGCGGGAAGGAGGGGCTCGAACGCTGGGGGAGGTTTGGGCCGCCTTGCGCGAACGCAGGCTGTTGGATGTCGAGTTCGTGCTAATTATCGCCGTGCTCGGATCGGTGCCGGAGATCCTATTAGGCGATTACTCGAGCACGCACTATTTCGCCGACGATCAACACTGGCTCGCTCTTGGGCTGACTTTGGCGTTCGTATTGCGACCCGTGTGCTGCGGCGGGCGACAACCCACGGCGCACGCGGCCGAGGAAGCGCCTGGCGCACGCATCCTGACCGACCACGCGGCTCCAATCCCCTTGCCGGACCGGATCCAAATACCCCACGTCCTTGCGGCGCTCTTGGGGTTGTTCGTGGTCGGAACAATGGCGCTCAACACGGACGCCCTGCTGAGCAGCGTCGCTGTAATCGTAAAAGGCTCCCTCGGCTTGCCGCCCGACGCGATCGGTCCGCTTGATGCCGCGTGGAGCGGCCATTTTCAGGAGGCGCGGCAGATTGCAGACCGCCATGTGGCCGGTGTCGATCAGCGGATGCGGACCGACAAAAACATCATCAAACTGTTGCGGGGCCTCGACCGGTTACCGCTCGCGGAAAAACGCCGCACGCTGCTGTACATTCCCAAAACGAACCTCCAGTTTTGGGATTTGCTGCACACAGCCTATTCGCCAAAGGTCGGCCCATTCGTCGCTCCGGCACTGTCAGGAATCGCCATGGTTGACGGCCTCTACGACCCTCCCAAAGACGACCCCTGGTCCGGCTATGGGTACCACAACTATGACTATCCGTACCTGACCCCTCCGTATGAGAAACAACCGCAACCGCCGCTCGCCGAATATTTGCCCACACTAAAAAAACGCTGCATCGCTCAGGGCATGAATCAACTCATCGTGATCGACGAGCGCAATGGACGTTTGGAAGTGCAGAAGTTTGATTGCCCTTGAGCGTCGCCCCCAAGTGTTGCTCTGTCAGCCTCGCGCGCCGATCGAGCACGTTACTGCAGTGGCTACGACGCTGCCGTCCGAAGCGCGCGGGCGACCGTATGAATCTGATCGTGGGTCAATTCCGGGTAGAGGGGCAATGAGAGTTCTTCGCGAGCCAGCATCTCGGAAACCGGAAAGTCCCCTTCCCGGAAGCCCAGATCGGAATAGCCGGACTGCAGATGCACGGGTAGCGGGTAGTGAACGGCCGCCTGGATTCCGTCTTGATGCAGGAGGGACAAGATCTCGTCACGGCGAGCGGCGCGGATGCCGTAGATGTGATAGACATGTTCGCCCTCATTGGCCACAGCCGGCGTTGTGACGCCGCTGCTGGCCAGCAGGCGATCGTAGAGTCGGGCGTGTTCCTGGCGGGCCCGCGTCCACTCCTCAAGGCGACGGAGCTTCACGCGGAGAATGGCCGCCTGTATTTCCTCGAGCCGATAGTTGTACGCGACGCGCTCATGCTGATGGGGTCGCTCCAGCCCCCAGTTTCGGAGCATGCGAACAGTCCGAGCGATTGCCGGATCGTCAGTCACGATGGCTCCGGCCTCTCCGCACGCACCCAGATTCTTGCTGGGATAGAAACTGAAGCAGCCGACCGCGCCGAACGTGCCGGCCTTGCGCGCTCCGCTCTTCGCTCCGTGGGCCTGGGCCGCGTCTTCGATGACGGGTAAATGCTGCCGGCGTGCGATCATCGAGATCTCATCCATGGGTGCCAGTCGCCCGTAAAGATGCACGGGCAGGACGGCCTTCGTTCGCGGCGTGACGGCCGCTGCGAGCTGGCGCGGGTCCATCGTGTACGAAACCGGATCGATGTCGACGAAAACGGGGCGCGCCCCCGTGTAAAGAATGGCTGCCACCGTCGCCACGAAGGTCATCGGCACGGTGATCACTTCGCTCCCCGGCCCCACTCCGGTGGCCAGTAGCGCCAGATGCAGCGCGCTCGTCCCCGAGTTGACTGCGACGGCAAAGTTCGCACCGCAAAAGGCTGCGAACTCGACCTCGAACGCGTCGACTTCGGGCCCCAAAACGTATCGCCCTCCTGCGAGCACGCGCGCGACGGCGGCATCAAGCTCGCCTTTTATGCTTTGGTACTGCGCCTGCAGGTCGACCAGTGGAATCATAGTGGGAAATCCGAACCTCCCTCGACGACCGTTACTCGCGACCGGCCCGGCTGCGCACATCACCGACGACGCGGGCCGGCACGCCGACCACGATGGCGAAATCGGGGACGTCGTGAGTCACCACGGCCCCTGCGCCGACGAGCGCCCCCGTTCCGATCGTCACCCCGGGCAGAATCGTCGCGTGGCTGCCGATCGAAGCCCGCGACTTCACCCGCGTCGGAACGACGTGCCAGTCGTCGTCCGTTTGCAGCCGGCCCGCGTCGTCGGTCGCCCGCGGGTAGACGTCGTTGGTGAACATCACTCCGTGGCCGACAAACACCTCGTCTTCGATCGTCACGCCTTCGCAGATGAAGCTATGCGAGGAGATCTTACAGCGCCGGCCAACGCGGGCGTTTTTTTGAATTTCGACGAAGGTGCCGATCTTGGTCTCCTCTCCCACGCTGCAGGCGTAAAGATTGACCAGCGACGGTTGAGGGATGATGACGTTGGCGGCGAGCTGGACGCTTTCGGCGATCGGCATGGCGGCTCAAAGCGTGATGCGGCCCCCTTGGGCCTTGATGCTGCGCTGCGCGGCTTCCAGGATCCGCACGACGCGCAGCCCGGCTTCACCGTCGGTCAAGGGGGGCTTGTTTTCGAGAATACACTCGGCAAAGTGCCGCACGACATTTTGCAGCGGCTCTTCGCTGCGCGAAACGTAAGGCGACCAGATGTCTCCCATCCGGTAGCTTACAAGCGCTCCGTAGCGGGCTTCGGACGACTGGCCCAGCTGGATCCCGCTGTCGTAGATCTGAATCGGCTGCACGGGATCGAGATCGTTGTAAACCAGGCTACGCTTGCTGCCGCCGATGATCGTGTGACGCAGCTTCACCGGACTGAGCCAGTTGACGTGGAATGTGGCCATCAATGACTGGCCGAAATCGAGATTGAGATAAGCCACGTCCTCCAGGTCGCTCGAGGTGTGGGAAACGCCCATCGCTGACAGGCTGCGGGGCATGCGACCCAGGAGGTAATCGATGATCGACAGATCATGCGGGGCCAGGTCCCAGAGGACGTTGATATCGCTTTGGAATTGACCCAGATTGATCCGCACGCTGTCAATGTAGAAAATTTCGCCGAAGTCACCCTTGTCGACGAGTTCCTTAATCTTGCGCACTGTCGGACTATAGAGGTAGGTGTGGTCGACCATCAGAATGCGGCCCGCCTCACGAGCCCGCTGGACCAGGTGTTCGGCATCCCGCACGTTTCCGGCCAACGGCTTTTCGACAAGCACGTGCTTCCCCGCTTCGAGCGCGGCCGTGGCGACCCCGACGTGCGTAGCGACGGGGGTGGCGATGGCCACGGCGTCAACGTGCGGGTTGCGCAGGATCTCGTCGTAATTCGCGGTCAGCCGGGCCGTGGGGCAGATGGATTCGACGCGATCGAGTCGACTCGAATCTTTATCGCACGCGGCTACAACGTGCGTGGCCGGGCATGCAGAGAAATTGCGGAGCAAGTTGGGCCCCCAATAGCCGCAACCAACCACCGCCACTCCGATCACGTTCGCGTCTTTCATGTGCGGGCCCAAGTTTCGTGCTCGGGCGCCGGGATGGGCGATCGCGAGTGAGTCTCGCCCTTTGCGTCGTGGGATCCCGGGCAGAGGTCCCGCGGGTTCATGGAGTCTTCAATCACGTAACGCGGTCGGCCACGCGCCTCGTCGAGCGCACGCCACACATATTCACCCAGAATGCCGATTGCCACGAGAACGCCTCCTTGCCCGATCAACAAAGCGGCAAGGATGGCGGCGAACCAAAAGCCGGTGCCGAAACCGGCGAAGAGCCCGCAGACGGGTGCTCCCAGCCCAACGAGCAACCCGAGCAGAGCCAACCCGAGGCCCAGCACAGAAACCACGCGCAGCGGCAGATAGCTGTAACCGACGAGCGAATCGATGGAGACCTTGATCTTTTTCGCGAAGGTGAAGCGACTCCGACCGCTGTGCCGGGCCTGCTTGATGTAGTCGATCGACGTCTGCCTGAAGCCGAGCCAGCGGATCGCAAGGTTGATGTTGGTATTCTTCTCCCGCATTGCGTTGTAGGCATCCATCACCCGGCGGCTCACGAGAAAGACGTCGGCTCCCTCGGGCGGCAGGTCGCGGAATGAGAACCGCATCAGCCAGTTGAACACGCGCGAGGCTAAAAACGTCGTGCGGTTCTCCCCCTCGCGTCCAGCCCGCACGGCCCAGACCACATCGTGTCCTGTCCCCCACGCGACGACCAGCTGGGGGACGATCTCCGGCGGATCCTGCAGGTCTGCCGCCAGGATGACGGCCGCGTCGCCCGTGCAGTGCTCGAGTCCAGCGGCACAGGCCAGATGGGCGCCCGAATTGCGCGACAAACGCAAGTAGCGCACGTTCGACCTCGCGGCGGCCAGCGACTTCACGACCTGCGGCGTCGAATCGTCTGAATGGTCATCGACGATCACGATTTCGACAGACAGTCCCCGTGCCCCGAGCTCCGCCTCGACCGGAGAGAGCCGCTTGAAGAACTCGGGAAGATTCTCTTCCTCGTTAAAAACGGGGATGACCAGACTGAGTTTGCCCGGTCCAAGCGGCCCGGCGCCGGACGGGGCAGGAACCGTTGGCGACGGTGCGACTTGCCCTGGGATGAGTGTCGAGTGGGTCGTCATGACTCTTTCGCGCTCGCCAGAACGTAGAGTTGGCAGCACAACTCGTCCGGCACGTCGCGGCCGACTGCAAACAGCGCCGGAAACAATTCCTCGACAAGGGGCATATCGAGTCGGCCGAGGCTGTCGTAGTCGAACGGCTTGAGCAAGAAGCCCTCACACTCGCGAACGCGATAGCCGGCGGCTTCGAGATCTTGCAACAGGGTCAACTTCGTGTAGACCCGCTTATGCCCGGCTGCGAGGCTCTTCTGACTCAGATGCGTCAGCGAGGGGAGGTGGCCCAGGGCCTGGCCGATCCGGCGGTGGAGCGATTCGGCGTTCTGCACCACTACATGGAGCCGTCCGCCCGGAGCGATCCAACCACGGATCCGCTCGAGCAGCGACACCGGCGCCTCGACCTGGTCGAGCGACCGGGCGAAGACGACGTCGTCATAGGCTCGCGTTGGTGAGAACGATTCGTACGCGCACTCATGGATCGTCAAGCGGGCGCCAGGCAAGCGCGCGAGGAGGTTTTGGCAAAAGTCGGCATCTTTTTCCACGACGTCGACGGCTAAGCCGCGCGCGTCCAGCATTTGGGTGCTGGTTCCGTCGCCGCAGCCCAGCTCCAGCACGTGCGGTCCGCGCACGAACGCGTCGAGCCACCAGCGATCTAACCGCCGGATGGCGAGGTCGGCGCTTTGGGAAGCCGAGTTGTGGCGTTGAGTCGTGCGGAGCTCGCCGACCCCGGACCGGTCGTTCATGGGCGCTTCGTTTTCAATCGCGCAAACACAGAGTCCATTGCCGGCGCTCGCAGCCAATTCCACCGATCGACTCTTTGAAAATGGCACCTCCGCGGCGAACGGCGGGCAATTGCACCGATGGGCCTAAGTCGAGGACTTCAAATCCACTCTGGATCAGCTCTCGCAGCAGGTGAATGAGCACGAAGCGAGTGGCTTCCAGACCGCGAGCGTCCGGACGATCGGCAATATATTGAGTGTAAGCCACACGCGGGGTGGCAGCAACGCGGCAGATCCCGGCCACAGCCGACCCCTCTTTGAACGCACAGAGCATGCGAATCTGCTGGCGAAAATGCTGCTTTAGCCACACTAGTTCCTCGAGCGAATGGACCGGCTGGGCGCCATGCGCGGCCTTGTTGAGCGTGAGGACGTCATAAAACGAGGCGATCTCCGCGGGCGTTTCGGCGGCGCGAATTTCAAGTCCTTGCTGCAACGATTTCCGAAGCTCTCGCCGCGCGCTCGACGTGCACAGTTCGAGTACGTCCGCCGAGGGTCCGACACCGCGCAGCGGAACGTAGAACATCAACTGCGGAGTCGAAATGAAACCCGCGTCGCGGAGGGCAAATTCCAAGGAATCGTCGGGCGCGGGCCAATAGATCGAGGGAACGGTCCCCAGCACGATCGATTTCCAGCCCGCCTCCCGGCCGTATGCGACCAGGGCCTGCACCAGTTCGAGCGTTTTAAAGAAACCGAGCTGCGGACGCAGGACGGGTCCGCCGAGCGTCGCTCCGGACGGAGAACGAAACGTGGCCCCGCCGTCCGCATCGACCGCGACGGCCCCAGGCATGACGGCGAAGGGCTCGTCGGGGTTGCCGAAAATGAGATGGTGCCAGGCGAATCGAGCGGGAGGATGGTAGTCGAGAAAATCGTGGCTGTGAAACAGAGTTCCGTTGCCGGACGACGCCAGAAAACGAGACCAGGAGGCGCGGTGCTTATTGGTGTATGCGATCAGCTGCATCGTACGGCCTGCCGATTCTCGCGAGCGCCTCATCCCAGCCGGTGATTTCACTGCCGCCCCGTTCGGGCCTCGTCGCGCCACCGCCAGTTCACTTCCGCGAGCCTGGCCGTCGGCCGCCGCTCGTCGGCGATCTTGTCGAGCAGATCGATCAACAAAGTTCGCACGCCGGCGCCGGATTGTCGCATGGCCAGCAATCGACTCGGGTCGTGATAGTGAGCCTTGGAGGCTTCGTACTGCGCGTTGGTCGCGGCATTGATGAACACGATGTTCGGGTGAAAGTCGAATACCTTGAGCCCCGGACTGTCGAGGCCCAGCTTGCTCAGCTCGAAATTCGTGTAACCGGCGTTGAGGTCGCTGTGGTCAATGTAATACGTGGGCAGTTCGAGCACGTCGTGCGGTTTCATCGCCGGCGCCAGCCCGCATGCCAGCGGCAGGAACACGCTGGCGTCGTATTGCAGCCCACATTCTTTGTAGATGGGCAACAGCGTCGAATCGAAGAATTGCCGGTGTCCGCGAACACCGACGGCTTCCGGGCAGAATTCGTGCGTGGTCTTGACCACGTGACGGTAAATCTCTCCGTCGCACATTTCCGCCGCGGCCGCCCCCAGTCGCCGTATCGTTTCGCCGGACCGCAAAAAATTCGGATGCAGAGCCCGCTCGTGACCGGGCGCCTGGACCTCGGCGTGCGTGCAGAAGAAGGTTGCAGTGATTCCGCGGGCCTCGATCAGCGCGACCAGGTCGGCCAGGACGTCGGCGTGGGCCCACTCGACGTCGACCGTCAGGCAGATCTGATCGAATCGCTCGTCTGTTACGACCAATGCGACAAGTCCCGCTGCAAAAGCTCGGCCAGTTCCCGGTTCGGTTCGCGATAAATTTCCTTCAGTTTATCGCGAGTCCGGGGGTCGAGCTGTTCGTTCCCTTGGCGGGCCGTATTCACCCGCCGGTGTCGCTCGCCGGTGAATTGAAGCGGACGCACGCCCAGGAATCGGCAGATGGCGTCAATTCTGGCCTCCGGATGGTGCTCGAGGTCTTCGAGCAGGACGACCAGGATCTGTTCGCGGGGAAAGGCGGCATAGTAGGGCCGCAAATGGCAGGCGTAAATTCCACGGGAAACGTACGAAAACGGTCGCGAATAGCGGTGCTCAGCCGAATAGCGGGCTTCGCGGGTGGCTTCGGTCGCGATGGCCTCGTCGAACGGAAGCGTTTCGAGCAGGTTTTTCTTGGACCAGAGATAGTTGGAAAAAGCCCGCTCGATCGGGTTGCGGAGCACAAACAGCAGCTTGACGTCGGGCAACGACCCACGAATCCGGTCAGCGACGCGCGGATTCTCCAAATAATTCGTCGATTTCTCTCCGAGGGCGATTGGAACGATTGGCCGCCCGCCTGCATCCGCCTCTCCCGGCTTCTCCCGATCGGCGCCGGAAAAGTATTTGTGCGAATAGTAGGCCAGCCCTTTTTGGTATTCGTCATCGACCAGGAAGAACTTGGGCTCTGGATTGCGGGGCTTCGCCAGGAAGACGTCCGGGTGCTCAGCCAGCACTTCGTAAAGGAAGGTCGTGCCCGCGCGCGGCGCGCCGCCGATCAGGAAGGTGGGCAAGTTCATCGGATCGACTGCGCGGGGGTCGGATGAGCCGCCGCGCACTCCCACAAGCCGGTGATCACGGCGTCCTGTTCCCGCTCTTCCATCTGTGGAAAAAGAGGTAGCAGGAGCGAACGAGCACTCGCCTGTTCGGAACGGGGAAGTGCGCCGGCGGATCCCTCGTACGGGGCCTCCTGGTGGGAGAGCATGATGCCCCGACGCGTCGCGATCCCGCGATCCCGCAGCTGTTGCATCAAGGTGTCTCGATCCACGGGAGCGCTTGGTTTAATCGCCACGGCGTAACTCTGATAATTCGGTCGGGCGAACTCGGGAATGTATGGCGGCGAAAGTGTTGGATGTTCGGCCAGGGAACGCGTGTAACGTTCGGCCAGCTCGACGCGGCGGCGGACAAACCAGTCGAGCTTTTTCAGCTGCTCGCGGCCGATGGCCGCCTGGATATCGGTCATGCGTTGATTGTAGCCGACGCAGACATAATGTTCGGTCAGGACCTGCTTCGACGCGTGACGAGTGGTGTCGGAGATGCTCATCCCATGATGACGCAAGAGCCGTAGCCGCTCGGCGTGCGCGCGATTGTTGGTCGCGATCATCCCTCCCTCGCCGGTCGTGATGACCTTGCGGGGATGGAAGCTGAAGCAGGCCATTTCGGAATGTCCGCCGATGGGCCGATCTTTATACCGCGAGCCCATCGCGCAAGCCGCATCCTCGAGAATCTTCACTCCGTGCCGCGCCCCAATCGCGAGGAAACGGTCGATGTCGGCAGGCAAGCCGATCTGGTGCACGACCAGGATGGCCTTTGTCCGCGGCGTGATGGCGGCCTCGGCGGAGTCGGAGTCGAGGTTGTACGTCGACGGATCGACGTCGGCGAAGACCGGCGTCGCGCCCGCGTGGCGAATGCAGTTGGCCGTCGCGATGAAGGACAGCGACGGGCAGATCACCTCGTTGCCCGGGCCGATGCCCAGGGTCAACAACGACAGATGCAGGGCCGAGGTGCAATTGCACACGGCAACCGCCTCGGCCGTCTGGCAGTAATCGGCGACGGACCGTTCGAACTCGGCGACTTGCGGTCCCTGGGTGACCCATCCGCTGGCGATGACGGCCGCGGCCGCTTGCGCTTCTTCGGGTCCAAAACAGGGCTTGGTGATCGGGATCACGATGGTCCTCGGGCGAGCCGCAGTCTCCAGCTTAGCGTACGAGGCATGGACGATTCACCAATTGATCGGTTGCGTTTGGGCGAGCAGTCCCTCGACGTTGCCGGAATCGCGCAGATGAGCCACGAGCTTTTGAATTCCCTCGCGCAGCCCAACGCGAGTTTCGAGTCCCAGCAGCGCACGCGCCTTGGTGACGTCGGCCGCGTGTCGCCGCACGTCGCCGGGCCGTGGGGGACGAAACTCGGGCGTGCATTTGCAGCCGACCACATCGTAGACCAGGTCGGCCAGGGCACGGATCGACATCTCGCGGCCCGAACCGAGGTTAATGGTCTCGCCCACAAGCGCATCGCATTCGGCCACCTTGCGCAGCCAAGCGGCAGTCTCCTCGACGTAAATAAAGTCGCGGGTCTGCTCACCGTCGCCGAAGATGACCGGCGCTCGACCGTTGAGGGCCCAGACGACAAATCGCGGAATGACCTCTCCCGAGTCACCCTCGTGGTGGCTCCGCGGGCCGAAATTGTTGAACGGGCGGACGACGACCGTCGGAAAACCGTGGGTTTGATGGCAGGCGCGTGCATAGCATTCGCCGGCAAGCTTGGAGGCTCCATACACAGTTTCGGGAAACGTGGGGTGGCTTTCGTCCATCGGTACCGCCCGAGCCGTGCCGTAGACCTCTGACGAAGAAACGTGGACGAACCGTTGCACGCGGGCGCGATGAGCCGCCTCGAGCATCTGCAACGTGGCCGTGGCATTCACGGCGTGGTTGTCGAGTGGGTGCCCGATCGAGTGCCGCACGCCGCGGCAGGCCAGGTGAAACACCACGTCGACTCCTTCGAGCAGTCCCGGCAACAGCGACGCGTCGCGCAGATCGCCGCGCGTGATTTCGAGGTCGCCTTGGGCCACGCGGCGGGCAAGATTCGCTTCCCGACCCGTCGAAAAATCGTCCACAATCCGCAGCCTGCAGTCGCCGAGCGCATCGGCGAGATGGGAGCCAATAAAACCGGCGCCGCCCGTCAACAAAATGGTTTGCCCGCGCAGATCCACGGCGTGCCTCGAAATGTGAAACGGGCGGTGATCCGCCGCCCGATCGTCTCATCGTTCGCGAGCCGTCATTTCTGAACGCATTCGATGATATCGCCTCGCGTGACAAAATGCCGCGAGTCGACCGACGACCGAACGCGGGGGGCATTCAGTCGGCGGACCTCGCGACGCAATTTGGACATTCGACTGTCGGCATGGCGTGGCTCTCCGCTGGTTGACGTTCCGCATGGTCGAACGCTTATTCTTGGATTGGCGCGTGCGGCAGGCACAGCTTTCGGGCCTACGGGAAGGCGTTTGAGCAAGCTGAGAACGGTGAAAAACCCGAGCTGGATCGGCAGAAGTCTAAGCGGGCGTTTGCCTTGACGTCGGCTTCATCGGCTTGTCTGGCTTCGGTGCCATTGCTTCAGCGAGGATGCCGATTCCAGCCTGTTCGATGAATCTCAATTTCGCAAAACGGCAAGCCAATGGCGACGGGAATCGAACCCGCGTCCTGTGGTGAGTCGACCGTAAACGGCGATTGCGGTTGCGTCGAATGCCAACCCCCCTGCGCTGCACGGGCGCTGCATTCTGGCGGTCTCAATTGTCAATGCTTGGCGTCGCTTGACCCTGATCTGCAACGCGTGATCGCGGCCTGGGACGGGTTACCGGCGGCAATTCGCAGGGTGACGCTGGCGTTGATCGCGTCACAGCAGGGCAACTGATTAAGAGGCGATTTCGGGATTTCTGCTTAAAAGATTTTCGGCTCGACACTTAAGTGAATGAGACGACTTTCCACAGATTTGCGCAGATCACACGATTTCTCGAGGATTTTCACGGCTTTGCACCACTGCTCTGACAATGTCAGAGCAGTTTATCGCGCGTCGCAGTGACTCTGATCACCTCGCTTGGTCCTTCACCTGCCGTCTAATTGACTCAGCCAGCTTGCGCGCGAGCCGCAATTCATGGCTATAGGGATCATGCCAGACAGTAATTTCCTTGTCCGTGGGGTGGACGAGCAATCCCTTCTCGGACTTGCTCCACTGCCAACCGCGTCAAGTAAATCACGGATCTCGCGGAATTCCTCGCGACCGAAGGGGACCCGGATCATGCCGCGGAGAATTCGGCTTCAAAAAACAGATGCGTCGCTAAGGAGATTGTCCGCACTGCGGTGACATTCCTTGCTTATTTGGCAACGCAGAAAGTGGCGGGCGCATACCGCGCGGTTGCGGTAACGTGCGCATCCGGCGAATTGGAGAACAAAGCCACCAGCTGGAACAATGTCCTTGAGGAGGTCGTGCGGCACCTCATTAAGTTGCCGCTGGTAAGAAGCGGCCTCTTTCTGGGGCACAGGGCAAACGCTCGATCAATGGATCAATAAGGCTTTTTAACTCGCAACTGGTCGCAGCCCGGGAATTGATCAGCCAGCGCATCCACGAGACTCGCGCCAAAAACGCCCGGTGCGTTCCTCTGCCCTTTTCGCCGCCCAAATTCAATTGCTTTCCGATGTCTCTGATGCGGCTGCCTCGCGCAATCGGCGATCACATTCAGCGAGGACCTTCTCAATATCGACCCTCGCCGTCGTTTTACTTTCGCTCAAGAGGATCCGGCCACTCGGGTCCATCAGCACGAGTCCATGGGTCGGAATGTTGTTGTCGTCGGCGAAACCGAAGTACCTGAACGCGGCGAGATCGTTGTCGGCTGCGACACGGTACCAGCTGTTCGTTAGGGGCCTCGTATCCAGCGATGGGAGAAACGGAGAAATAGCCACAATCCTGATGTTTCTTAATTTGAAATCGTTGCGATGGGCGGCAATCGAGTCGAGCTGCTGCCGGCAGTGCGGACATTCAGTCTCGCGATTAAAGACGAGAAGCGTTGCGCGACCCCGCAAGTCGAGGTTTGTGATCCTTGAACCATCTGCCATCGTTACCGACCAACTTTTCTTCACCCTCCGACTGTCCACCATCGACTTCGTCGGTTTAGCTGTGGCAGTTGAGGCGCCTCGCGGATCTTCAAACGGGCGTGCGCTTCGGTTCTGCGCCAGGGTTAATTGCGAAGGCCCAAAAACCGCAGCTGCCGCTAGCGACGCACATACTATTACCTTGCACCGCTCTACACGCCACATTCGCTTTCTCATCACGCAATCCTCCCAGCGAGCGACTAATTAATCCTGCCAACCAAAGACGTGCGCCTGCTGCGCCCGTACACCGCTTTCGGCGCCGTCGCGTGGGTGGTCATGCCTCGCCATCGATATAGCTGCCGACTCAATTTCCGAGAGGCAGAAGGATGTGTTTGGTTGACTTTGCTCCCTTCTCAACCGCCTCGTATGCATCGATGCCTTGATCCAGCGTCCATGTCTGAACGGGCAACGGTCGCAAATAGCCCTCTTCAAAGACTACTCGCAGGTGATTCATAATGTTCGCGATTTCACGGTCCGTGAGCTTTATGGTGTCGACGCCGATCAGTCGCTGGAGATTGTGATAGAAATCAACCAGGTTGAATTCGACGCGTCCGCTACCGGTGCTCGTTATGGCCACCTGGCGACCGCCGCGGCGCAGCGACTTCAAGGACGGTTCGAACATCGGGCCGTCGACGGAATCGAGCACGAGGTCAACCCCCTTCCCATCGGTCAACGCTTTGATCTCGACCGGGAGATCTCTGCTCTTCACGTCGACGAAAACATCGGCTTCAGACGGTTGGTCGGAAATATCGGCGCCGATCACTCTTGCTTTTTTCCAGTGCGCGATCTGGGTCGCCGCCCGGCCCACCGCTCCGCCCGCACCCGTGATCAGCACGGTTTCTCCGGCCTGAGTGTCGGCTGCGTCGATCAGTGCCGACCATGCTGTGAGATAAGGAATTCCGACGGCGGACGCTTCCTCCATCGACAGCCGCGACGGCTTTTCCGAGAGCGAATCCAAGTCTGCGACGAGATATTGGGCGTGCGTACCGTCCCTGGTCACGCCGAACCCAGATCCACTGCCCCAGACCTCTTTGCCCTTCCATCCGTCGCCGGCGACGACGACGCCCGCATAGTCGCGCCCTGGCACGCCCGGCAACGAGGCTTCGAAGGCCCCGGACACGTTTTTCACATCGCTGGGGTTAATGGCGGAGGCGTGCACTTCGACCAGCGCCTCTTTCGGCTTGAGATCCGGCACCCGAAGCTCTTGGACCGACAGCACCGAAGGTGGCCCATACTTCTCGAAACGGAGAGCTTTCATAGTCGCCATCAGCGTTCTCCAGAGGCATTACTGGCTTGCGAATGATTTGGTCGATCGGTCGTGGATCAGCGTCTTGGCCTCACTGATCGCTTTCTTGGCGCCTTCAACGGTGTCGTCAAAGAAGGCAGGACCTGCCTCCTCCGACCACTCTTCGAGGGTGTACGGCCTGGCGAGGCCTTCCTTCTGCATTCGCCGGTCGGTGTCGTAGGCCGAGAGGAGTCCCCGAATCGCACGATGGCCCACATCGCCCGTTCCAAATTGCGAATTCCCCTGGTCGCGGACGAGCGGGGCAAATGCGATCTTGCTGGCCCCAAGACGCGCCGCTTCGCGGACCGCGACCCGTCCCACTTCCTCCATGCGGTCGAGCGAGAAGGAACTTTCTTCGCCAATGCCGATCAGGAGGAGCAGCTTTGGTTTGATCGTTCCCGCGGGAGGAACGATCAACAGCGTCTCCAGTGCGTCTCCGGCAAACTCGCCGCGATTGCGAAGCGACGAGATCACGCCGTGGAGATCCTTATCCAAATCGACAGCCGCGGCGAGCATCTTGTCCCCCGACTCTTTGTGCTTGAACAGGCAGACAACTTGCAGCGGCGTTTCCGCCGTCGTGGGCCCCTCCATGCGGATCTTGATTTTGACGCCGTCAGGGCCATCGAGCGCTGTTTCCTTGACGTTGTCGGCCCATCCGCGAGTGGTGAGCAGCCCGACCAAAAGCACGCTAAAGAGGAAATGTCTGAGGGTTTTCATGGTGCCTCCCGAGGAACGATCTTGTCAGAACAAGTAATTCACCCAC